>JAHFRA010000037.1:0-15823 GCA_023259035.1 Gallionella sp.
TTTGTGGTCTTGGACGATTTTCCACCAGATGCCAGCATCGGGCCGTACCGGCACTCCTTCGTACATGATGGTGGTCATCCCGGCAATCAGCAGTGCATAAATAATGTATGAATGTCCCACCACCCAGCCAATATCGGAGGCGGTAAACATGGTTTCCCCGGCGTTGCCGCAGTAGATGTATTTCATGGACGCAGCCAGCGCTACGGCGTAGCCGCCAACATCGCGCTGCACGCCCTTGGGCTTGCCGGTGGTGCCGGAAGTGTAAAGAATATAAGACGGCTCGTTTGATTCCAGCCAGGTGACCGGCACCTGGGCATTTATATGTTGTGAGCGCAGCTCGGCATAATCGATATCACGATCGGGTATCATAACCATATTTGGGTCCAGTCCGCGGCGGAAAATAATGACCTTCTCTGGCGGGTAATGCGCCAGCTTGATCGATTCGTCAACCAGGTTCTTGTAGGGAACCACTTTGCCCATGCGGCTGCCGCCATCGGCGGTAATCATGAGTACGGGCTTCGCGTCGTCGATGCGCGCCGCAAGGTTTGCTGCGGCAAACCCGCCAAACACCACCGAATGAATCGCGCCGATACGGGCGCAGGCAAGTATTGCGAATACCGCCTCGGGGACCATAGGCATATAGATGATGACGCGGTCGCCTTTTTTGACTCCGAGTGACTGCATCATACTTGCTACTCGCTGCACTTCGGTGTGCAATTCGCGGTAGGTGTAGCTTTTTTCCTGGTCAACTTCGGTGGATACCCAGACCAGCGCTTTCTGTTCTCCGCGTATCCGGACGTGACGGTCTACTGCATTATGGCAAAGATTGGTTTGCCCGCCGACGAACCATTTGCTGAAAGGCGGCTTGCTGTAATCCAGAACTTTGCTGAAAGGCTTGTGCCAGTCTATGAGCTTGGCTTGCTCGCCCCAAAATGAGTCGGGATCCTCAATTGAATGGCGATAAAAATCTTGGTAGCTCTTGCTCATACTTCCTCTCCCGGAAAATTATGCACCCGCGGCTCTCAGATCAAAATATGTTCTAGAAATGAGTTTAATATAATTTAATAACTACTTGACATACAAAGCTTAATTAATCTTAACTACAGTGCGACCACGAGCTTGGACTTGCAGCATCTTTTCAAAAACCCCGGGCAATTGGTCAAGGTTCACGGTATGGGCGATTTCTGCAAGATGCCTCGGGCGTAAATCGCCTGCAAGCCTAGCCCAGATAGTCCTGCGCAGCGGCATTGCGGTATAAGCCGAATCCACACCCAGCAAGCGTACCCCGCGCAAAATAAACGGCAGCACTGTGGTATGCAGTTCAATGCCTCCAGCATTGCCGAAACTTCCGATCACGCCATTTTGTTGCATGGTGCGTAAAAGCCAGGCGAGTTGCTCGCCGCCCACCGAGTCAAGCGCCCCCGACCACAATGTTTTTTCTAATGGGCGTGTACCCATTTCCAGTTTGTGACGCGACAGTACTTCAGCCGCTCCAAGTTTTTTCAGATAATCGTGCTCGCTGTCTTTACCGGTGATTGCCACCACGTGATAGCCGAGCTTCGCCAGCATATCAATGCCGATGCTCGCCACACCGCCGGTGGCGCCATTTACCGCCACTTTGCCGTTGGCGGGCTTGAGATCGTTCTGCTCCATGATATGGATCGCCAGAGCCGCGGTGTAGCCGGCTGTGCCAATCGCCATTGCATCGAACTGGGTCAGGCCTTTGGGTAGTGGCACCACCCATGCAGCCGGCACGCGCACATATTCCGAATAACCGCCGTCGTGCGACACACCCAAATCATAACTGGTGACTATAACCTCATCACCCTCTTTAAAACGCGAATCGGTGGAAGATGTCACCACGCCTGAAACATCTATTCCCCCGGTGCAGGGAAAACGCCGAATGACTTTGCCAACACCGGTTGCCGCCAAAGCGTCCTTGTAATTAACACTGGAATAGGCCGCTTTGAGCACGACCTCGCCGGCATCCAATTCGTTTAAGTTAATCCCGACCAGACGACTTTGAACTTTGCCGTTTTCGTTAAAAATCCGATAGGCCTTGAAATTTTGCATTGAGAATCTCTGTGACGGACTAGATATGCAGGCTGCGCTTGTCTACACCCAGTGCGGCTTCATGAAACACCTCGGAAAGCGAGGGGTGGGCGTGTACGATGCGCGCGATATCTTCACTGCTTGCAGCAAATTCCATCGCAACCACTGCTTCCGCAATCATCTCCGAAGCATAAGGCCCGATGATGTGCACGCCGATAATGCGGTCGGTTCTGGAATCTGCCAGAATTTTCACGAAACCTGAGGTTTCTCCCAGGCTGCGCGCGCGCCCGTTGGCGAGAAAAGGAAATTGGCCTGAGCGGTATGCAATCCCGGATTTCTTCAATTCCTGCTCGGTCTTGCCCACCCAGGCGATTTCAGGGGAAGTGTAAATGACCCAGGGAACAGTATCGAGGTTAACATGGCCAGCCTGACCGGCGATGATTTCCGCAACCGCCACGCCTTCCTCGGAGGCCTTGTGGGCAAGCATCGGGCCGCGCACCGCATCGCCGACGGCAAACACATTGGGCAAATTGGTGCGGCAATGCGCATCCACTTCGATAAAGCCGTTGCTATCCAGTTTCAGTCCCACCGCTTCAGCTCCGAGACCGGCGGTATTCGGAATCCTGCCAATGGCGACAATCAGTTTGTCGCATTCAAGCTTTTGCCGAGCGCCCTGATTGTCCTGATATTCCACGGTGACCTGGTTTTTGCCGGTTTTTACCGAAGTAATTTTCGCGCCAGTGCGGATATCCAGACCCTGTTCCTTGGTAAAAATCTTTTGCGCTTCCTTGGCGATCTGCTCGTCCGCAACCAATAAAAAGCCCGGCAAGGCTTCAAGCAGGGTGACCTCCGCCCCCAAACGGCGCCATACGCTGCCCATTTCCAGTCCAATAACGCCAGCACCCACCACCCCCAGGCGCTTCGGTACCTCGGTAAATGAGAGCGCTCCTACATTATCCACAATCAAATTCTGGTCCAGCGGTGCGCCTGGAAGCTGCCTGGGAAACGAGCCGGTGGCGACAATCACATGCCTGGCATCTATGCTTTCCGACTTGCCGTTATCAGATACACCGATCTGATAGGTATTTCCTGCTGAAATAAAGCGGCCTGTTCCATGCAGAAAAGCAACTTTATTTTTCTTGAACAGCATGGCGATACCGCCAGTAAAACTCTCGACGATTCTGTTTTTACGCGCCTGCATCGCGCTCACGTCCATGGTGACACCCTGCACAGTCACTCCATGCTCGGAAAACTTGTGCCGCACACGCTCGTAATTTTCAGAGGATTCAAGCAGGGCCTTGGAAGGGATGCAGCCGACATTCAGGCAGGTTCCGCCGAGGCTGGGTTTGCCTTTTTCGTTTTTCCAATCGTCGATGCAGACAGTGTTGAGACCGAGTTGCCCGCAGCGAATGGCGGCCACATAACCACCGGGCCCAGCGCCGATGACCGCCACATCAAACGTCTTCGCCATGATTTACCTTTAATAATTGCACCGCGGAGGCCGCAGAGGAAAACCAAATCAATAATTGGTTCTTGTCCTCCTCCGCGTCCTTTGCGTCCTCAGCGGTTCAAGATTTTCAGATTTCCAGCAACAGCCGCGCCGGATCTTCGAGACCTTCCTTGATCGCCACTAAGGACAGCACGGCTTCGCGCCCGTCGATGATGCGGTGATCGTAGGAAAGCGCCAGATAATTCATGGGCCGTATCACAATCTGACTGTTTTCCACCACCGGCCGCTCCTTGGTCAGATGTATGCCGAGTATCGCACTTTGCGGCGGATTGATGATTGGAGTGGAAAGCATCGAGCCGAATACCCCGCCGTTTGAAATGGAGAACGTGCCGCCGGTCAGTTCCTCGATACTGAGCTTGCCTTCCTGAGCGCGATTGCTGAAATCAGCGATCTGTTTTTCGATTTCAGCAAGCGACAGCTGATCGGCATTGCGAATGATGGGCACCACCAGTCCGCGCGAGGAGCTCACTGCGATGCCGATGTCAAAGTAGCCATGATAGACGATATCATTGCCGTCAATCGAAGCGTTGACGATGGGGAATTTCTTGAGCGCCGCGACTGCCGCCTTGACGAAAAACGACATGAAACCCAGTTTTATACCATGCTCTTTCTCGAATTTCTCTTTGTAGCGATTGCGCAGTTCGATTACCGGCTGCATGTTGACTTCGTTGAAAGTAGTCAGTATCGCCGCCGCATGTTGCGATTGCACCAAGCGCTCGGCGATGCGCGCACGCAGCCGAGTCATCGGCACGCGTTGCTCCGGGCGATCCCCAGGCATAACGGAAACATTGACCGGGGAAGGCTCGGATATTTTTGCCGCGGGCTGCCGCAAGGTTTCCTGGTGTGAGAGTACATCGGCCTTGGTAATGCGCCCGCCGCGCCCGCTGCCGCTTATTTCGGCTGCGTCAAGCTTGCTTTCGGCCACCAGTTTTTTTGCTGCAGGCATCAGCACAGGTTCGTTCCTCTTTACGGCTTGTGGCTTAGCTCCCGTTGCCGGACTTGCCGCCGCAGCAGGCTTGGCGTTGGTGTCAATGGTCGCGATCACTTCATTGCTTGCCACTGTTGCACCGTCATTTTTGATGATTTTCGTAATCACGCCTGCGCCAGGTGAAGGTAACTCCAGAATCACTTTGTCGGTTTCGATGTCAATCAAGTTTTCATCGCGCTGCACGTACTCGCCCTGTTTCTTGTGCCATGACAAGAGCGTAGCTTCCGCCACAGATTCAGACAATAACGGGACTTTTACTTCGATGAGCATGGTTCTTTCATTATCCAGTTTATTTATTTCATTGGCAGCGCCGATTTACACGCCATAAGTTAATGCCGCATCCACCACTTCTTTCTGCTGCTGGGCATGCTTGGCAAGATAACCGACGGCAGGCGAGGCCGCCGAAGGCCGCAGCGCATAGCTTAGTTTCTGATCGGGGCGCATGTGCCGCAGCAGGTAATGCTGGATGCGATGCCATGCCCCCTGGTTTCCCGGTTCTTCCTGGCACCAGACGATTTCCCTGGCCTGGTGGTAAAGTTCGATCTGTTTCTGAAAATCGTCATGTGGGAAAGGATAAAGCTGGGTAATGCGCACGATGGCAATATCCTTGATGCCGCGTTCGCGGCGCGCAGCCAGCACGTCGTAGAATACCTTGCCGGCGCAGTACACCACGCGCTTGACTTGTTTCGGATCGATAGTGGAATCGATTTCGCCATTCACCGGTTCGAACCTGCCATTTGCCAGCTCTTCCAGTGTGGACACCGATTCCTTATGGCGCAGCATGCTTTTCGGACTCATGATGATGAGCGGTTTACGGTAGGGCCTGAGCATCTGCCGGCGCAGCATGTGAAACATCTGTGCCGGCGTAGAGGGCACACAAATCTGAATGTTGTAATCGGCGCACAATTGCAGGTAGCGCTCAAGCCGCGCCGAAGAGTGCTCCGGCCCTTGCCCTTCGTAACCATGGGGCAACATCATCACCAAGCCGCAAATGCGCCCCCACTTCACTTCACCTGACGCGACAAATTGATCTATCACCACTTGAGCACCATTGGCAAAATCGCCAAACTGCGCCTCCCAGATCACCAGCTCGTTGGGTTCCGCGGTAGCGTAGCCGTACTCGAAGCCCAGCACAGCTTCTTCCGATAGTACCGAGTCTATGACAAGGAAATCCGCCTGCTTTTCCGCTACATGCTGCAGAGGGATGTAAGTCCCGTCATCCCAACGCTCGCGGTTCTGGTCATGCAATACCGCATGACGATGGAAAAATGTGCCGCGTCCCGAATCCTGTCCGGAAACTCGCACCGCATAACCTTCCTCAAGCAATGTCGCATAGGCAAGCGTTTCCGCCATTCCCCAATCGAGAGGAAGCGTCCCCTGCCCCATCAAGCGGCGGTCTGCTATGACCTTCTCCACTCTGGGATGCAGCTTGAAATTTTGCGGAACAGTGGTGAGCTTCACGAACAGCCGCTGCAGTCTTTCCAGCGGCACCGAGGTATTCACAGGGTCGGTCCATTTAGTACCCTTGAACGGTGCCCAGTTCACCGTAAACGGCGGCTTGAAATTAGTAAGCACAGTTTTATTGGTATGGTATCCGGCGTCCATCGCGCTGCGGTAGCTGTTCACCATTTCCTGCGCTTCTCCGCTTTTAATCACGCCTTCGGTAGCCAGTTGGTCTGCATAGAGCTTGCACGTACCGGGATGCAGTGCGATTTTTTTGTACATGAGTGGTTGCGTCACCAGCGGCTCGTCCTGCTCGTTGTGCCCCAAGCGGCGGAAGCACACCATGTCGATGACTACATCCTTCTTGAACTGTGTGCGGAAATCCAGTGCGATTTCCGCCACCATCAACAGCGCTTCGGGATCGTCGCCGTTGACATGGAAAATCGGCGCTTCCACCATTTTCGACACATCGGTGCAATACAAAGTGGATCGGGTATCACGCGGATCGGAAGTGGTAAAGCCGATCTGGTTGTTGACGATGATATGTACCGTCCCGCCGGTGCCGTAGCCGCGCGTCTGCGATAGATTTAAGGTTTCCATCACTACGCCCTGTCCTGCATATGAAGCATCGCCGTGCAAAAGCACTGGCAACACCTGCATTCCTTGCTTGTCACCGCGGCGGTGCTGGCGCGCGCGCACCGACCCTTCGACCACCGGATTGACGATTTCCAGATGCGAGGGGTTGAAGGCGACCGTCACGTGCATCGGTCCTCCCGGCGTCATGACATCGGAGGAAAACCCCTGATGGTACTTGACGTCACCCGAGGGCAACTCGCCGGTATGCTTGCCCTCAAACTCTGAAAACAGATCCTTGGGCATCTTGCCAAGGGTATTTACCAATACATTAAGCCGCCCGCGGTGCGCCATGCCTATCACCATTTCCTGCACGCCTTGTTTGCCGGAATGCTGGACTAGGTGATCGAGCAACGGAATCAGGCTGTCACCGCCTTCCAATGAAAAGCGCTTTTGTCCGACATAACGGGTATGCAGGTATTTCTCCAGAATTTCCGCAGCGGTAAGCCGTTCCAGTATGTGGCGCTTGTATTCGCTGGTGAAATTCGGCTTGGCGCGTGTCCCTTCAAGACGGTTTTGTATCCAGCGCTTCTGTGGTGTGTCGATGATGTACATGTACTCCGCGCCGATGCTCCCACAATAAGTTTCCTTCACGGCTTTTAAAATCTCGCGCAGCGTCATCTGTCCAGGACCAACCAGTGAACCGGTATTGAACAACATGTCCATGTCAGATTCGGTCAAGCCGTAATGCGCCGGATCGAGTTCCGGTATATAAGGTTTCTCCTGGCGTTTCAATGGATCAAGATCGGCATGGCGCGCGCCCAGGAAACGGTAGGCGTTAATGAGTTGCAGCACTGAAACCTGTTTTTTTTCTGCTCCCGCGATAGCAGGTGCAGGTGCCACTGCGGCCCGACTGTTGCCGTGACTTTTGGCCAACTCGACGAAAGTTTGCCGGATTAAGGTGTGCGATACCTCTTGGGCAGCGCCCTTGACCTGTTCAAAATACTCGCGCCATGCGCCGCTCACCGAATCCGGATTACGCAAATAAGCTTCGTACAATTCCTCGATGAACGGCGCATTGGCGCCGTATAGATAGGAATTACTCAGCATCTTCTGCATCATGATGAATCTCCTTGGAACCGAGGTTCCTTACTTACGTTGGGATATCGGCACGACGTCCCGCTTCACCGCACCGTTATAAAGTTGCCGCGGCCGTCCGATCCTGTATTCCGGATCGCTGATCATTTCATTCCACTGCGCAATCCAGCCTACGGTGCGCGCCAGCGCAAAAATCGCAGTAAACATGCTGACAGGAATGCCCAAAGCCCGTTGCACGATACCTGAATAGAAATCCACATTCGGGTAAAGTTTCCTGCTGGTGAAATATTCGTCCTCCAGAGCGACTTTTTCCAGCGCCAGCGCAAGTTTGAACAGCCGGTCGTTTTGCAGCCCAAGCTCGTTCAGAACTTCATGGCAGGTTTCGCGCATGAGCTTGGCGCGCGGGTCGTAATTTTTGTACACGCGGTGCCCGAAACCCATCAACCTGAATGGATCGTCCTTGTCCTTGGCGCGCTTGATGTATTCGCCAATGCGCGACACATCGCCGATCTGTCCCAGCATATTGAGGCACGCTTCATTGGCGCCGCCGTGTGCCGGGCCCCACAGGCAGGCAATCCCCGCGGAAAGGCATGCAAATGGATTGGCTCCGCTGGAGCCGGCCAAGCGCACCGTGGAGGTGGAAGCATTTTGTTCATGATCGGCATGCAGAATCAGTATTCGGTCCAGCGCTCGCACTAAAACAGGGTTCAGTTTGTAATCGCCGGCAGGCGTGGCAAACATCATATGGAAGAAATTCTCCACGTAGTTGAGTGCATTGCGCGGATACATGAAAGGCTGGCCGATATTGTACTTGTAGCACATGGCCACTATCGTCGGCACTTTCGCGATCAACCGGTACGCCGAAACCTCGCGGTGCGACGCATCGCTGATGTCCATCGCCTCGTGATAAAACGCCGACAGTGCGCCCACCACGCCGACCATAACTGCCATCGGGTGCGCATCGCGACGGAAACCCTTAAAGAAGCTTGCCAACTGGTCGTGCACCATGCTGTGTCTCTTGATCGTGTCGTCGAACTTGGTTTTCTGCGTAGCGTTCGGCAGCTCGCCGTTGAGCAGCAAATAACACACTTCCAGGAAATCGCATTGCTTCGCGAGCTGCTCAATGGGATAACCGCGATATAGCAGCACACCTGCTTCGCCATCAATATAAGTGATTTGCGAAGTGCAGCTGGCGGTGGACAGATAGCCCGGATCATAAGTAAACATGCCGGACTTGCCGTGAAGCGAGCGGATGTCGATGACATCAGGGCCTGTAGTGCCCGAAAGAATTGGAAATTCTATAGGTTCCCTGTCTCTATCGCTGAAGGAAAGAATCACCTTACGCTGTTTTTCCATGGGCCTCTCCGCGGATCTTATAAGTCGAATCTGTTGTCGTCACATTATGTGAATCAAGCGCTATCAGCTGGCACGAATAAGTTGCAGCACGGTTTTCATGGTATTGTCAGCGGGCTCGGTTCTAGCCATGATCATGTCCCATAAATCGGTGTCGGGATAATCAAGCAACTCCTTAAACACTTTGACCTGCGATCCTGTGAGCTTCGGGTAATGCTTGTCCAGAAAACCCGTCAAAACCAGGTCCAGTTCCAGCATGCCGCGCCGGCAATTCCAGCGCAGTCTATTCATCTCCGTCATACCGTTCGTTTGACCATTAGTTCTTTAATTTTAACAATCGCCCGGGTCGGGTTCAGCCCTTTCGGGCATGCGTCCACGCAATTCATGATGGTATGGCAGCGGAACAACCGATAGGGGTCTTCGAGATCATCCAGTCTTTCACTGGTCGCGTGGTCGCGGCTGTCGGCGATGAAGCGGTAAGCCTGCAACAGCCCTGCCGGACCGACAAACTTGTCCGGGTTCCACCAGAACGAGGGGCAGGAAGTGGAGCAGCAGGCACAAAGAATGCACTCATACAGTCCGTTCAAAGCTTCACGCTCCCCGGGAGACTGCGGGCGCTCCTTTTCTGGCGCCGGCTCATTATTGATGAGGTACGGCCTGACTGAATGGTATTGCTTGAAGAACTGCGTCATATCCACAATCAGGTCACGGATTACCGGCAGTCCCGGCAGCGGCCGCAATACCACAGGCTCTTTTAAGTCAGCAAGTTTGGTGATGCAGGCTAGCCCGTTCTTGCCGTTGATGTTCATGGCGTCCGAGCCGCATACACCTTCACGGCAGGAGCGGCGCAAGCTCAGCGAATCGTCCTGTGCCTTGATGCACACCAGCGCATCGAGCAGCATGCAATCGGTCGGCTCAAGCTGGATGTCATAGTCCTGCATGTAGGGCTTGGCGTCCTTGTCGGGGTCGTAGCGGTAGATTGAGAAACGCATGCTGGCTCCTAGTAGACGCGCGCCTTGGGTTCGAAGGTTTCGACTGACAGCGGTTTCAGGTGAACCGGTTTATAACTAATACGATTGACTGCATTGTAATACAAGGTGTGCTTCATCCAGTTGGCGTCGTCGCGCTTATGATAATCGGCGCGGTCATGCGCGCCTCGTGATTCTTTGCGCGCTTCCGCCGAAACCAGCGTTGCTACGGCCACCTCGATGAGATTATCCAACTCCAGCGCTTCGATGCGAGCGGTATTGAACACCTTACTCTTGTCCTTGATTTCGGTGTGTTTCGCCCGTCCCGCGATTTCCCTGATTTTCTTCACGCCATCTACCAGCAGTTCAGGAAAGCGAAACACGCCACAATGCGCCTGCATGGTCTTGCGCATATCTGTGGCGACTGTGTAAACGTTTTCGCCGTTTTTCTGGTTTTCCAATCGAGCCAGGCGCGCAAGTGTATGTTCTCCCGCGTTCTTGGGCAGGTCCTTGTGGTTGGTATTTTCTTTGAGAAATTGCACCATATGATCTCCCGCCGCCTTGCCGAACACCAGTAAATCGGTGAGTGAATTGGTGCCAAGTCGGTTCGCTCCGTGGATCGAGCAGCAGGCGCATTCGCCAGCGGCATAAAATCCCGCAACCGGCGTTTCTGGATTCTCTCCTTTCGGCACCACTACTTGGCCGTGATAATTGGTGGGAATCCCTCCCATCTGATAATGGCAGGTCGGCACCACCGGGATCGGGTCTGTCACAGGATCAACATTGGCAAATTTCTTGGCGATCTCGCGTATCCCTGGCAGGCGTTTTTCAATCACTTCTGGACCGAGATGATCGAGTTTCAACAGGATGTAATCACCATCCTTGCCTGCGCCGCGGCCTTCCTTGATTTCGGTCGCCACGGCGCGCGCGACTACATCGCGTGAAGCCAAGTCTTTCATAGTGGGGGCATAGCGTTCCATGAAGCGTTCACCGTTTTTGTTAAGCAAATAGCCGCCCTCGCCGCGCACGCCTTCGGTAATCAAAACGCCGGCGCCAGCCACGCCGGTGGGATGGAATTGCCAGAACTCCATGTCTTCAAGAGGAATGCCGGCGCGCGCAGCCATGCCCAAGCCGTCGCCGGTATTGATGAAAGCATTGGTGCTTGCCGCATAAACGCGTCCGGCCCCTCCGGTGGCAAACAGCGTTGCGCGCGCCTGCAAGATAATCACATCCCCGGTTTCCATTTCCAAAGCAGTGACGCCAAGCACATGCCCTTCCTGGTCCAGGATTAGATCCAGGGCCATCCACTCCACAAAAAACTGGGTCTGCGCTCTTATGTTGCACTGATAGAGCGTGTGCAGCATTGCGTGTCCTGTGCGGTCAGCCGCACAACAACTTCTTTGCACCGGCCGTTCGCCAAAATTTTGCGAATGTCCCCCGAACGGTCGCTGGTAAATGGTACCGTCTTCATTGCGGTCAAACGGCATGCCGAAGTGTTCGAGCTCGTAAACTACCTGAGGCGCCATGCGGCACATGAATTCAATGGCATCCTGGTCGCCCAGATAATCCGAGCCTTTGACCGTGTCATACATGTGCCACAACCAGTTGTCCTCGCCCATGTTGCCCAGCGATGCGCCGATACCTCCTTGCGCAGCTACCGTGTGTGAACGGGTGGGGAAGACTTTAGACAGCACCGCGCATTTCAGCCCGGCTTCGGAAAGTTGCAACGCGGCGCGCAGACCCGAACCGCCGCCACCGACAATTACTGCATCAAATTTTCTTTTCAACAGCGCCATTTACGCGCCCCATAAAATCTGAATTGACCACGCGGTGTAAACCACGAGCGCAATAATTACTGCTGCCTGCAAGCCAAGTCTTATACCGGTCGCATGAACATAATCCATCAGGATGTCATGCATACCTATCCATGCATGGATGAACAGACTTAACAGGAACAACAGGCTCGCGAAACGCATCCATTGATGGCTAAACAGCGCCTTCCATTCATCATATTGAAATGGGGGCTGGGAAAGAAGAATTGCTATCACCAGCAAGGTATACATAACCATTACCACTGCACTCACCCTTTGCAGCAGCCAATCACGCAGGCCGTGATGCGCACCAACCACGATATGCTTTACCACAGCCGCGACCCGATCAAAAGCGTCAACACAATGCTTGCAACCAGCACCGCTGTGCTGCTTGCGCGTGCTGGTCCGAGCTCAATGCCCAGATGCATGTCCAGCGCCAAATAACGGATGCCAGCAAAGAAATGATGCAAAAAAGCCCATACCAGGCTGAACAGAACGAGCTTCACCAGCGGGCTGGATAAAGCCGATTTAAATCCAGCATAGGCTTCAGCAGAACCGAGGCTCGCTTGCAACAGCCACAACAAAAAAGGAATGAACAAAAACAGCATCGCACCGCTGATGCGATGCAGGATGGAGACCCAGCCCGGCAGGGGCAGCCTGATTTTCAGCAAATCAAGATGCTTAGGTTGTTTTCTGCTCATTCATATACCATTATTAACAATGTGTTACACTATTTTATTCATGTAATAGTGCTCTTTGCTATTGCACAGGCTTTTACGCCACTCTACCGGTTTATCACCATAGGTATAAGCTACCCGCTCGATGCAAAGGAGCGGTGCACCCGTGTTAAGCTTCAACAGCTTCACTGCCTCGCTATTGGGGGCAACAGCCTTAATTTGTTCCACCACCTGAGTAATACGGATGCCGAATTCAGACTCGAACATACTGTACATTTTGCATTCGTGCCGGTTAATGACATCGGCATTGAGTCCCTTGAACATTGCCGCAGCAAGGCGGATCTCCTCAAGCAGCAATGGCCTGGCAGAAACATTGAGCAAGCGTTTGATCACCACCAGCGATGCTCCGGTGTTTATTTCAAGGAGTTTTGCTATGGCGCTGTCCGCCTTGCCGCGCCGACATTCCAGAAGTTTGCCTTCAGGGTAGATCACTCCGCCTTTATCCGAAGTGATTCGCACAAAATGAAGTTGGCGCCGTTCCTCGGTGTGGGAAGCAACAAATGTTCCCTTGCCCTGATGACGGATCAGCAGGTTTTCGTCAGCCAGTTCGGAAATCGCCTTGCGTACCGTGCCCTGGCTTACGTTGAAGCGCGAAGCAAGCTCGATTTCACTTGGAATGGCTTCGCCAGGACGCCATTCGCCGGAAATCAGGCTTTGCGTGATCAAGATCTTGATCTGCTGGTAGAGGGGATGGAAAGACGGGGATGAATTGGTGTTATTCATCGTATTTTTTTAGCATAAAAACAGGGTTTCGTCCATGATATTATGTATCTTTTATAAGATATAAGAATTAATTGACAGATGCATGGATTATTTTTTACCATGCCAGAAATTCGGACCGGCTTGCCAAGGCCTACCCGCAGCGCGGAAAACAGCCGAAATCCTGCCTTAATCAGCCTGCATTGGGAATTTGTAATTCTTTGATCCCTGGAGCTTAAATGAAAAATCCAACTCGCGTTGCAGTCACCGGCGCCGCCGGACAAATCGGCTACAGCCTGCTGTTTCGAATCGCCAGCGGCGAAATGCTGGGCCAAGACCAGCCGATCATTTTCCAATTGCTGGAAATCACGCAAGCGCAGCAGGCCCTCAAAGGCGTGGTGATGGAGCTGGAAGATTGCGCATTTCCACTGTTGCAAGGGATCGTCGCCACCGACGACCCCGACATCGCCTTTAAGGATGCCGATGTGGCGCTTCTGGTTGGCGCCCGCCCCCGCTCCAAGGGGATGGAAAGAAAAGACCTGCTGGAAGCGAACGGCGCAATATTCACCGTCCAGGGAAAAGCTCTCAATAAAACGGCGAAGCGCAATGTGAAAGTGCTGGTGGTGGGCAACCCCGCCAATACCAATGCCTACATCGCCATGAACAGCGCGCCGAATCTGCCGCACGAATGTTTCACCGCAATGCTGCGCCTGGATCACAACCGGGCGCTTTCCCAGCTCGCAGCCAAGATCGGCAAACCGGTGGATGCGATCGAAAAACTGGTGGTGTGGGGCAACCACTCGCCTACCATGTATCCGGATTACCGCTTCGCCACCAGCAATGGCCAAAGCGTAAAAGCGATGATCAATGACGAGAAGTGGAACCGCGACATGTTCATTCCCTCCGTGGGCAAGCGTGGCGCCACCGTTATCGAGGCGCGCGGCCTTTCTTCCGCAGCTTCAGCCGCCAATGCCGCCATTGCCCATATGCACGACTGGGTGCTGGGCACCCATGGCAAGTGGGTTACCATGGGCATCCCTTCTGACGGCAGCTACGGCATTCCTGAAGGTATCATTTACGGCTATCCGGTGACGTGCGCTAATGGCAAATACCAGATCATTAAAGGGCTGGAAATTGACCCTTTCTCCCGCGAAAAGATGAACGCCACGCTCAAGGAACTTCAGGAAGAGCGTGATGCTATAAAGCATTTGCTTGGCTGATAGCTTCCCGGTGTCTCTCGCGCCGGTCAAATCCGAAAAGGATGGCAAAGATGAAGAGCGAGTGTCTGAAGTGAAGAAAAAGAAATCCGTCGCGCTGTCCGGCGTGACCGCCGGTAATACAGCCATTTGCACCGTCGGCCGCACTGGCAATGATTTGCATTACCGCGGCTACGATATTCTGGATTTCGCCGAGCAGGCGACCTTCGAGGAAATCGCTTATTTGCTGGTGCATGAAAAACTGCCGACACAGGCCGAACTAGTTGCCTATAACAAGAAGTTGAAATCATTGCGTGAATTACCCGCCAATTTGAAAAAGGCGCTGGAATGCATTCCGGCTTCCGCCCATCCGATGGATGTGCTGCGCACCGGCTGCTCGGTACTGGGAACTATCATGCCGGAGGAGGAAGACCGCAATTCCGCCGGCGCGCGTAATATCGCCGATCGCTTGTTGGCTTGTTTTGGATCGATGCTTCTCTATTGGCACCACTACTCGCATTCCGGTCGGCGCATCGAAGTCACGACTGACGACGATACGATTGCAGGGCATTTCCTGCATCTTTTGCACGGCAAGAAACCGTCGGCTCTGCATGAGCGGGCAATGCAGACTTCTCTCATCCTCTATGCCGAGCACGAGTTTAACGCTTCAACCTTTGCCGCCCGGGTAATCGCTGGCACCGGTTCAGACCTGTATTCGGCGATTACCGGCGCAATCGGCGCGCTGAGGGGCCCCAAGCATGGCGGCGCCAATGAAGCGGCGTTTAAAATCCAAAACCGCTACAAAAATCCCGATCAGGCGGAAACCGACATCATGCGGCGTATTGCCAACAAAGAAATCATTATCGGCTTCGGCCATCCGGTTTATACTATCAGCGATCCACGTAATAAGATCATCAAAGAAGTTGCTCGCCGTTTATCGAAAAATGCAGGCGACATGAACCTTTTTAATATAGCCGAGCGAATCGAAACGGTAATGTGGAACGAGATAAATATATTTCCTAATATGGATTGGTTCTCAGCAGTGAGTTATCACATGATGGGCGTGCCCACAGAGATGTTCACGCCGCTTTTCGTGATTTCCCGCACCAGCGGCTGGGCCGCTCACGTCATCGAGCAACGCATCGACAACAAGATCATCCGGCCGACTGCGATCTATACCGGTCCCGAGCCGCGCAAGTTCGTTCTGATCGGTAACCGCTGAGTCGCGCCGGCATTCACTTCACGGTTTTCGTGCCAAATCAGCTTCATCCCAAGCGTTACGTGCTGATACTGCTTGCCGCAGCTTTCATCGCAATTTGGTTCAGCAATCTCGAATATCACAAGCTGTTCCTGACTGACGAGGGGCGCTACGCGGAAATCGCCAGGGAAATGGCG
>JAHFRA010000037.1:15923-23829 GCA_023259035.1 Gallionella sp.
GCGTTACGTGCTGATACTGCTTGCCGCAGCTTTCATCGCAATTTGGTTCAGCAATCTCGAATATCACAAGCTGTTCCTGACTGACGAGGGGCGCTACGCGGAAATCGCCAGGGAAATGGCGGTCACCGGCGACTGGATCACACCGCGCTTGAACGGCATCAAGTACTTCGAAAAACCGCCTCTTCAATACTGGGCAACCGCGACTGCCTACAAGATCTTCGGCGAACACAACTGGACGTCACGGCTATGGCCCGCTCTCACAGGCCTGTTGGGCATCGCCCTGGTTTTACTCGCCGGTCGCAGCCTGTTCGGGCCTACTGCGGGTTTCTACGCGGCACTGGTTCTGGCGAGCAGCGCGATTTACATCGGTATCGGCCACATGAACACGCTGGATATGGGTCTCACTTTCTTCATGACCGCTACCGCGCTGGCGTTTCTCCTGGCACAACGCGAGAATATCAATCCCGTAACCAGCCGGCGCTGGATGCTTGTGGCGTGGGCGTGTGCGGCCCTGGCGGTGCTCAGCAAGGGTCTGGTCGGCATTGTCCTGCCGGCGGCGGTGATCGCGATCTATGCCTTGCTACAGCGCGATTCCAGTGTGCTGCGTCGCCTGCAATGGACAACGGGCATTATGGTTTTCCTTGTCATCACCGCGCCCTGGTTCGCGTTGGTCCAGCATGCGAATCCCGAATTCGCGAAGTTCTTCTTCATCCACGAGCATTTCGAGCGCTTCCTAACCGAAAGTCATGGCCGGGTCCGACCGTGGTGGTACTTCATTCCCATGCTGGCGGCCGGCTTGATACCGTGGCTCACCCTCTTGCCCCAGGCATTGATCCGAGGGTGGCGGATGCCGCAGCCTATGCAGGTTTTCCAGCCTGCGCGCTTTCTACTGATCTGGACAATCTTCATCTTCGTTTTCTTCTCGGTGTCGGGTTCCAAGCTGCCGTCCTACATCTTGCCGATTCTTCCTGCGCTTGCGCTACTTATCGGGTTGACACTCGCAGAAACGGGGACGCGTCAGCTGATGTGGCACGCAGTCCTGGTGCTGCTCGCCGGCGTCGCCGTGTTGGCGCTCTCACCCAAGGTGGTCCTCATGGCCAGCGAACGGGTCCCGGTAGCCCTGTACGAAGATTACGTTCCCTGGATCGCCGCAGCCGGGGCAGCGCTGGTGATTGGCGGTAGTTGCGCGCTCTTTTTCTGCCGTCTCGGCAATCGCGGAGCAGCACTGCTCGGCATGGGCTTTGGCGGTCTCCTCGCAACTCAGATGGTCATCACCGGGCACGGTGCACTGTCCCCTGCGCACTCGGCTTATTACATCGCACGGGACATCAAGCCCCACCTCGCCGAAAACACGCCTTTCTTCAGTGTACGCATCTATGATCAAACGCTGTGCTTCTACATCAAGCGTACCGTCACACTGGTTGCATTCCAGGGCGAGATGGCTTACGGTCTGGAACACGAGCCGCGGCTGTGGCTGCCGGACATTCCGAGCTTCGAGCACGCATGGCGTGGCGAACGAAGTGCTCTAGCCATCATGGAGCCGCAGACCTACGCCGAGCTCGAGAAAAACGGACTGCCGATGCAGATCGTTGCTCGCGATCTCCGACGTGTCGTTGTAAAAAAACCCGATGCCGCACGGTGATGCGGGCAGAGACTGTGAACTGATCCGGGGGAACCTCCTATGAATACGTTGTCATTCTCGCTCGTTATGACCGGCGTGCTGCTTAATGCCGCGGCACAGCTGCTACTCAAGGCCGGCACCAATGCCATTGGCGTATTCGAATTCTCGACGCAAAACGTGATACCGGTCGGCTGTAAGATCGCCACCCAGCCCTACATTCTTTCCGGTATTGGATGCTATGTGATCAGCGTGGTGGTGTGGATACTGGCGTTGTCGCGCGCGGAGGTCAGCGTCGCCTACCCGATGCTTTCCATCGGTTACGTGGTGAACGCCATCGCCGCGTGGTACCTGTTCGGTGAAGCGGTGACGCCGGTCCGGCTCGCCGGCATCGGAATCATCGTGCTCGGCGTCTTCATGGTCGCCCGGAGCTGACATGGCAGCCAAGGCCCGGGCACGCTCAGCGATTTCACGGCCCAAGGCGACCGCCATCCAGCCTGCATTCCTGCCTTTTGCCAAGCCGGCAATCGACGAAGAGACCATTACCGCGGTCAGCCAGGTGCTGCGCTCGGGATGGATCACCACCGGACCGCAGGTCGAGGCTTTCGAAGCGGCGCTCTCGCGCTACCTTGGCGGCCGGGCGGTGCGCGCCTTCACTTCCGCCACGGGCGCACTCGAAGTGGCGTTGCAGGCGTGCGGCATCGGCCACGGGGACGAGGTGATCGTTCCGGCAATGACTTTCGCCGCCACCGCGAACGTGGTGCTGCGGGTCGGCGCCCGGCCGGTGTTCGCCGATGTGGATCTCGCCACCCGCAATATCGATCTCGGGCAGGTGGAAAAGGCGATCACGCCGCTCACCCGCGCGATCATGCCGGTGCATTTCGCTGGATTGCCGGTAGACATGGACGCTCTCTACACCCTGGCTGAGCGGCGCGGGCTGCGCGTAATCGAGGATGCGGCGCACGCCATCGGATCGAGCCACCGCGGGCGCCGCATCGGCAGCTTCGGCGACTTCGTCGCTTTCAGCTTTCATCCCAACAAGAACCTCACCACCATCGAAGGCGGTGCGCTCAGCATACGCGAGCCGGCGGAAGCCAGACGGGTCGAGCGACTGCGCTTTCACGGCATCGAGCACAACGATAATGGCGATATGGATGTGCTCGAGGCAGGTGGCAAATACAACCTTACCGACGTTGCCGCCTGCGTGGGGCTCGGCCAGCTGCGCAGGCTCGAGCAGTTCAACCAGCGCCGGCGCACGCTCGCGGCCTGCTATTTCGAACGGCTCAAGACCAATCCCGCGATGCTGCTGCCCGCGCACGGCGATGAAGGCCACAGCTGGCACATGTTTGCGCCGCTGCTGCCGCTCGAGCACATGCGCATCGGGCGGCCGCAGTTTATCGAGGAGATGCGCAAGCGGGGGATAGGTGTCGGCATCCACTATCCGGCGCTGCACCTGTTCAGCCTTTATCGTAAAATGGGCTACAGGATCGGGGATTTCCCGAACGCCGAACGCATCGGCCAGTCCACTGTCACCCTGCCCCTGTTTTCCGCCATGAGCGAGAACGACGTGGATCGCGTGTGCGAGTCCTGCAGCGGGATTCTGGGGAAGTTCCGGAAGGATGCGCCATGAACCTGCCAGTGCTCTCCGTCGTCATACCCGTCTTCAACGAAGAGGAAGGGCTGCCGGCGCTGTTCGCGCGGCTGTATCCGGCAATGGATAAGCTCGGCGTGACCTATGAGATCATCTTCGTCAACGACGGCAGCCGCGACCGCTCCGCCGCTCTGCTGCGCCAGCAATTCGAGCGCCGGCCCGACGTGACACGGGTGGTGCTGTTTGCCGGCAATTACGGCCAGCACCTCGCGATCATGGCCGGCTTCGAGCGTTGCCGCGGCGAGCGGATCATCACGCTGGATGCCGACCTGCAGAATCCACCCGAGGAAATTCCCAAGCTTCTGGCAAAGATGGACGAAGGCCATGACTACGTCGGCGGGGTGCGCACAAAGCGAGCGGATTCGTGGTTCCGGCGCAACGTGTCCCGGGTGGGGAATTACGTGCGTGAGCG
Source organism: Gallionella sp. (assembly GCA_023259035.1). Lineage (GTDB taxonomy): Bacteria > Pseudomonadota > Gammaproteobacteria > Burkholderiales > Gallionellaceae > Gallionella. The sequence continues at coordinate 19,605 of JAHFRA010000037.1, forward strand.
AACGACGGGAATTCGAATGACGGACCACGGCTGCATGCTGCGCGCGTACAGCCGCCCGATCGTAAATGCAATCAACGCCTGCACCGAGATCAATACTTTCATTCCCGCGCTCGCCTACACGTTCGCCCAGAATCCTGCCGAGGTCAGCGTGGAGCACGCACAGCGCGCGACGGGCGTGACGAAATACTCGCTCTACAAGCTGTTCCGACTCAATTTCGACCTTGTAACCGGTTTTTCGCTTGCGCCGCTGCAGGTGTTCTCGCTGATTGGATTTCTTCTCGCGCTCGGCGCGATGGGCATGGTTGGCTTCCAGGTAATTCATCGATTGGTGCGAGGAGAGGCAGCCGAAGGCGTGTTCGCCTCGGTCATGGATGCGGTCCTGCTGTTTGTTTCCGGTCTTGTGTTGTTCGGCATAGGCCTTCTCGGCGAGTACATCGGGCGGATTTACCAGGAAGTGCTTCGGCGACCGCGATTCTTGATCAGCAGCGTGCTCGAAAAACCGGACGCCGAGGACCAGCAAGATGCCGGGTTTCAGGTTGCGCCCGAGACGCGCGCCGAGACGCTCGCCAGGATCAAGTGACCCCAGCTACCGTCTTCGCGTACCACAACGTCGGAGTACGCTGCCTGGACGTATTGCGCGCCGGGGGCGTTGAAGTTCGTCTGGTGGTCACGCACGAGGACGACCCGAACGAAAAGGTCTGGTTCGCGAGCGTTGCTGAACGCGCCCGGCTGTACGGCATTCCGGTCATCACGCCGCAAGATCCCAATACGGCCGAGGCGATCGAGAGGGTTCGCTCCTCGGCGCCCGACATCCTGTTCTCGTTCTACTACCGTCGCCTGCTCGGGCCTGGACTGCTCGCGATGCCACGGCTCGGCGCGTACAACGTCCACGGTTCGCTCCTCCCGAAATACCGCGGTCGGGCTCCTGTGAACTGGGCGCTCGTGCATGGGGAGCGGGAAACCGGCGCCACGCTGCACGAAATGGTCGCGAAGCCGGATGCGGGCCGCATCGTCGATCGAGAGCGTGTTCCGATCCTGCCCAACGACACCGCACGCGAGGTTTTCGACAAGGTGACTCTAGCGGCTGAAATCGTCCTTGAGCGATCCCTTCCCGGGTTACTATCCGGCACCGCGAGACTGGTGCCACAGGAATTGGCAGCGGGCAGCTACTTTGGCGGGCGCCGGCCCGAGGACGGTGCTGTCGATCCAGCCTGGCCGGCAAGTCGCATTCACGATCTCGTGCGTGCCGTGGCGCCGCCGTACCCCGGTGCGTTTTGCCAGTCAGCTGGAAAGACGCTGCGCCTGTTGCGAACCTTCAATACCGGTGAGCGTGGCGCCATCACGGGCCATCCGGCGTTGCTTGCGCGCGGCTCCGAATTGCATCTCCGTTGCGCGGATGGAGGAGTACTGCGGGTGCTGGAAGCGGAATTCGACGGTCTGCCCTTCAACGCTGACGTGATGCGAGCGCGATACAGAACAGATTTACTGGCATTGAAGAACGAAACCACAACCCCATGAAGAAAATCCTGATACTCGGCGTCAACGGATTCATCGGCCATCACCTCTCGAAGCGTATCCTCGCGACCACGCCGTGGGAGGTCTACGGCATGGACATGAATACCGACCGCATCGCGGACCTGATGGGTGAGCAGCGTTTTCACTTCTTCGAGGGCGACATTACCATCAACCTGGAATGGATCGCCTACCACATCCGCAAGTGCGACACCGTGCTGCCGCTGGTCGCGATCGCGACTCCTGCGGCTTACGTGAAGGAGCCGCTGCGGGTGTTCGAACTCGACTTCGAGGCCAACCTGCCGATCGTGCGCGCCTGCGTGCAGCACCGCAAGCGGCTGGTGTTTCCCTCGACCTCGGAGGTCTACGGCATGTGCCGCGACCGGCTATTTGACACGGAGGCCTCCGAGCTGGTTCTGGGACCAATCAACCGGCCGCGCTGGATTTATTCTTGCGCCAAGCAGCTCATGGACCGCGTGATCTGGGCTTACGGCATGGAACACCGGCTCGATTTCACGCTGTTCCGACCCTTCAACTGGATCGGCCCCGGGCTCGACAACCTGCACGCCCAGAAGGAAGGCAGCTCGCGCGTCGTCACCCAGTTCCTGGGCCAGATCGTGCGGGGAGAGCAGATCAAGCTGGTCGACGGCGGACGTCAGCGCCGGTCCTTCACCTACATCGATGACGGCATCGACGCCTTGGTGAAGATCATCGATAACCCGGGCCGCATCGCGAGCGGCAAGATCTACAACATCGGCAACCCGAAGAACAATCTCTCGATCCGGGAGCTGGCGAAGTTGATGATCGAGACGGCGCTGACTTATCCGGAGTACCGTGCGCAGGCCAGCAAGGTGCGCCTGGCCATTACCACCGCCAACAAATATTACGGCAAGGGCTATCAGGACATGCAGAACCGCGTGCCCAGGATCGATGGTACCTGCCGTGACCTTGGATGGAAGCCGCGTGTAGGCATGCGTGACGCGCTCAAGCGCATTTGCGAAGCTTACCGCGAGCACATTTCTGAGGCGAGACGCCTGGTAACATGATGCCCTGGTGCGGCCGAACCGCATACATCTGCTGTGCGTTTGAATCCGCGCACCCTAGATGAAGCTCGCGCTGAAGGTCGACGTCGACACATATCGGGGCACGCGGGATAGCGTCCCGCGGCTGCTCGCGCTACTGGCGCGGCATCGGGCGCAAGCGACTTTCCTGTTTAGCCTTGGCCCTGATCACACGGGGCGCGCCATTCGCAGAGTGTTCCGCCCGGGGTTCGCATCGAAAGTGTCGCGCACCTCCGTGGCCTCCCATTACGGCGTGACCACGCTGCTCTACGGAACGCTATTGCCCGGGCCCGACATCGGCCGGCGCTGCGCGGAGGTGATGCGAAGGGTGCGGGACGAAGGATTTGAGGTCGGGATCCATACCTATGACCATGTGGAATGGCAGGATCGAATCGGTAGCGCCGGGCCCGAATGGACAGAACGCGAGATGCGGCGCGCCTGCGACCGCTTTCAGGAGATCTTCGGCGAGCCGGCCCGGATCCACGGTGCCGCTGGCTGGCAGATGAACATCCATGCCTACCGGCTGGCCCAGCAGCTCGGTTTTCGCTATTGCTCAGACACGCGCGGCACTCGACCTTTCATCCCGGTCTGCGACTCGGAAATCATCGCCTGTCCCCAGTTGCCGACAACGCTCCCGACACTTGACGAGCTGATCGGCACGAACGGACTGACAGTCGACAACGTTAGCCGCCACCTGCTGGGACTGACGGAGAAATGCCCGCCGACGGGGCACGTCTACACGCTGCACGCGGAACTCGAAGGCAACCGGCTGTCCGGTGTATTCGAGCAGTTGCTCGAGGGATGGAAAATCCAGGGCTACTCGCTCGTGTCCCTGGGCGAATACGCGGGCGGACTGGATGTCGCACGCCTGCCGCTCTGCGCGGTGGAGAACGGAACGCTGCCAGGCCGCAGCGGGACTTTATCGCTGCAAGGCCGGGAACTCGCGTCATGAGCAGGAACGCGCAGAATTCCGGCCTTTTCTTGCGAACCCGTCTGCTATCGTTCAATATCTTTCTTAGTTGAATCACCAAACGCCGCGCAACTTTTTTCCTACCGCACATGTCATCGCGCCTCTCCAATGTCCGTCCCAACCCCGACGAGGTCCTCACCGACATCGCCGATTACGTCACCGGCTTCCGCATCAAGAGCCAGGAGGCCTACAACACCGCCCGGCTGTGCCTGATGGACACATTGGGCTGCGGATTGGAAGCGCTTTCCTATCCAGCCTGCACCAAGCTCATGGGCCCCATCGTTCCCGGCAGCATCGTGCCCAATGGCGCCAAAGTTCCGGGCACGCTTTACCAGCTCGACCCGGTAATGGCGGCTTTCAACATCGGCTGCATGATCCGCTGGCTGGATTTCAACGATACCTGGCTTGCTGCCGAATGGGGGCACCCTTCCGACAACCTCGGCGGCATCCTCGCCACCAGCGACTGGATTTCGCGCAACAATGTGACGCAAGGAAAACAGCCGTTGCTAATGCGCGAAGTGCTCACCGCGATGATCAAAGCACACGAAATTCAAGGGGTGCTGGCGCTGGAGAACAGCTTTAATCGCGTCGGCCTGGATCATGTGGTGCTGGTGAAAGTGGCTTCCGCTGCGGTGGTTACCAAAATACTGGGCGGCACACGTGATGCCATCATCAATGCCGT
>JAHFRA010000013.1 GCA_023259035.1 Gallionella sp.
TGGGAGAGTTCTCACTAAGTCTGTCCGTTACGCGGCAGATGCTTGTCGATGCCCCTCCACCCCGGCTCTTCTTTGACATAAAAAAGAACCGTAAACACCATACAAGCTTGTCGAAGGGTGGTGTGGTTCGACATGCTCACCACGAACGGCTTACCATTCATTGGCAGGCTCAATAAAGACAGATACTCGGCCATGCAACTTGCCCACATCACCACACGCCCACCCCATTTGCTGCAAGCGCTCAACGCGCTGGCGCAACGCGCGGATCATCGGGAGGCGGCGCAGATCCTTATCCATGAGCTAAGCGGTATCACCGTGCTCGTCGCCAAGAGATTCACCAATGACCGGACGGCGGACGGCCTGCTCGACGCGTTTCACCTGACGCTGGGATGTATCTCGCTGGGTATCAGCCAGGCGAACGTTCCCGAAGACGGCGATGCGCAGTTGTCCTTCCTGCTGCACCACGGTGCGGAATATGTGTTCCAGATGGGGTTTCGGTCTATCAAGAAATTATCCGGCCTGCCCTATACGGCATACGTTTCGGATTTCGATAACGATCCGTTCATACAGCAGCGCGATATCAAGATGCTGTTCGCGGAAATCTGCCGCGCCGATCCCAATTCGCCATGGACAGGTGATGACATCTATAAAAGGGAGTTGCTGGATCGCCAGGCCAACCAGAGAATCGTTGCGTGCGCGAAATGGCTGCGCAAAAATAATTTTGCAGGCCCGGTCAAAGACCCTGATATGGATGCCCATGCGGTGATCGCTATTGCGGTTATTTTCGCGATTGCCGGTGACGGCCCCGTCGTCGCGCGGGCCGGGCAAAGAGATATCGAAACCCTGATTCAGGGTGTGCGGAAAATATCGCCGGATATCGATGCCGGCTGGAACGCATTGCTAAAAAAAGTCCCGCCCGAATATCACCCCATCCTGCGCGAATGCATGGACGAATACCGGAACACCATCGTCAAAAAAATTCAGTCGAAAACCGCAATCAAGGCCGTCGTCACCGAGTTGCAGAATTCGTATGCCGGCAGCGAGCTGGAGGTCGGCTATGACTGATTTACCGCTTGACGCACAATAGCAACGGCGACAGGCCGGTGATGCCTTGCGGTGGGCTCGTTAAGGTTGAGCGGACAGATTTCGGTTGACTTGCCGCTTTCCTGAGCACCGGCATCTTTGTGATGGACTCCAACAGCAGTCAAACCGCCGGCCATTCCAATTCCACCCATGTGCAGTTGGCGATGCTGCCGCGCGCGACTTGTTCGGGATCCTCCGCAGTCAATGCCTGTGCTGCAAGTATTGGGTTCTCGTGAGAAGCGGCCAACACGGTTCCATCCGGGTGGCGCGCGGCGATTTCGTCCATGAAGCTGCGCAACCGTTCCATTTGCTCCAGAAACGACTCCCCATGTTCCGGCTTGATGCGCAATGGGTCGGGATACACCAGATCATGAAACACTTTTACCGGCAGCCCATCCATTCCAGTTTGGCGTTCGTTGATGCGCGCATCGATACCCAGCGGGCAGATGTGGTGGCGCAGCAGGATTTTTGCGGTTTGTTGGGCGCGCGGAAATTCGGAAGCATAGGCGTGGGTAAAACGTACCGCGCGCAATTTGTCTGACGCGGCTTCGGCCTGCGCCCTGCCCCGTTCCGTCAGGTTTACGGGCCGGACCGGATCATCGTTGATGTAGTGGGCGACATTCGCTTCGCTCTCGCCGTGGCGGATCAGAAGTATCTTCATGCTACGTGCGAAAGATTACCCAACCCACTTCCTTGCATTCTGGAACATCCTCAGCCATGCGCCATTTTCCTGCCACTCGCGCGGATACCAGGAGTTCTGCACGGCGCGGAAGATGCGTTCCGGATGTGGCATCATGATGCTGAAGCGACCGTCCGGCGTGGTCAGGCCGGTGATGCCTTGCGGCGAACCGTTCGGGTTGAGCGGATAGGTTTCGGTGGGCTGTCCGGTGTTGTCCACGTAGCGTAGCGTGACCAGTTCCCGTGCGGCATTCAGTTCTTTCGCACTGCTAAAATCGGCATAGCCTTCGCCGTGCGACACCACGATCGGCATCCTGCTGCCTGCCATGCCGTTGAAGAAAATCGACGGCGAGGGCTGCACCTCGACCATCACGAAACGCGCCTCGAATTGTTCGGACTGGTTGCGCGAGAAATGCGCCCAGTGTTCCGCGCCGGGGATGATCTCGTGCAGGTTGCTCATCATCTGGCAGCCGTTACACACGCCCAATGCGAACGTATCGTCGCGCTTAAAGAACGCTTCAAATTCATCGCGCGCTCTGGGGTTGAACAGGATCGATTTCGCCCAACCCTCGCCTGCACCCAACACATCACCGTAAGAGAAGCCGCCGCAAGCTGCCACGCCTTTGAAATCATCCAGTTTCACGCGTCCGCTGATGATGTCGCTCATATGCACATCCACCGCCGCGAATCCGGCGCGGTCGAATGCTGATGCCATTTCTACCTGGCCGTTTACGCCCTGCTCGCGCAGGATGGCGATTCTGGGGCGTGTCAGCACCGCCCTCCCTTCAACCAGCTCGGGGCGAACAGGGGGGGGGGGCTTCGTTCGGGTCGTACGTCAATTTCACATGCAGGCCGGGGTCGGCGGCATTGAGGATGCAGTCGAATTCCTGTTGTGCGCAGGCCGGATTGTCGCGCAGCTTCTGCATCCGGAAAGTAGTCTCCGACCAGATACGTTGCAGGTTCACGCCGCTTTCGCTGAACAGTTTTTCGCCGCCGCGCGAAACTTCGATCATGCCGGTCTGATTCAGCGTGGCGATCTTCTGCACGCTCTTCAACCCGGCATCGCGCGCCAGTTGCAACACATGTTTCAGATCGCGGTTGCGCACCTGCACCACTGCGCCAAGCTCCTCGTTGAACAACGCGCGCAACGTGTCGCCGTGCAGCTCGTCAAGTTGGATGTTCAAACCGATGTGCGAGGCAAACGCCATCTCGCACAGCGCTGCAAACGCGCCGCCGTCAGAACGGTCGTGATAGGCCATCAGCTTGCCTTTGGCATTCAGGTATTGCACCAATTCGAAGAACGACTTGAGCACCTGCGCATCATCCACGTCCGGCGCAACATCGCCGACCTGCTTGTATACCTGCGCCAGCGCCGAGCCGCCCATGCGGTTCTTGCCCTGCCCCAGATCGATCAGCAGCAGCGTGGTATCCAGATAGGCGGAGAGTTGCGGCGTGAGCGTGCCGCGCGCATCCGGGCATGGCGCGAAAGCGGAAACGATCAACGACAAGGGGGCGGTGACAGCCTTGTCCTCATTGCCTTCTTTCCAGGTGGTCTTCATGCTCATCGAGTCCTTGCCGACCGGGATGCCGATGCCGAGCTGCGGGCACAGCTCCATGCCGACCGCGCGCACCGTGTCGAACAGCGCGGCGTCCTCGCCGTGATGCCCGGCTGCCGCCATCCAGTTCGCCGACAGTTTGATGTCGCAGATCTTCTCGATGCGCGCGGCGGCGATGTTGGTGAGCGCTTCCCCTACCGCCATACGCCCCGAAGCGGGTGCATTGATCAATGCCAGCGGAGTGCGTTCGCCGATGGCGAAGGCCTCGCCGCGATAGGTATTGAAACCCATCAGCGTGACCGCGACATCCGCCACCGGCACCTGCCACGGGCCGACCATCTGGTCGCGCGCGGTCATGCCGCCCACGGAGCGGTCGCCGATGCTGATCAGGAAAGTCTTGTTCGCCACCGACGGCAGGCGCAGCACGCGCCCGATTGCATCGCGCAAATCAATCGTGCTGCTGTCGAACGACGACAGGCGCGGTATTTCGCGCACCGCGTTGCGCGTCATCTTCGGCGGTTTGCCGAGCAGCACCGACAGCGGCATATTTACCGGATCGTTGTCGAATTCGGCGTCATGCACGGTAATGCAATCGTCGGCGATAGCCGTGCCGACCACCGCGAACGGACAACGCTCACGCTCGCATAGCGCGCGAAATTCTTCCAGCCGCTCCGGCGCAATCGCCAAGACGTAGCGCTCCTGCGATTCGTTGCACCAGATCTGTTTCGGCGACATGCCGGTCTCGTCCAGCGGTATCTTGCGCAGCTCGAAAAGTGCGCCCTTGCCGCCGCCGTGCACCAGTTCCGGCAGCGCGTTCGACATGCCGCCCGCGCCGACATCGTGGATCGACAGGATCGGGTTGTTCGCGCCCATCTGCCAGCAGCGGTCGATCACTTCCTGCGCGCGGCGCTGCATCTCCGGGTTGCCGCGCTGCACCGAATCGAAGTCGAGGTTCTCTGCGTTCGCGCCGGTGTCCATACTCGACGCCGCGCCGCCGCCCAAGCCGATCAACATGCCGGGACCGCCGAGATGCACCACCAGCGCGCCGACCGGCAGGTCGTGCTTGTGCGTGTGAATCGCCGCGATGTTGCCGACGCCGCCCGCCAGCATGATCGGCTTGTGGTAGCCGCGCATCTCGCCGCTGACCTGCTCCTCGAAGGTGCGGAAATAACCCGCCAGATTCGGGCGGCCAAATTCGTTGTTGAACGCCGCCGCGCCGATCGGGCCGTCCAGCATGATTTGCAGGGAGGTGACGATGCGGGCGGGTTTGCCGTATTCCATTTCCCAAGGCTGCACAAACCCCGGAATATTCAAATTGGATACCGAAAATCCGGTCAGCCCGGCCTTGGGTTTGGAACCGGTGCCGGTCGCACCTTCGTCGCGGATCTCGCCGCCGCTGCCGGTCGCGGCACCCGCGAACGGTGCGATGGCGGTAGGGTGGTTGTGCGTCTCGACCTTCATCAGGATGTGGGTCAGCTCTTCGCCGAACGCATAGCCGCCATCGGCGCGCGGATAAAAGCGCTCGATGCGCGTACCCTCGATCACCGAAGAGTTGTCGGAATAGGCCACCACCGTGCCCTGCGGGCTGACTTTGTGGGTGTTGCGGATCATGCCGAACAGCGAGATATCCTGCGCCTCGCCGTCGATCACCCAGTCGGCGTTGAAAATCTTGTGGCGGCAGTGTTCGGAGTTCGCCTGCGCGAACATCATCAGTTCGACGTCGGTCGGGTTGCGCTCCAGCTTGCGGAAGTTCTCGACCAGATAGTCGATTTCGTCCGCCGACAGCGCCAGGCCCATGTCACGGTTAGCTTGCTCCAAGGCCTTGCTGCCACCTTTCAGGATGTCCACTGTTTCCAATGGTTGCGGCCTGCCGTGCCGGAATATCTTTTCCGCCGCAACAGCGGGATCGGTCAGTACGGTTTCAGTCATGCGGTCATGCAGCAGCAACACCGCTGCCTGCTCGGGCATATTCAATGGTTTGCCGCTCTTGGCCGAGAGGTAATACACCACGCCGCGTTCGATGCGCCGCACGCTGGACAGTCCGCAATGCTGCGCGATATCGGTGGCCTTGGTGGACCACGGCGAGATCGTGCCGAGGCGCGGCACCACCAGCAGGCGCTGGTATCGGGCTGCATCGGCAGGCTCGCCCGCCGCCCTGCCCTGCCCCAGCACCTTGTCCAGCCCCAACACTTTATCCAACAGGTTGGCTTGCGCCTTGCTCAGCGCCTTATCCTTGAGCGCGCTGAAATACCAGTGGCGCGTATCCGCAAGAGTGACGCCGGGGGCGGCTTCGCTCAGCGCGGCGCGCAGTTTTTCCAGACGAAAGGCAGATAAGGCGGCGGTGCCGACAGAGACTTGAAACATGGCGCAGACCGTGAAATTAAACTCAGGCCGGGATTATACTATGTACCCCACACAGCGCTTAACCGGAAATGAGCAAACTCATCCCCTCCCCCACGCCCAAACTCATTGCCCGAAACCGGGTCATGGCAAACTTTCCGAGACGCCCGCGCGACAGCCACAAGGGTATGTTTGGCACTGTCGCGATAATAGTAGGCGGCGCATCCGGCATGGTCGGCGCGCCGCTGCTGGCGGCGCGCGCCGCGCTCAAACTGGGCGCGGGCTGTGTGCATGTTGGCATGTTGGCGGAGAACGCGCCGACTGTCGACCTGCTGCAACCTGAACTGATGCTGCATCGCGCACATGACGTATTTTCCTCCACACCGTTCACCCTGAGCCTGATGGAACCACTAGCCATTCGACTAAGCCCGCAAGCGGGCAAGTCGCTGGTTATGTCGAAGGGCAATTTCGTTGTCGCCATCGGCTGCGGCATGGGCACCTCAAAAGCCGCCTACAAGCTGCTTTATGAAGCGCTGAAAGTCAAAACACCCATCGTGCTGGATGCCGATGCACTGAACCTGCTCGCCAGCCATGCCGATTTGCAGGACGACCTGCGCGCGCGCAATCACCCGTCCGTGCTCACGCCCCACCCCGGCGAAGCCGCGCGCCTGCTGACTTGCGGGATTGGAGAGATACAGGCAGACCGCAGCGCAGCAGTGCAACAACTGGCGCAGAAATTCGCTTGCAGCGTGGTGCTGAAAGGCGCAGACAGCCTGTGCGCCACGCGCGACGGCAGGCTGTTCGTCAACCGGACCGGCAACCCCGGCATGAGCGCGGCGGGCATGGGCGACGTGCTGACCGGCATGATCGCCGCGTTCATCGCACAGGGAATGTCGGTGGACGATGCGCTGCTGCTGGCGGTTCACCTGCACGGCGCGGCAGGCGACGCGCTGGCCGCGCAGCACGCTACCATTGGCATGAGCGCGACCGAAGTCACCGAGTGGGCGCGCTGGCTGCTGAATCAATGGATGCAACCTCGTAGCCCGCATGAAGCGCAGCGCAATGCGGGGGAAAACCGATAACCGCCGCATTGCTTCCCGGATTTCACTTCGTTTCATCCGGGCTACATATTTAAACTGATGGAAGCAAGCCGCGGTGCATTTCCGCCGTAACCAACTGCCCGGTGGAACATGTTTCTTTACCGTAACGCTGGCCGACCGGCAATCTCGCGCACTTACTGAAAACATCGAGCCTCTGCGTGCGGCGTTCCAACACGTGATGACCAAGCATCCTTTTGAAATCGTGGCAATGGTGGTATTACCGGAACACCTGCACACCATCTGGACACTGCCTCCCGACGATGCCGATTATGCCGGGCGCTGGCGCGCAATCAAGTCAGGATTTACCCGCGACCTGATCCACACTGGAGTAAACCTGACGCGCAACGCCAAAGGCGAATACAACCTGTGGCAACGGCGATTTTGGGAGCATACCTTGCGCGACGATAACGATCTGGCCCGGCATGTGGATTACATTCACTACAACCCGGTCAAGCACGGCCTCGCGTCGCGCGTATCTGCATGGCCGCATTCATCGTTTCATCGTTACGTGCGCAAAGGCATGTTGCCCGAAGACTGGGTGGGAGAAATGAGCGAGGCCGTAAATGAAAAATACGGCGAACCGGAACCCTCCAAATAACCATAAACCTCGTAGCCCGCATGAAGCGCAGCGCAATGCGGAAAAGAAGCTGATGGCCACCACATTGCGTCCCGCTACTTGCTAAGCGGGCCACTTGCTCCAATCCCCCCGGATTCCGCTGCGCTTCATTCGGGCTACGTCAACTTCGTTTCATATGGTGTTACTTGCTTCGGAAGTTTTTTAGTTATTGACCGTCCACCAAAATAATACCCTGTAACACTTCCGATCAATGTAGCTGCGAACGCTAACACTTCATGAAAGTTTTCCTTTTCAGCCAAATAGCAAACCAAGAGCAAGGCAATGCTAACGATGCCCCACGCAAGTGCCGGTGTAATTCGATTGCGTATTTGTATTGTTTGAGGCTCTGCCACACCAAAACCTTTGCAAACGCTGCAAACAAGTCCTTCTGATGCACCACTCTTTATTTGCGCTTTCTTAACACATAAAGCACAGCTTCGATGCTCCTCACCGTTACGGCATGTGCCAGATGCTTGACAATGTGCACATGGAACATAGCCACATATTTCTTCTTGCACGAAAACCCTCCGACTGATTAAAACCTACCTGCTCACAAGGGCGGATTGGCAAAACGCAATCCGCCGAATGGGTTTCACCATACGGCGCAATGACCGTTGGTTATTTCGATCGCAGGCTACAGGGTCACTATCTAAAATCTACCACGCCAACCCTTTTCGCTTTTTTCAAAGACCACTCTCGCTGATATCGTATCCGATGTTCCTGATGCTATAGATTTGTTAAATAGTCTTTGATTGCATAAACCGGTCATCATGTCAGCTAAAGATTTTAGATCATTAGCTTTTGGCACGCAGTTAATACCTTTCGGGAATTTCCTGGTTACCTCAACCTCCATCTCATAGACCTTAACCCCCATCATCTCCATTTCTTTACCATCTGTTTTTTTGACGTTCTCGACAACCAAATCCCCCGAGTCGATATACTGTTTGTAGGCTCGAAACACAACTTCTTTGGCATCTGACTCCGAAGGGTTCGAGCTGAAACAGCCAGCCAAGCCGACGCTTATAGCGACCATCAATACCGCAGCAGGCAACTTCATGTTTTCTCCCTCAGTTAAAATTGTGATGTCAATATCTGCAAGATACGCGCGTTATTTACGCTTGGTGGTAAATACCACCGCACTTGTGGCAAACCCATGATTCACTCCAGAGCTGGTAAAGCTTCGGCCACTCTTTCGAGTTGAATTGAAATCTGGAATGAAGGGCATACCCACTGCTCCCAACGACGGCCAGCCACGTTATGATTGCACCAACCCCACTCACAAGAGCACCCATACTGAAGAACCCCAAGACAAGACCAATAGCAGGCCACTTGTAGGATTTTATTGCTGGCGGCGAGCAAGCAGCAGCCAAGACTGATTGCGACTGACCAGATGTTGTCGTGACACCGCCACCAAAGCCGATTCTGCCGCCACTACCGATGCCAACTCCCGCCGAGTTACTGGTCGTGGAAATATTCTGTGTCCCGCTGTGAAATGCTACTTCCAGACGCTGTGTATTTTCAGATTCGCATTTTGGACATTTCATGTTGCTATAACCCCCTGACGTAAGTTAATCGGCATGATGCACGCCCCCTGTGAACGCAATCGCATTCTGCCCAATATATTGTGAAGACGCAAACATAACTTCGCCGTACCTTGCCCCGCAAACGGGGAGAGGCAGTGGAACCAGAAGTTGCGTTTGGAATAGTGCTACGAGAATTGCGCAAGCGATGTGAGCTTTCGCAGGAAGCACTCGCGCATGAATCCGGCTTGGAGCGCAACTACATTTCCCTGCTGGAGCTTGGCCGCAACAGCGCGAGCATCAAAACCCTCTTCAAGCTGACACCGGTTCTAGGCGTGTCGGTTTCGGAATTTATGAAGCAAGTAGAAATCATTCTGACCAGCGCCAAAAAATCCGCGCGCTGAAACCTCGTAGCGGGGTGTCAACTCAAATCATCCCGGATTCCGCTGCACTTCATCCGGGCTACGTCAACTTTGCTCCATGTGAGTTGCTGGTTGTTTGCTTTCAATTTAGTCGGCATAAGTTAGAATCGGCCGCCTTAACTAGGACTCAACCAACGCCCCTTAAAATGACCACACCCATCGACATCCGCGAAGAAGCTGGAGTTCGCACGCTGCACTTCGGTTCCGAATGGATTCAGGGCGCGATGCGCATCGCGCGGCCATGGAACCTGGAGCTGGAATACACCCGCGAGATGATGGCGGCGCTGCTGTTGTGCGACACCCCGCGAAGGGTGCTGCTGATCGGCCTCGGCGCAGCTTCGCTGACCAAGTTTCTGTACCGCCACTATCCGCTCGCGCATCTCACCGTGGTGGAGATCGAGCCTGCCGTGGTCGCCGCAGCACGGCAATTCTTCAAGCTGCCGGAAGACCCGAAGCGCCTGCATCTGGCGATCGGTGACGGCGCGGAATATGTGCTGAACAGCAGCAAGAAGTTCGATCTGATTCTGGTAGATGGCTTCGATGAAAAGGCGCGCGCAGGAGCGCTGGAAACGCTGCCGTTTTATCAGGCATGCCGCTCGCGCCTGAGCAATAGCGGGATCATGGCGGGGAACCTGCTGACGCGCAGCCGCAGCTTCAAGAGGACTTCCGCCCACATCGTGGAAGCGTTCGAGAATCGCGCGCTGCTCTTCCCTTCATGCGAAAGCGGCAATGCCATCGCCCTCGCGGCGGCTGGCAATCCAATTGAATTATCTTTCGACGACCTGAAGGAAATCGCACTGGCATTGAAGGAGCAAACCGGATTGAACTTGTTGCCGACGCTGACGCGACTCGCGCAAGCCCAAACCTGCCTGAATGACCGGCTGGTTTTGTAGACAAACATCACGATCGGATTTTGCTTTGCGATGCGTTTCCTTGGCCAGCAATAATGCGCGCGCCGTGTGGGCGCTGCTGACCAAAGAGAGCAAGTTTCAATTGGATTACGCTGCGGTACAATCCACCGCAATCAAAGTCCGAATATACGGCTGCAATCTTCACCTGTTTTCTGTTCGAAGCCGAGTGAAAGCTATTGCGGTTCCGGGGGTATTCATATAAGACAAAGTGGTGTTATTCGTTTACTGTTGCGAATGTTGCCTTCAATTATGTAAAACAATGGAAAGCTCACTCTCACTGGTTCTTATCCTGCTTGCTACCGCCGTCATGGTGGTGGTGCTGTGCCGTATTCTGCAATTGCCGGCGATGCTGGGCTATCTCTCCGTCGGTATCTTGATTGGCCCGCATGCGTTGGCGTGGATTCCGAACATAGTGGGAACACAGCATCTTGCCGAATTCGGCGTGGTGTTCCTGATGTTCAGCATCGGTCTGGAATTCAGCCTGCCGCGCCTGATGGCAATGAAACGCACCGTGTTCGGCTTGGGTGGCGCGCAGGTGGCAGTGACCATACTGCTGGTCATGATGATCGCTGCATTGTTCGGGTTGGACTGGAGAGCCGGATTGGCTTTGGGCGGCGTGTTGGCAATGTCTTCCACCGCGATTGTCAGCAAGATGCTGGTCGAGCGAGCCGAGTTGAACCTCCCTTACGGCCAGCAGATGATGGGCGTGCTGCTGTTCCAGGATCTCGCGGTCGTTCCGCTGCTGATCATCATCCCCGCGCTGGCATCGAACCCCGCCGACCTTTCCGCGACGCTGGCTTACGCGACACTCAAGGCAATAGCCGTGTTGCTGGTATTGCTGGTATTCGGGCAGCACGTCATGCGACCATGGTTTCACGTCGTGGCGCGGCAAAAATCATCGGAATTGTTTATGCTCAACGTGCTGCTCATCACGCTGGGGCTGGCTTATTTCACCGAGCTTGCCGGCTTGTCGCTGGCATTGGGCGCATTTGTGGCGGGCATGTTGATTTCCGAAACCGAATACCGCTATCAGGTGGATGAAGACATCAAGCCGTTCCGCGATGTGTTGCTCGGCCTGTTCTTCGTCACCATCGGCATGAAACTTGACCTGGGCGGTGTGGCGGGAGATTTCGGCTGGATAGTGCTAGCCTTGGCCGGGTTGATCCTGTTCAAGGCATTGGTTGTGGCGCTATTGGCGCGCGCCTTTGAAGGCGACTGGGGGGTGGCATTGCGCAGCGCGATCGGCTTGGCGCAGGCCGGTGAATTCGGCTTTGTGTTGCTGACGCTGGCGGACGGGGTACACCTGCTCAATGGCGAAGCCATGCAAATTACCTTGGCGGCAATGCTGCTTTCCATGCTGGCCGCACCCTTTTTGATACAGTATGGAGAAGCCATTGCGCGGCGCTTCTCCGCTGCCGAATGGACCAATCGCGCCATGCAGATGCACCAGATCGCCGTTCAGAGTATGGGCAGCAACAGCCATATCATCATCTGCGGATATGGACGCAGCGGTAGCACGCTGGCCCGCTTTTTGGAAAAAGAAAACCTCAGCTTCATTGCGCTGGATCTTGATTCGAGGCGGGTGCGCGAGGCTCTGGCGGCGAAGAAACGCGTAGTGTACGGCGACGCCGCCAAGCGCGAAGTGCTGATGGCCGCCGGGCTGATGCGCGCCAAGTCACTGGTGGTCAGCTACAAAGACAAGCATTCCGCGCTGGCGATCCTGCGCCACGTCAAGGAGTTGCGCCCGGATTTGCCGGTGGTGGTGCGCACCAACGACGACACACACGTGGAAGCCTTGAAGGAAGCTGGTGCGGCGGAAGTGGTTGCCGAAGTGCTGGAAGGCAGCGTGATGCTCGCCTCGCAGGTGCTGCTGCTGTCCGGTGTGCCGCTCAACAAGGTCATTCGCCGCATCCAGGAAAATCGCGCGCGCCGTTATGCGGTGTTTAGCGGCTACTTTCGCACTGCCAGCGACGCCGGCGAAGCAACCGATCGTTTGCAATCGCGCTTTCTGAGCGTATTCCTCAAGGATGATTCGACAGCAGTGGGTAAAAGGCTGCGCGAAATCGGGCTGGCCGCATTGAATGTCGAAGTGAATGCGCTGCGCCGCCGTGGTGTGCGCGGCGCGCAACCGAGCGAAGAAATGCTGTTGCAAGCCGGCGATGTGCTGGTGTTGCTCGGGTTGCCGGAAGCATTGCAGCAAGCCGAGGCGAAGCTACACAAGGGGTAATGAAAAAGCCCGCCGAAGCGGGCTTGGTTTTGTGTGCGCTGTAACCGTGTTAGAAGCCCATGCAAACGAGGTAGGTGGTGTCATCAACGATTGCTGTTGTTGCCACAGACGTGCCGCCACTAGCTGTACCCTGCGCGGTTACCTGCAGCGAACCGGTAGCAGTGTTGCCGTCGTCAAGTGTGACATCCAGTTGCTTTGCGAATTTTCCTGCAATGCTATCGGAGCAAACCACATACGAACCCCTCAGGCCTGGGGCAGGCAATGTAATCGGGGAGTCAGCGGCGCTGGAATTGGTTACCCCGATTTTCCCACCCACTGCATTCGAGGGTATGTAGTCTGCGGCAGCGGTGTCTGTGGGTCCCGGCGCCAAGTTTGCTAATCGGACGTGTTGCCAGAAGTTGAAAGTTTCTCCGGAAGTAGCTTTCCATGTGCCATTGATGAGACCACTGTTATCGCCATTAGTGGTGGCACCTACATGGCTGACTGCTCCAGCGTCATCCCCCGGCAACGCCTTGAACTTATCCTGATAGCCGTAGATGTACACCGGGATATTCTTGAAGTCACTTGCGAGATTCTTGACCTTCGCGCTATTGATGAGTTCCTGGCCCTTCAGAACGCCGCCGAGCAGCAGGCCGATAATCACCAGTACGATGGCGATTTCGATTAAGGTAAAGCCGGATTGAGTGCGTTTCATTGTGATACCCTCCTGAAAATTATTCCGAATGCTACGCAAGCTATTAAAGCAATTGTCGTGCCAATGCTGCCAAGCGCGGCTTAAAAAACAACCGTTATGCCGGGCTGTATCAGACATCCATCCCTTTGTTTATAGGGCTTCCGGCATGATGGCGACCAAACATACGGGTGGCGGATTTTCAAGGGTGGCGGCGCGGTTGCGCGCAACTTCAGGGTAGGTTTGACAAGATGCTGACGGGACAATGACGAGATGCTGACACTGGACATGGGAAACCGCCAGCGTGCCGGACGCTGGCTATTGATAGTGATGCTGAGCTTGCTGCACGCCGCGCTGCTGATCGACATGCGCAGCATGTGGGTTTATCCGCTGTTGCTTGCGCACCTCGGCGTGTTCTTGCTTTGGCAACCGTTATGGCGGGGTGAAAGCGAAGTGGGGCGCGGCCCGCTGGTGATCATCATGCTGTCGTCCGCGACGGCGATGTTCTGGCTGAACTGGTGGGTCATCGCCTTTTGGTTAACCGGGTTATTCGGTCTGGTCGGTGCGCGCGCGTTCGCATTCCGCACTCGTTGGGCGCGTCTGCTTAACCTTGTCGTCATCGTTTATCTGCTCGCGGTGTTGCTGCTCTGGATAGTGCCGCATCTGTTCGATGTCCAACCCACCATTGATGCCGGACAGGCGCTGATGCGCTATGTCTTGCCAATGTTGTTGCTGCTGATATTGGCGATGCCAGGACACAACGAGGCTGTCGAAGGCGCTCAGACCATTGACTTTATTTATGCTCTGATGTTGTTCATGCTGCTGACTCTGGTGGTACTCGGCAGCCTTGCCTTTATGACTTTGGCGCGGTTGGATTATCTCGGAGCCATGATGCGCACCCTGTTTCTGATCGGACTGGTGTTAATCATATTCGGTGGCCTATGGAATCCGCGCTTCGGCTTCAACGGCCTGCAAGTGTTGTTTTCGCGCTACCTGCTGAATGTCGGCACCCCATTTGAAAGCTGGCTGACCCAATTGGCCGATACTGCCCAGCGTGAGCCGGATGCGGCCAGCTATTTAGCCCACACCACTGCACTACTTGGCAGTTTGCCCTGGCTATCAGGTCTTTCCTGGCAATCTTCCACGGAGGCCGGGCAACTTGGCCGATACAGCGAACATGAGGTGCTTGTGCAGGAGAACGAGTTGCGCCTGACGCTGTATGCCAAACAAGAACTCAGCCCTGCCGTGCGGCTGCATATTCATCTGCTCGCGCAATTGATCGGCTATTTCTATCAGGCCAAGCAGCGCGAGCAAACCTTGCGCGACATTACCCGCATGCAAGCCGTGTATGAAACCGGATCACGGCTGACTCATGACCTGAAGAATATGCTGCAATCGTTGCTTTCGCTTACTACGCTCGCGCAAAGCCACGAACAACGGGTTCAACAACTGCTGCAACAACAACTTCCGATCCTTAGCCAGCGCATCGAGCTGATCCTGAATAAACTCCAACAACCGCAGGTGGAAAGCGAAGCTGCGTTATTGTCTTTGCGTGTGTGGTGGAATGCGTTGCAGCTGCGCAACCAGCATCATGAAATCAACTGGCACGCGCCGGACATGCATGCTCTTGGCGCGCTGGACAAGGAAATTCCCGGTGCCATGTTTGACTGCGTGGCGGATAATTTGATCGACAACATCCTGAGAAAACGCCAAACACAGCCTGGCATCAGCCTTTCCGTTGAACTGAGCATCGAGCCGTTGCGCCTTATCATCTGCGATAGCGGCAGCCTCATACCGAAAAACGTCGCCGCGAACCTGCTGCACAGGATTATCGTTTCTGAAAATGGCTTGGGGATAGGGTTGTATCAATCCGCGCGCTGGGCGGAGCAGCTGGGTTACCACCTGACATTGAGCAACAACCGGCAGGGCAAGGTATGTTTCGAGTTGCGCAAGTGATGCCGACGGGGTGTCTGTTGAGAGCCGCATAAATGAACCCGTGTATATTGCTCCCCGATATTTCACCATTGATTGGGAAATGGAAAAATCCGACGCGGATGAGCCGCGCGATGCAAAAGATTCTGAAAGGTTAGGCAATGCTGGAAATGTTTTCTACCTCCCAGTTCTGGGTGGATGTATTCAAGATCATCGTGATCGATCTGCTGTTGAGTGGCGACAACGCGGTGGTGATCGCGCTGGCGTGCCGCAACCTGCCGCCGGAACAGCGCAAAAAAGGCATTCTGTTTGGCGTGGGGGGCGCGATAGGCTTGCGCGTTGCGCTGACCTTCTTTGCGGTTAATCTGCTTGCGCTGCCCTATCTCAAGCTGGTCGGCGCGTTGTTGTTGTTGTGGATCGGCGTCAAGCTGATTTTGCCCGAAGAGGCGCATAGCTCGGACAACATCAAGGCCGATACGCGGTTGTTCGGGGCAATTAAAACCATCATCGTCGCCGACTTCGTGATGAGCCTGGATAACGTGCTGGGCGTGGCGGCTGCGGCCAAGGGCAACGTGTCGTTGCTGGTGTTCGGGCTGTTGATCAGCATCCCGCTGATTGCCTGGAGCAGCCAACTGGTGCTGAAGCTGATTGACCGTTTCCCGCTCATTATTTACGCGGGCGGCGCGCTGCTCGGTTATGTAGCGGGCGAAATGCTGGTCAGCGAGGCATTCCCTCCGACTGGGTTCAGGGCAGGATTTGCATCTCTGGCCGGAGCAAGCCACTATTTGCACTGGCTGATACCGGTATTTTGCGCCGTGCTGGTGCTGGTAACCGGCAGATGGCTGGCGATGCGCAAAGCAGTTTCTGTGGCAGCGGTTGATCTGGTGGACGAGAGTGTTTTGGCAGTGATGGGCGGCAAGCCGCCCAACTCGCACAAGCTGCCCGCTACACCAGACAACAAATCATTAAGGGGAAAATGATGAAGATACTGATTCCGGTAGATGGTTCTGCCAACGCACAGCGTGCAGTTGACCATGTGATCAAAAATATTGCCGCGTTGAAGGATGCGCCGCAATTGCTGCTGTTGAACGTGCAGTGGAATGTGGCGACCGGCAACGTCAAGCTGTTCATCAACCAGCAGACCATCAACGATTATTATCGCGAGCAAGGCTTTGCGGCCCTGCAATCGGCGCGTGCCGCCCTTGATGCCGCAGCATTGCCCTACCAATACCACATCAGCATTGGTACGCCGGCGGAAGCGATTGTGCAATATGCCAATGAGCAAGGCGTGGACCAGATTGTGATGGGCCGGCAGGGCCAAGGCGGCTTGCAGGCATTGTTGCTGGGATCGGTGGTGAACAAGGTACTGCACTTGGCAGGCTGCCCGGTATTGCTGATCAAATAAAGGAAGCCTCTAACAGGCCCCCCTAAAACTATCCATTTCCTTAAATCCGCTATAAAATCAAAAGCGTTGTGGTGCGTTATTGAGAAATACCTTAACATTCGCGATAGCAACCTGCTTGGCGATAGGTATCAAGGAGTGGCAATGAACAAGTGGTCGTTCTGGAAAAATGACTGGTTCGTCGGTTTGCTGGTCGCATTGGTGTTTATGTTTGGTGCGAACAGCGACCTGATGCAGAGTCTTGAGCGCAAGGCTTATGATCTGGGAATGCTGGCCTCGTCGCGCACGCCGAGCGACAGGATTGCAGTGATCGCGATTGACGAGCAGAGCATCGCCAATCTGGGGCGCTGGCCGTGGCCGCGCGCGATCCACGCCAAGATGGTGGATATTCTGACGGCGGGACATGTCAAGGTGATCGGCCATACCGCCTTTTTCTTCGAGCCGCAGGTCGATGCGGGCCTGGTGTACATTCACAAAATTGCCGGGTTGCTCGGCAAGGCTTCCCTGCTGGAGGGTGGCGGGTCTGGAAATACCAGCCCGGAAAACATGGCTGGCATGGTGGTTCCGGCTAGCGCGGTGAGTCCGGAAAGCATGGTTATTCCTGCCAACCCGGCAGAACCGCCCCAGCTTGATGCGCTGCTGCTGGAGGCGGAAAAGAATCTCGATAACGACAAGAAGCTCAGCGAAAGTATGGCCAAGGCCAACGATGTGTTGCTGGCGATGTTCTTCGAGTTGGGCGAGCCGCAAGGCAAACCGGACAAGCCTTTGCCGGACTACGTGCTGCGCAATAATCTCACCAACGTGAAAGACGCCAGCGGCACCGGTGTGCTGCCGCTGCCTTCGCGGGGTGTCCTGTCGCCGATTCCGGCATTGGGCAGCAGAGCGCTGTCCATCGGGCACCTGAACAGCTCCCCCGATGTCGACGGCGCGGTGCGCACCGAGCCTCTGGTGGTGGGCTACTACAACCAATATTATCCGTCGCTGTCATTGCTGCTGGCAGCCAGGAGCCTCAATCTCGAGCCCAAGGATATACACGTCAATCTGGGCGAAGGCGTACAGTTGGGCAACCAGAAAATTACTACCGACCAGGCCGTGCAGATGCACACCTATTTTTACAGGGATAGCGATGGGCGGCCCGCCTTCCCGGTGGATTCTTTCTACGATGTGTTTTCCGGCAAAATCCCGGCGGAAAAATATCGCGACAAAATTGTGCTGATCGGTGCATCGGCTGCCGGTGTGGGTACTCTGCAGGTGACACCGATATCGCCTCGCATGGCTCCCGCAGTGATCCTCGCGCATTCGGTCTCCAGCATCCTCAAGGGGGACTATTTCATTGCACCGGGCTGGGGCACGATGGCGCAAATAGGCGTGTTCCTGCTGGTCGCGCTGTACCTGACCCTGCTGCTGCCGCGCCTGAGTGCGGCGGTTGGCGCGTTGGTTACCGGTGCGCTGTTCGTGGCTTTGCTATTAACGCATTTTGTGCTGATGACAACGCAAGCGTTGTGGTTGCAGTTGATGCTGCCGGCTGCGTTGTTGTTAGCGGGACATTTGTTGCTGACTACCAAACGTTTTCTGATAACCGAGAAGGGCAAACAAAAATCCGATGCCGAATCTGCAGAAAGCAATCGTATGCTGGGACTGGCCTTCCAGGGGCAGGGGCAGCTGGACATCGCATTTGACAAGTTCCGCAAAGTACCGATGGACAACAGCCTGATGGAGGTGATGTATAACCTTGGGCTGGATTTTGAGCGCAAGCGCCAGTTCAACAAGGCCGAGTCGGTATTCAAATACATGGCGGAGTACAACGCCAAATTCCGCGATCTGGAACAACGTCTGAGCCAGGCGAGAGAAATGTCCGAAACCGTCATTCTGGGTGGTGGCGGAGGTAGTGGGCGCACCAACAGCACCATGATGTTGAACAAGGCCGGCATGTCCAAGCCGATGCTTGGACGTTACGAAATAGAGAGGGAGCTCGGCAAGGGTGCGATGGGTGTGGTCTATCTCGGCAAAGACCCGAAAATCGGTCGCGTGGTGGCGATCAAAACCATGGCGCTGGCGCAGGAGTTCGAGGCCGACGAGCTGCAGGATGTGAAAGATCGATTCTTCCGCGAGGCTGAAACCGCCGGCCGTTTGAATCATCCCAATATTGTGACCATGTACGATGCGGGCGAAGAGCATGACCTGGCCTATATTGCGATGGAATTCCTCAAGGGCAAGGACCTGGTTCCTTACACCAAGCCGGACAATTTGCTGCCTCTGCCCAAGGTGATGAGCCTCATTGCACGCGTGGCCGACGCGCTGGATTACGCGCATAAGCAGAACGTGGTACATCGCGACATCAAGCCGGCCAACATCATGTACGACCCTGAAGCGGATACGCCCAAAGTAACCGATTTCGGCATTGCGCGCATTACCGACTCGAGTAAAACAAAAACCGGCATGGTATTGGGTACGCCGTCGTACATGTCGCCGGAACAACTGGCTGGCAAGAAAATCCAGGGCAGTTCGGACCTCTTTTCACTGGGTGTAAGCTTGTACCAACTGGCTTGTGGTAAGCTCCCGTTCGAAGGGGACTCGATGGCGCAATTGATGTACCGGATTGCCAATGAACCGCATACCGATATTCTGAGCATCCGTGCGGATTTGCCGCCGTGTTTGGCGGCGATCATTAACAAGTCGCTGGCCAAGCAGATCGAGGATCGTTATGCCAATGGTGCCGAGATGGCAGACGCATTGCGGCAGTGTGCCGCCAGCCTACAGGGGTAGACTATGAAAATAGAAGAAGCGCTTGAGATAGTCAGTCAAACCAATCCGGGCATGGTGCGCTCGCATAACGAAGACAGTGTGGCGCAAGAACCAGCCTGTGGCTTGGTGGTGCTGGCAGACGGAATGGGCGGCTATAATGCGGGAGAGGTGGCGAGCGGTATCGCCGTTTCGGTGGTCGCAACGGAAGTCTGCCAAATCTTGCGGGATGCGAGTCCGACGGACAGAGACGAGAACTCCGGAGAAGAATTGGCTATCGTGTTATTGCGCGACAATATTCAGAAAGCAAACGCCTCGATTTTCCAAGCTTCGCAGAGTCAGCCGCAATATGCGGGGATGGGCACAACCATCGTTTCCGGATTATTTTATGACAACCGGGTGGCTGTCGGACACGTCGGCGACTCGCGCATGTACCGGTTGCGTGGCGAGACGCTGGAGACGGTCACCCGCGACCATTCGCTGCTGCAGGAGCAGATTGATTGCGGAATGATCAGCGTTGCGGATGCGCGAATGTCCAAAAACAAAAATCTGGTGACACGTGCGGTGGGGATTGACGCCGAAGTAGCGCCGGAAATCCATGTGCATGACGTGTTGGTCGGGGATGTTTACCTGCTCTGCTCGGACGGCCTGAACGACATGGTAGAGGATGAGGATATTCAGTCCACACTGTATGCAATGCGGGGCAACTTGCCGCTTGCAGCAGAACAGTTGATACAGATGGCGAACGACAATGGCGGTCGCGACAACGTTTCGGTGATACTGGTAAAAGTGAACAGTGAATTTGCCGCGCCGCAGGGCTGGCTGGCAAAACTGATCAATTGGTTTAAGAAATAATTGGCTCAAAAAATTTAGTTTGGGGAAGGGTCACGACTATGGCTGCAAAATTGATACTCAGCATGGATGGGGAAGTAATCAGGGAATACCCCCTTAACAAAGAGCGCATAACCATCGGGCGCAAGGCGCACAACGATATCGCTATCGACAATCTGGCAGTGAGCGGTGAGCATGCTGCGATCGTCACCATTCTGCACGATTCTTTCCTCGAGGATTTGGATAGCACCAACGGGTTGGAAGTGAACGGCACCCCGACCAAAAAGCATTTTTTACAAAACAATGACGTGATTGAAATCGGCAAATACAAGCTGAAATATATCAATGACCAAGTCAGCCAGGCAAGCTCGGCCGATTTTGAAAAAACCATGGTGTTGCGTGCGCCGGTCAAACAGGCGGCCCCAAGTGCGGGAAAGCCCGCGGAGACTTCCAGCTTCATGACAACGCAAGTTAACCAGAGCGCCAAGCTGGCCGAAGAATCAGTGGAGAAAACCGGCAAGTTTGGCGCGCATCAGCCGCCATCACCGCCGCCGGTTAACCAGCCTGCGGCGCCCGCAGCACAAGCAGCTGCGGTGCAGATATTGACTGGCCCCAATGCAGGTAAGGAGCTGGAGTTGGTTAAAAATCTCACTACGCTGGGTAAGCCAGGCCTGCAGGTGGCTGTTCTGACCCGTCGCCCACATGGCTTCTTCATCACACACGTGGAGGGTGCGAACCGTCCAATGGTGAATGGCATGTCATTGGGCGACCAGCCGCATCAATTGAATGACCACGATGTGATTGACTTGGCCGGTGTAAAGATGGAGTTTTACTTCAAGGGGTAACAGAAGGCAAAAACAGCAGTGGCAATCCCCGTGGCTGCCTTAAATCGAGGAGCGAAGATATTGAGGTCTAAGATGCGCGGACTGAGGATAACTCACCTCCCCCTCCCTTGTATCAATTCCATGACCGGATTGTCGGGTAGTGAATTGTCTGTTTTCGCCATATCCCTTGTCGGCCCTTCTGCTTTCTGTTCCTTGACAGGATCTGCGACGTGAAAAAGAACGCCCTTCTGATCGGGCTCGGGCTGCTGGTAGTCTTTATCTTTGTTGGCAACGCAGCCCATATTTATCAGCTGCCTTTTGTTGATAAGTTATCCGCTATTTTATACGACTACCGTTTGCAGCTGACCATGCCGCGCACGATGGACAGTCGCATCGTCATTCTCGATATAGATGAAAAAAGCCTCAAAGAAGAAGGTCGCTGGCCATGGGGCCGGGATCGCCTTGGCTTGTTGATGGACAAGCTTTTTGACAAATATGGTGTCGCGGTAGTTGGCTTCGACGTGGTATTTGCCGAGAAAGACGAGAGTTCCGGGCTTAAGGTGTTGCAGAGAATCGGACAAAATCAACTCAAGGGGGATGCGCAGTTTCAAGCGACGCTGGCGCAGATTCAGCCGCAGCTTGAGTACGACAACCTGTTTGCCGGCAAAATCAAGAACCGCAATGTGGTGCTAGGGTATTACCTGACCAACCAGGGCGATGCCAATGCATCAGGAGCAATGCCTGAACCAGTCTTTCCGGCGGGCACGTTCAATGGGCGGACGATCAGATTTACGAGTTGGAACGGCTATGGGGCAAACCTTCCTGAATTGCAAAAGGCGGCGGCAAGTGCCGGACACTTCAACCCGATGGTGGATGCCGATGGCGTGCTGCGACGCGTGCCGATGCTGGTTGAGTATAACGGCGCATATTACGAATCCCTATCACTCGCGATAGTGCGAACATTGTTCGGTCAACCCAAGTTGCTGCCGGGTTTTGCCGAAGGGAGCAAGGCCAGCGGCTACGCTGTCCTGGAGTGGTTGGAGCTGGACACAGCCGGTGGCAATCTAAAAATTCCGGTGGATGCGGAGGTGGCTACCTTTGTGCCGTACCGCGGCAAACAAGGGAGCTTTCACTATATTTCGGTTGCGGATGTTCTCCATGACCGTGTCGAGCTCGCGCAGCTCAGGGATAAAATTGTGCTGGTGGGCACTACGGCTCCGGGGCTGTTGGATTTGCGTTCCACACCGGTAGGCGAAGCTTATCCGGGGGTTGAAGCTCACGCCAACATGATCGCCGGCATTCTTGATCAGAATCTGAAAGAGCGACCAGCTTACATGGTTGGAGCTGAGGTGCTTTGGCTGTTGTTGATCGGCACCGCACTAAGCTTTCTGTTGCCGCAGTTTACTCCGCTCAAGGCGACGCTGGCCTCGGCATTCGTGTTTGCTATCACACAAGGACTGAGCCTGGTTATTTGGCATTATGGAAATTTGCTGGTGCCGGTGGCGAACAGCATGGTGATGATTGCTTTATTGTTTGCGCAGGACATGTCTTACGGTTACTTTGTCGAATCGCGCACCAAGCGTCAAATCACCGGACTGTTCGGTCAATACGTGCCGAGCGAGTTGGTTGAGGAAATGGCGAAGCACCCGGAAAGCGTATCCATGGAAGGCGAGAGCCGCGAAATGACCATCCTGTTCTCGGATGTGCGCAGTTTCACCACCATCTCCGAGGGGCTGGACGCCAAGGAGCTGACGCTGCTGATGAATGAATTTTTGACGCCGCTGTCGCGCATCGTTTACAAACACCGCGGCACCATCGACAAATACATGGGCGACTGCATCATGGCGTTCTGGGGCGCCCCCCTGCCGGATCAGGCACATGCGCGCAACGCCATAATCGCCGGGCTTGAGATGCTGGCGACTTTAAAAACCTTGCAGCCGCACTTCAAGGAACGCGGCTGGCCGGAGATACATATCGGCGTGGGCATCAATACCGGGCGTGTCAATGTTGGCAACATGGGTTCGGAGGTGCGCGTCGCTTACACGGTGATGGGCGATGATGTAAACTTGGCATCGCGCTTGGAAGGCATTACCAAGCAATACGGGGTAAGCATCGTGGTCGGCGAGAACACCAAAAATGCCGTGCCGGATCTTGTTTACCGCGAACTCGACCAAGTGCGGGTAAAAGGCAAAGACAAGCCCGTGGCGATTTACGAACCGATTGGCTTGCCCAGTGAAGTGGGCAAGGCGCTACAGGATGAAATCAAGTTATTCCACGAGTTTCGCCGCCTGTATCTCAGGCAGGATTGGGATCAGGCCGAGTTGCAACTGATGAATTTGCAACGTATGTCACCGGATACGCCGTTGTATGGTATTTATGCCGAGCGCGTCGCGTACTTCCGCAAATACCCGCCAACTGCAGATTGGGATGGCGTGTTTGTGTTCCAAACCAAATAGCCCGCACTAAACTTGAGGTTGACAAGATAATATGAAGCTCCGAGTTTTGGGATGCAGTGGTGGAATCGGTGGTAATCTGCACACCACCTCATTCCTGCTCGACCACGATGTGTTGATTGATGCCGGAACCGGGGTATCAGAGCTCAGCCTGACCGAACTCACCATGATTGATCATGTTTTTGTTACACACTCCCATCTTGATCATATCGCCTGCATTCCACTTATGGTGGACAGCGTCGGGTTCATGCGTGATTGCCCACTGACCGTATATGCAATCGATGGGACATTGGACATTCTTAAACAACATGTTTTTAATTGGAAAGTCTGGCCGGATTTCAGCGTGCTTCCCGACGCACAACAGCCGATCATGAACTACCAAGCTATCAAGTTGGGCGAAGCAGTGGTGCTGAACGGGCGCAAAATTACTGCGCTGCCAGCCAACCATACGGTACCCGCAGTTGGTTATCATTTGGATAGCGGTCAGGCAAGCCTGGTATTCAGCGGCGATACTTTTACCAATGACCGGCTATGGGAGGTGGTGAACGAGATTAAGAATTTGCGTTATCTGATTATTGAAACCGCGTTTTCAAACGGCGAGAGCGACTTGGCCGTGCGTTCCAAACATTTGTGTCCGAGCTTGCTGGTTGAAGAGTTGGCCAAGTTAAAACGCGAAGCCGAAGTATTCATCACTCATTTAAAACCGGGTGAGGTAGAACTGACCATGCAGCAGATTGAAAGCAGCGTCAGTGGTCGGAGTCCCAAAATGCTGCTGAACAACCAAGAGTTCGAGTTTTAGGAGCTGTTGATGAGCTATGCGCTCGACATTAAAGTTTTGGCTGGACTGGAACCGATTTCCTCGTTTGGTCCGGCGCGACTACGCGAGCTGCTCGACTATTGCCATATCGAAACCATCCACAAGGGAGGCGACCCGTTCAAGGTGCACGGGCTTCAGGGGCAGTCGGTTTATCTGGTCGATGGCGAATTGGAGCTGACTTATCAAGACGGCAACAAAGTGGTGGTAAGCGCACGGTCCGAGTGGGCAAAACACCCATTGGGCAAGCGCCAACCGTACATTGTTTCCGCAACCGCATTGCGCGAAAGCCAATTATTGCGTGTTGATGATGATCTGCTGGACCGGATCGTGACATACGATCAATTTTCCCAGCAGAACCTGGCTGGAGCCCCCCAAGCCGCAAATCAAACAAAGGATCAAACCGATGCTTCGGCCAGCGTCAAGCGCCTGATGAGCTCACACATGTTCAGCGCAGACAATCTCAAGAGCGGGCCGCTGGCACACTTGCCGATGGCGAATATCAGCGCATTATTGCAGCGCATCGAAGCGATTGCCGTGTGGGCAGGCGATGTCATCATTCGCGAGGGTGACGAGGGAGATTATTACTATCTGATTGATAGTGGCCGCGCTCAAGTGACGCGCCGCGTCGGCGGTGTCGACATGCCGCTTGCCGAATTAAAGGCGGGAGATGTATTTGGCGAGGAAGCCCTTCTCTCCGGAGCCAGGCGCAACGCGACTGTCGCGATGAAGTCCAATGGGTTATTGTTGCGCCTGGGGCGACAAGATTTTCTGGCGCTATTGCAAGAACCGTTGCTGCACAAATTAAATTATGAACAAGCCAAGCAGGCCGTGGAACAGGGTGCGATCTGGCTG
Organism: Gallionella sp.; assembly: GCA_023259035.1. Taxonomy (GTDB): domain Bacteria; phylum Pseudomonadota; class Gammaproteobacteria; order Burkholderiales; family Gallionellaceae; genus Gallionella. The sequence continues at coordinate 24,977 of JAHFRA010000013.1, forward strand.
GATGTGCGGCATCCGCCGGAGTATCGTTACGACAAGCTGCGCGGCGCGATAAATGTTCCATTGAACGACATTCGCAATGCAATTGGTGTATTGGAGCGCAACAAAAAATACATTGCCTACTGCCAAAGCGGGAAACGTAGCGCGGCGGCGGCGTTCATTTTGGCGCAGGCCGGATATGACGTTCAGGTTCTGGAAGGTGGGTTATGGTCGGTGCCGAGATCGGTACAGCAATAGCTTGAAAAAGGTAAGGGAGTAGTAATGAGTACAGTCATGGCGGCTAATGCCGCAACCGGTAGCGTTGGTGAGAGCAGCCTCAGCCTCAAGCTTGATTTCACCAAAAATCTCAACCACGTTACCAACAAGATACACGCCACCAGCAACATCGATGAAATCATGCTGGATGTCAGCAAGGACATCTGTTCGTTGTTCAATGCCGACAGGCTGACCATTTACGTAATGGGTGAGGATAATGCCTCGCTTGTTTCCAAGGTAAAAACCGGACTCAATTCTTTCAAAGACCTCAAGTTGCCCATCGCCGAGCAAAGTGTTGCCGGTTACGCGGCGATGCACAAAAAGTTGCTCAACATCAAAGATGTCTACGACGAGAAGGAGTTGGCAGGCTACAGCGCACATTTGCGTTTTTTACAAGAAGTGGACAAACGTACCGGCTACCGTACCAAGCAAATGCTGGTCGCGCCGATTCTGGATGCCACGAGTAGCGATTTGATTGGTGTCATCCAGGTCATCAACAACAGGGCGGGTGCCCCCTTTGCGACAATGGTCGAGGAGGGCGTACAGGAGCTGGCGCAGACCATGGCGGTGGCATTGCGCCAGCGCCAGCAAAGCAGCGCAGTCAAAACCAAATACGACTATCTGGTTGCCGATGCCGTGCTGTCCGCCGCCGAATTTGAATTGGCAACCCGCACAGCAAGGCGTAAAGGAGTAGATATTGAAGAGGTGCTGATCGGCGAATTTCAAGTCAGCGTCGCAGCGTTGGGCAAGGCGTTGTCCAGCTTCTTCGGGGTCCCCTACGAACCGTACAAGGCTGACCGTATCAAACCGGCTGACCTGCTAAAAAACTTGAAGCGCGAGTACGTTGAAAGCAGTCACTGGATTCCGATTGAGGAGACCCAGGAGGGTTTGATGATTCTGACCACGGATCCCGAAAGAATACAAGCCTCGCGGGTAGTCAATAACATTTTCCCCAAAAACCGGCTGGTCTACAAAGTGTGCTCGCAACGCGAGTTCAAGCAAACTCTGGATTTGTTCTATAGCGGGGGGGCTTCTTCTGATTCAACAGGCAGCTTTGCTGCGGATGAATCGTCGATGGACGATCTGCTGACCTCCCTGGGTGGCGAAGATGAGGAAACTGGAGCTGTTAGCCAGGAGGACGTTAGTGCCGCAGCCGATAACGAGCTGGTCAAGCTGGTCAACAAAGTCATCGTGGATGCCTACCGGATGGGCGCATCGGATATTCATATCGAACCGGGGCCGGGCAAGGCCAAGACACAGATTCGCGTGCGCAAGGACGGCTCGCTGCTGAACTACATCGAAGTGCCGTCCACCTACCGCAATGCGTTGGTTACGCGCCTCAAGATCATGTGCGATCTGGATATTTCCGAGAAGCGCAAGCCGCAGGACGGCAAGATTAAATTCAAGAAGTATGGCCCGCTGGATATTGAGCTGCGCGTTGCGACTATCCCGTCACAGGGCGGCGTCGAAGATGTGGTAATGCGTATTCTCGCTTCCGGCGAACCGTTGCCGCTGGAGAAAATGGGGTTCTCGGCACGCAACAACGAGCTGATCAAGGAAACGGTCAGCAAGCCATATGGACTGTTTTTCGTATGCGGCCCGACCGGTTCCGGTAAAACGACCACGCTGCACTCCATCCTGAAGTACATCAACAAGCCGGATACCAAGATATGGACGGCGGAAGACCCGGTAGAAATTACCCAGAAGGGCTTGCGCCAGGTGCAGATCAACAAGAAGGCCGGGCTGGATTTTGCCACCATCATGCGCGCCTTCCTGCGCGCCGACCCGGACGTGATCATGGTCGGCGAAATGCGCGACAAGGAAACCGTGTCCATCGGCATCGAAGCCTCGCTGACCGGCCACCTGGTGTTTGCCACCCTGCATACCAACAGCGCGCCGGAATCCATCAACCGTTTGCTGGACATGGGCATGGATCCGTTCAATTTTGCCGACGCGCTGCTGGGCATCCTCGCGCAACGTTTGGGCAAGCGCCTGTGCGGCGACTGCAAGAAGCCGCATATCGCGACTGCCGATGAAATAAAATCGATGCTCGCCGAGTACAGCGCCGAATTGCTCAATACTGCCGCCTGGAAGAAAGATCAAATTGCCGAGACCAAGAAGCTGTATGCCGAATGGGTCAAGCTATTTGCCGATGACAAGGGGCAATTTACGCTGTATTCGCCGGTGGGCTGTGAAAAGTGTTCCAGTACCGGTTATCGTGGGCGTGTGGGTTTGCACGAACTTTTAATTGGCTCCGATGCGGTCAAAAAAGCTATTCAGGAGCATGCGCGTGTTGCTGAATTATTAGCTATCTGCCTCGAAGACGGCATGCATACCCTGAAACAGGACGGGATGGAGAAAGTGTTGCAGGGGGTTACCGATATGCATCAAATACGCGCGGTTTGTATCAAGTAGGGGTAACAATTCATGAATTGCCCCCTACATTTTGGCCCACCATTTTCCGACACTTGCAGCGTGTGATTTATGACTTCTACAGATAACCTTCTGCATCGTCTCAAAGAACTTAATGAGATCGGCATCGCGCTGTCGCAGCAGCGCGACATCAACAGCCTGCTGGAAACGATTCTGGAAGCGGCCAAGCGCATTACCAATGCCGATGCCGGCACGCTTTATCTGCACGAACCGGAACAACGGGTACTGCGCTTTGAGATCATGCGCACCGATTCACTGAATATCGCGATGGGCGGAACCAGCGGGGTGCCAATCACTTTTTATCCGATACACCTTTACGATGAGGCGGGTGAGCCCATTCACGCGATGGTGGTGAGCCACTCGGCTCTCAGCGGCGAAACCGTGAATATCCCTGATGCCTATATCGCAGAAGGCTACGATTTTTCCGGAACTAAAAAATTTGATGCCAAGACCGGCTACCGTTCACAGTCCTTTCTCGCGGTTCCGATGCGTGACCATGAGGATGAATTGATCGGCGTGCTGCAATTGATCAACGCGCAGGATCGGGAGAGCGGCACGATTGTGCCGTTTTCAGAGGACGATCAGCACTTGCTGGAGTCGCTTGCTTCGCAGGCTGCCATCGCACTCACTAACCGGCGGTTAATCAGGCAACTGGAAGATCTGTTCGAGTCGTTTATCAGTCTTATTAACACCGCAATCGACGACAAATCACCCTATACCGGCGGTCATTGTGAACGTGTTCCGGTGCTGACCATGATGTTGGCCGAAGCGGTTTGCCGCGCCCATCCCGATTCCCCATTGCAGGGGTTTAGGATGACCGCCAGGGAAAAGTATGAGCTCAAGATCGCGGCGCTGCTGCACGATTGCGGCAAAGTCACCACCCCGGTGCATGTGGTGGACAAATCCACCAAATTACAGACCCTGTTTGACCGCATTCATCTGGTGGATACACGCTTCGAGGTGCTCAAGCGCGATGCCGAGATTGCATTGTTGCGTGCGATAGCAGTAGAGGGTGTGGGGTCGGTAGCCCAGGTGCGCAGCGATTTCGATGCGCGCATCCGGCAATTGGACGACGACCGCAAGTTTTTGCGCCATTGCAACATTGGCGGCGAAGCCATGTCGGAGGAATCGCAGCAGCGCGTGCGCCAAATTGCTGCCTACCAATGGCGCGACACTGAAGGTAATTTGAATAATTTCTTGAGCGCCAATGAAATCGAGAATCTCACCATACGTGCCGGTACATTGACGGCGGATGAGCGCCAGATTATCAACCACCACATTGATGTCACCATCAAAATGCTGGAATCGCTGCCTTGGCCGAGACATCTCAAGAACGTGCCGGAATATGCCGGAGGCCATCACGAGCGCATGGACGGCAAGGGCTATCCGAAAGGTTTGACACGCGAGCAAATGTCGGTGCAGGCGCGCATGATGGGCATTGCCGATATCTTTGAGGCGCTCACCGCCAAGGACAGGCCATACAAAGTAGGCAAAACACTCACCGAGTCGCTCACCATTCTTGGCAAATTCAAGCTGGGCGGACATATCGACCCGGATCTGTTCGACATCTTCATTCGCGAAAAAGTCTACCTCGATTACGCCAGGCAATTTCTCGCGCCCGAGCAAATAGACGATGTGGACTTGAGCAAGATTCCGGGTGTGAATATATAGGACGCGCCCATAGCGCAATTCTTTAACTTTAAAGGGGAACGTTCAACCAATAGTCCAATGCTATCCCCGCAAACACCGCTGCACCGAACCAGTTGTTGTGCAGGAATGCCTTGAAGCATGCTTCGCGCTGGCGACCCTTGATGAGGGTGTAGTGATACAGCGCGATACCCGCCGCCATCAGCAATCCCGAGTTATATACCCAACCTAGTCCTGCCATCTGCCCCGCAGCCGCCAGCAGTATCAGCGTAATGGCATAGCAGCCCATCACCGCCGCCACGTCGTGTTTGCCAAAAAATAACGCCGAAGAATGGATGCCGAGGTGGATGTCATCGTTCCGATCCACCATCGCATATTCGGTATCATAGGCAATCGCCCAGAACACGTTGGCGAGCAGCAGTATCCACACCACTGGCGGCATGTTGCCTGTCTGCGCGGCAAAAGCCATCGGGATGCCGAAGCCAAAGGCGATGCCGAGATAGGCTTGCGGAATGGCGAAGAAGCGCTTGGTGAACGGGTAACTGGCGGCCAGAGAAATAGCGGGGATTGACAGTAGCAAAGTGAGTGCGTTCAGCGGCAGGATCAGCAGGAAGGCGGCAAAGGCCAGCGCCGCCGCCAGCCACAGCGCCTCCGCTTCGCTTACCTTGCCGCTGGTGAGCGGACGATCCCGGGTGCGCTTCACATGCTTGTCGAAATCACGGTCGGCATAGTCGTTGATGACGCAACCCGCCGAGCGCATCAGCAGCGTGCCCAGCGTGAAGATGGCGACGATGCGCCATGCCGGATGGCCGCTCCCTGCGATCCACACGCCCCACAGCGTCGGCCACAGCAGCAGCAGGATGCCGATGGGACGGTGCAGCCGCATCAAGCGGGCATAAAGCGCAAGGCGTTCGGCGAGTCGCATTTTCACAGCCTCAGAATCTCCGGCAGAAACACCTCCGTCACCAGCAGCGGTGCGCCGTGCAGGATAAACAGCGAGCGGCGCGCCCATAGCCTGTCCGGCGGATCGCTCAACACGGCAGCAGCACGCTGATACAGCGGGTGTGCGCCGCACAATGCTTTGTAGTGCAGCGGCTTGCGCTCTACCAGTGGATGCGCGAACAGCAGCGCGCCAAGCGGTCTGTTGCCCAAGTTGCGCACGGCAGACCATGCACCGCGCAAATGCCGGTGGGCACACGCGCTGTGCGCGAACACCACGGGCAGATCGTTGGCATACAGGAACACTTCGCGCGCGTAGGCGAGATGTTGCGGTGCGACACCCAGCAGCGCCGATTCATCCAGCGCGATGCGCGCCAGGCCGCTGCACATGCCGCGCACCGCGAAGCGGGTGCAGCGTTGCTGGATGCGTTGCGTCAGCGAGCCACGGTCGCGCAACCATGGCGCAAGATTCGCTTCGCAGCCCCAAGCCGCCCCATGCCAGAAATTATCAGACGTGCAGATAGTCATGTTTGTTCGCCATCCAGCGCTGCAAATGCGCCCGCGCCGCATCGGGAAAATCGCGCAGCAATTCGTCGGCGGCTTGCCGCGCATGATTCAATAAATCCTCATCTGCGCTGATGTCGGCGAAACGCAGCATCGCTACGCCGCTCTGCCGCGCGCCGAGCAGTTCGCCCGGGCCGCGCAATTGTAAATCCTGTTGTGCAATAACAAAGCCATCGCCGTTCTCGAAAATGATTTTCAGCCGCGCGCGCGCCAGATCGGAAAGCGGCGGCTGGTAGAGCAGCACGCACAAACTTTCTGCCGCACCGCGACCGACCCGCCCGCGCAACTGGTGCAGTTGCGCCAGCCCCATGCGCTCGGCGTGGTCGATCACCATCAGGCTGGCGTTCGGCACGTCCACGCCGACTTCGATGACCGTGGTGGCGACCAGCAGCTGCAGCTCGCCCGCCTTGAACGCCGCCATCACGCGCGTCTTCTCGGTATTGTCCAGCCTGCCGTGCACCAGGCCTACGCTGAGTCCGGGAAAAGCGGCGCGCAATATTTCATGTGTCTCGATCGCGGTCTGCAACTGCAAGGTTTCGGATTCGTCGATCAGCGGGCATACCCAATACGCCTGCTGCCCTTCCATGCAGGCGGCGCGCACCCGCTCGAACACCTCGTCGCGCCGGGCGTCGCTGACCAGCTTGGTGACTACTGGTGCGCGCCCGGGCGGCAATTCGTCGATCACTGACACATCAAGATCGGCGTAGTAACTCATTGCCAAGGTTCTTGGAATGGGTGTTGCGCTCATCATCAGCTGGTGGGGTTCTGTACCTTTGTTGCGCAACGCAAGGCGCTGCTGCACGCCGAACTTATGCTGCTCGTCCACAATCGCCAAGCCGAGCCGGTGAAAACTGATCTGTTCCTGAAACAGCGCGTGCGTGCCGATGGCGAGCAGCGTTTCGCCGGAAGCGATGCGTTCGGCGGCGAGTTGCTTAGCCTTTTTCTTCAGGCTGCCGGACAGCCATACCGGCGTGATGCCGAGCGGCATGAGCCAATCGCGCAGCTTGAGGTAATGCTGCTCGGCGAGGATTTCAGTGGGCGACAGCAGCGCGACCTGACAGTCATTCTCGATGGCTTGCAATGCCGCGAGTGCGGCAACGACAGTCTTGCCGCTGCCGACATCGCCGAGCAACAAGCGCTGCATCGGGTGCGGCTGCGTGAGGTCGCGGCTGATTTCAGCGTACACTTTTTGTTGCGCATTGGTCAACGCAAACGGCAAATTCTCAATCAGGCGTGCGGTAAACCGCCGGTGCGGCACAAGAATTGGCGCGATGCGTTTGCCGCGTTCGCGATGATGCACACGCATCGACAGTTGCTGCGCCAGCAATTCGTCAAACTTGATGCGTTGCCAGGCGGCGTGGCTATGCTGCTCCAGACTGTTTGCCGAAATATCCGGCGTGGGGTTGTGCAGCAATTGAATGCTGTCGGCAAAAGCCATCAAGCCAAGGCGTTGCAGCAAAATCTCCGGCAAGGTGTCGGCTAATGGCAGTGTTTCCAGCGCGTTGGCGATCAATTTGCGCAACACGGTTTGCGACAGTCCCGCCGTGGTCGGATAAACCGGCGTGAGGCTTTGTTGCAGCGGCGTGCCATCCTCAACCGCGCGGCACTTCGGATGTACCATCTCCAGCCCGTAATAGCCCATGCGTACCTCGCCGACGGCGCGTATCTGATTTCCCTCTGCAAGCTGTTTCTGCTGGCTGGGATAGAAGTTCAGGAAACGCAAATACAACTCGCCGCTGTTGTCCTGCAAGCGGCAAACCAGCGTGCGGCGCGGACGGAAAGCTATTTCGTTGTGGGTGACGGTTCCCTGCACCTGGACGGTCTGCCCCGGTTGCACCGTAGCGATAGGCGCAAGATGCGTTTCGTCCTCATAGCGCAACGGCAGATGCAACAGCAGATCGGCGCGATGGAGAATGCCGAGCTTGGCGAGTTTGGCCAACGTTGCCGGAGATATTTTTTGGGGTGTGCTCAATTCAATACGGCTGAATAGGGTTTGTTGGGTTGTTGTGTGAAATGCCCTCGTTGGTGGCAAGAACGGGAAGTTATGCTACTGGTTTGGTATAAAGTTAAAATTATGGCGCAAAATTGGTACACTCTGAAAACCTGTATATCAAGGCGTGTCCCAAACCCAAAGACACATTGCAGAATAAGATAACAACTCATTGAGTTTTGAGGCTAATATGGATTCATATTCATTGGAGTAGATCATGTCCGGAAGTTTATTCATCGTCAGCGCTCCATCCGGTGCAGGCAAAACCAGTCTGGTACATGCTCTGCTCAATATCAATCCGCAAATTGATTTGTCGGTTTCCTATACCACGCGTAACCCGCGTCCCGGAGAGCAGGACGGCAAGGATTATCATTTCGTCAGTCGCGATACTTTCCTCGCTATGGCGAAACGCGGCGATTTTCTGGAAAGTGCGGAAGTATACGGCAATCTTTACGGCACGTCGCAAGCATGGGTCAGCCAGGAAACTGCCAAGGATCGCGACATCCTTCTGGAGATCGACTGGCAAGGCGCGGCACAAGTTCGTCGACTATTTGCGGGGTGCATCAGTATTTTTATACTGCCGCCTTCCATGGATACGCTGGAACAACGCTTGAGGGGACGCGGCAAGGATAATGACGAGGTGATTGCCAAGCGCACGGCAGCGGCACGCGAGGATGTCACCCATGTTGCCGAGTTCGATTATGTTATCATCAACGATAACCTGAATGAGGCATTGCGCGAACTTAATGCCGTAGTGCTTTCCGCCAGGTTGCGCTGTGCGAAGCAATTGACTCGCCATCAGTTATTAATCAACCAATTACAGAACCCGGAGTAGATCATGGCACGTATTACAGTCGAAGAATGTCTTTTGCAAATTCCGAACCGTTTTGAGCTCACACTGGTCGCCGCCTATCGCGCACGCCAGTTGTCTAATGGAGCGAACCATCTGGTAGAAAACAGCAATGACAAGCCTACTGTTGTCGCGCTACGCGAGATCAGCGAAGGCAAGGTGGGCAAGGAAATACTTAATCGCGGCCAAGCGTAATTCAGCCCCGGCACAACCGACGTGATTTTAAATGGCCGACGCAGATTTACTTGTCGAGGAGGTCTCGGCTTATCTTAAACCGCAGGACGTCGAACACGTCCGTGAAGCGATTGAATTCAGCCGTGCCGCACATCAAGGCCAGATGCGCCAGTCCGGCGATCCGTATGTCACCCACCCGATTGCCGTAGCACGAATTCTCATCAACCTGCATCTCGATGTGCAAGCGATCGTCGCTGCACTGCTGCATGATGTGGTGGAAGACACCGACACCACATCCGAGCAAGTTGCCGAAAAATTTGGCAAGCCGGTTGCGGAATTAGTGGATGGCTTAAGCAAGCTGGACAGGTTTCAGTTTGAAACCCACGAAGACGCACAAGCAGAAAATTTCCGCAAAATGCTGCTGGCGATGACCCGCGATGTGCGTGTCATTCTTATCAAGCTGGCAGATCGCCTGCACAATATGCGCACACTGGAAGCCATGGCGCTCGATAAGTGTAAACGTATCGCCCGCGAGACCATGGAAATCTACGCGCCGATTGCCAACCGTCTCGGCTTGAATGACATCTACCGCGAGTTGCAGGATTTAAGCTTCAAGCACCTTTATCCGATTCGCTATGCGGTTTTGTCCAAGGCACTCAAAGTTGCGCGTGGCAATCGCCGCGAAGTAATCAGCAAGATTCTCGATGCGATACGGCAACGGCTTGCCGATCAACATATTCAAGCAGATGTTACCGGTCGCGAAAAAAATATTTACAGTATTTATAAAAAAATGCGGAGCAAATCGCTGGCTTTTTCCGAGGTGCTGGACATTTATGGTTTTCGTGTTCTAGTGAACGATTTTGCATCCTGTTATGTAGCGATGGGTGTGTTGCACAGCCTGTACAAGCCGATTCCAGGAAAATTCAAGGATTACATCGCCATCCCCAAGGTAAATGGATATCAATCGCTGCACACCACGTTGTTCGGGCCTTTTGACACGCCCATTGAAGTCCAGATTCGCACCCATGAGATGCACAAGATCGCAGCTGCCGGTGTGGCCTCGCACTGGCTGTACAAAAGCGGCCACCTTTTGATTAACGACCTGCACGAGAAAACCCACCAATGGTTGCAGGAGCTGTTGGAAAGCTTGAGTCAGAGCAGTGATTCTTCTGAATTTCTGGAACACCTCAAGGTGGATCTATTCCCTGATGAAGTGTACGTATTCACGCCCAAGGGCAAGATACTTTCATTGCCGCGCGGTGCAACAGCGGTGGATTTTGCTTATAGCGTGCATACCGACATCGGCAATCGCTGTATTGCCGTCAAGGTGAATCATGAGTTGGTGCCGTTGCGCACCGAGCTTAGAAACGGTGATCGAGTCGAGGTTATTACCGCGCCAAATGCCAAACCAAATCCATCCTGGTTAGGATATGTCACTACCAGCAAGGCGCGCAGCCATATACGTCACTTCCTCAAGACCATGCAATCCGGCGAATCTGCATTGTTCGGCGAACGCCTGCTCAACCAGGCACTGCACTCGCTGGGAATCAAGCCGCAGGACATGGACGAGGCACATTGGAACAGGTTGCTAAAAGATACTGGTATAAAAACGCGCCAGGAAATGCTCGCTGATATTGGTTTAGGTCGCCGCCTTAACATGGTAGTGGCGCGGCAATTGGCGCGTGTCGGCGATGCAGTACCCGGAGAAGCGGCGGCCAACGCTGTCATCACCATACAGGGTACGGAAGGCATGGCCGTAGAATTTGCCAAGTGTTGCCACCCGATTTCGGGCGATCCGATTGTCGGTGTAATAAAGAGCGGGCATGGCTTGGTGGTGCATACTCATGATTGTCCGACCCTGCGAAAAGGGCGCAGTAGTGGCGAACAATGGCTGGATGTAGTGTGGGACAAGAACATCAATCGCAACTTCGATGTCAATATCAAACTGGTAGTCGCCAACCAGCGCGGTGTGTTGGCAAAAGTTGCCGCCGCGATTGCCGGAGCAGAATCCAATATCGAAAATGTCAAATTTGCCAATGAGGGTGAATATACCGCGCTGTATTTTACGTTGGAAGTAAGCAACCGTCTGCACCTTGCCAAAGTGATACGCAGTCTGCGCAAGATACCGGAAGTAGTGCGGATCGTCCGGGCGTGGACTCAAGAATAAGCTCCCGAGGTAACCCCGATTCAATTGCTGGACGGCGCGGGGTTACGCCCGCTCTAACAGGCTGCCGAAAACGTTATGAGCGGAGCGGAGCCGAGACGAGAAAATAAGGGGCGAAAAAGCGGAGTTACATGCGGTAAATGAGCATTTTGATCCGCTTATTGACGCAGTATCGGCAAGCGCAATAGTCTTTCAGCAGCCTGTTAACCGAGCAGGTTAGCCAGCGTCAGCAGTAACAACAAAATCAGCCAGAATACCACCGAACGCCACACCAGCCCGATGGTGCTTTGCATGAAATCGGCATCGGCCTCGTCACCGATACCCAGCTCCGGCCTATCCAGCAGCTGGCCGTTCTGTGATGTCGGCAGGCCGAGGCGTACACCTAGCGCCCCCGCGCCGCTAGCTAACAGTATCCCCACTTCGCTGTCTGCCCAACTGGACGCCTGAGTGCGCCAGCAATAAACCGTATCCTCGAAATTACCAACGATAGCGAAGGTTACAGCAGTCAAACGAATCGGCAACCATTCCAACAGGTAAAACGCTTGTTGTGCGAAGCCGCCGAATTCTCCCAATTCGGATTCGTTCTCGCCCCAGTGAGCTCGTAAAAACTGTCCGAGGCGATACAGCAACGCGCCAGCCGCGCCGCCCAAGCCGACTGCGCTGAATAACACGAACCACACGACCACGCCGAACACGTTGCGATGCGAAGCAATCAGCGCCTCTTCGATGGTAATGCGCGCCACTTCTTCGGCATTCAGTTCTTGCGAAGGGATGCCGCGCCATTTAGCCAGTAGCACGTGTGCTTCGTCCAGTTTGCCGTCGCGCAACGCATGATGAATGCCGGTGAAGTAGTGACTGAACTGGCGAAAGCCCATGGTGAGATACAGTATCAGTACGTTGAAGGCCCAGGCAAGAATCGGATGTGCGCAATATAGCAGCCAGTACAGTACCAACACGCTGACGAACAGCGGCAGCACTGCCAATAGCCAGGCAACTTTGCCATGCTTATGCTGGCCGGTATTGAAGTGTTGCTGAAAAAAATTGACGTAGCCGGACAGCCATCTGTACAGGTATTTACGCGAGGAGAGTGGTTGGAGCTGCTCCAGCAACAGTGCGGCGATCAAAGCAAACAGACTCATGGCATCGGGAAAGCATCAATAATCAAGTGATATGAAAGATAGCATACAACCTTGCGGCTTGCGCAGGACGGGATTCCTAACCAATGATTCTATTTTTTATCGCTTTACAGTTCACTTCTGTAACTTGTTAAGCCGCATAACTTTTTTCGTTGACTGATGATTGCTTTCAGGTCGTTCAATATAGTATCCCGCCACCGTCTGCTCCATTGCCTAAAACAATTCGCTCGCCAAGGGCATACGCTGCTGCTCGATACTGCCGCGGTACGCGAAATTGAGTTCGACTTGGGCAAGGTGACTTACATGCCAGCTCTATTGCTGGGGATAAAACAGTGCCAGGCGATATCCGGCCGGCTTGAGGTCGGTGGTGTTGAGGTGCAGCTTGATACCAACTTCTTGATTGGGCTGCAGGCCGACTTTTTCATTTTCGGCTAAGGGCAAATAGTCTATCGGTCTGAATATGTGACGTGCCAGCGGCTTGTCTTGAATGTCGTTGAGGGTGAGCTCCAGATTAGGGAAAGCCTGCGCGTAAGAGGCGCGATTGCGTAGCAGGGCGTTCAGAGTGATCTGGTTTTCATGTTCCGGATCGGCTTCGAGATCAGAGGACTCGATATCTATCAGATCAGTTTTTTGCGGCAGTGGCACACTGCATTTGAGTATCTGACAATAACTGATGAGCGAGGGCTTCAAACTTGGTAGGCGTGCGGCGATATCCACTCTGAAGAAGAAGGCGGCTTGTGCGAGCAGCACAGCCAGCAACAAAAAAACGGCAATCGTCCAAGGCCAAGCATGTTGTTTGACCGGTGCTTCGCTGTTGTTCTCATCCCGCACGAAGGCTGCTTGCTTGGCTAGCGCCATGGGTTGCAGGACAGGCACCTTGGAAGGGTGCGGTGCGGCAGGTTGCGCATCGTCCCTTGGCCCAACGAGAGCAGGGGTGAGTTGACTGAAGTTGGGAGTTTCATCGCGCGGAGCCCACTTATGATCAGTTGAACGTTGTTTGGCTGATAAGGTCGGTTCGTTCGGTATCGGCAGTTCAAGTTGCGGGTTGGGTTGATCCGAAACAAAGTTGGGGCGCGCATCGAAGGCTTGCAGGCAATGTCCGCAACGCACCATGCCATGATGCGCTTCCAGTTGCGCTTCGGCGATTTTGAAGCGCGTGTCGCAGTGCGGGCAAAGGGTCGTTCCGGTGCCGGGATAAAAGTTTTTCATACCGCTCATCTTAACGCTTCCGTCCCGACAGGCATGTCCATCCCTCCTCGAAAAACGGGGTGTTCAGGTCGAACCACTGTTGATAGATATCCATCACGTCTTGCGCCTGTTCCTCAAGGATGCCGGACAACACGATTTGCCCGCCTTGCCGTGTCGCATTCGCCAGCAACGGGGCGAGCATGCGCAACGGGTTGGTCAGGATATTCGCCACCACCAGATCGTAACTGACTTGCGGTGCATTGTCGGGTTGGTAGAAGCGCACGTTTCCGACCCGGTTCGCGGCTGCGTTGTCGCGGCTGGAGGTCACAGCTTGCGAGTCTACATCAACACCGACGGCGCGTGCAGCCCCCAACTTGAGCGCGGCAATGGCGAGGATGCCGGAACCACAACCGTAATCCAACACACTTTCTCCGCCTTGCAGGTTGTTGTCCAGCCAGCGCAGGCACAGCCGCGTGGTGGGGTGGCTGCCGGTGCCGAACGCCAGGCCGGGATCGAGCACGATGTTGACGGCATCCGGGTCGCTGGGAGTGTGCCAGGTCGGCACGATCCATAGCCGGGGTGAAATTTGGATCGGTTCAAACTGGGATTGGGTGAGGCGCACCCAATCGTTGTCGGCCAAGGTTTCGATGCGGTGTTCGGGAAGTTGTTTGAGGCCGATGCTATTGGCGGCTTTACGCAAGATTGCTGATACATCTTGGTCGTCGTCGAATAATGCGCTGACACGGCTGTGTTGCCACATGCCGGGCGGCGGCTCGCCGGGTTCGCCGAAAATGGCTTGCTCGTCTGGCGTGTCGGCATCGGCATCCAGCAAATCTACCGACAGCGCGCCAAACTCCAGCAATGCTTCGCTTAAAGTTTCTGCGTACTCGGCATTGGCGTCAACGACAAGAGTTAGCCAAGTCATTTTATAATCCGGCACAATATCGCGAGCACAGCAGTTGTGCTATTTGACTTTGGTGCGTTCGGCGAGACGTTCTTCCAAGTAATGAATGCTTGTGCCACCGCGCATAAAAGCCGCATCCTGCAACAGTTCGCGGTGCAAAGCGATATTGGTGTCAATGCCCTCCACCGACATTTCGGACAGCGCAATGCGCATTCGCGCCATAGCCTGATCGCGCGTATCGCCATAGGCAATGACCTTGCCGATCATTGAATCGTAATGTGGTGGTACGAAGTAGTTGTTATACACGTGCGAATCAACGCGGATGCCGGGACCTCCCGGAGCATGCCAGGAAGTGATGCGCCCTGGCGATGGGGTAAACTTGTAGGGATGCTCGGCGTTGATGCGGCATTCGATGGCATGCCCCCTGAATTGAATGTCGCGCTGTTTGAATGGTAGCTTTTCCCCTGCGGCGACATGAATCTGCTGCTGAACGATGTCAATGCCGGTAATCATCTCGGTGACGGGGTGTTCGACTTGCACACGGGTATTCATTTCAATAAAGAAGAATTCGCCGTCCTCATATAAAAACTCAAATGTACCAGCGCCGCGATAACCGATTTTTCGGCAGGCTTCGGCACAGCGTTCGCCAATCTTGTTACGCAGGCGCGAATTGAGCGACGGGGCGGGTGCCTCCTCAATGATTTTTTGATGGCGGCGCTGCATTGAACAATCACGCTCGCCCAGATAAACCGCATTGCCATGTTGGTCGGACAGCACCTGAAATTCGATATGGCGCGGATTTTCCAGGAATTTTTCCATGTACACCATGGGGTTATTGAAAGCAGCCTGCGCTTCGGTTTTCGTCATCGTGACCGCATTCAGCAAAGCAGCTTCGGTATGCACCACGCGCATTCCACGACCACCGCCGCCACCGGACGCCTTGATAATGACCGGGTAGCCGATGCTGCGCCCAATCTTGATGATCTCGGCGGGGTTATCCGGCAACGCGCCTTCCGCACCGGGTACACAGGGTACGCCAGCTTTTTTCATAGCGGCTTTGGCACTGACCTTGTCACCCATCAGACGGATAGTTTCGGCGCGCGGGCCAATGAACACAAAACCGCATTTTTCGACGCGCTCGGAAAAGTCAGCATTTTCGGAAAGGAATCCATAGCCGGGGTGAATCGCCTGGGCATCGGTGACTTCCGCTGCGCTGATGATGGCGGGGATGTTCAGGTAACTTTGCGAAGAAGGTGCGGGACCGATACAGACTGATTCGTCCGCCAGCTTCACGTATTTGGCATCGGCATCCGCCTCGGAGTGCACAACGACGGTTTTAATGCCCATCTCACGGCAAGCGCGCTGAATACGCAAGGCGATTTCACCGCGGTTCGCAATTAATATTTTCTCAAACATGTGCTGTCTCCGCGGTGAAACCGCCTTCGCGGCTTTCAGCCGCTACGCAATTTGGCTGCGCCGCTGCGCCACCTGCCGGCGGCTGGTCACCGCGGTTCGCAATTAATATTTTCTCAAACATGTGCTGTCTCCGCGGTGAAACCGCCTTCGCGGCTTTCAGCCGCTACGCAATTTGGCTGCGCCGCTGCGCCACCTGCCGGTGGCTGGTCACCGCGATTCGCGATCAGGATTTTTTCAAACATGTAGTGTTGGCTCCGAACTTGGGTGAGACGTGAGATTCGCGCTATTGCAAGATTAACCGATGACAAATAGCGGTTGTCCAAATTCCACCGGCTGGCCATTTTCTACCAAAATCGCCTTGATAACGCCACTTTGGTCTGACTCGATTTCGTTCAGCAGCTTCATTGCCTCAATGATGCACAAAGTGTCGCCGCTGTTTATGGATTGACCGACATCCACAAACGCCTTGGAACCCGGCGAGGCCGAGCGGTAGAACGTGCCGACCATCGGCGATTTCACCACATGGCCTTCCGCTACCGCAGGTTTGGCGGGCTCTGCTACCGGGGCAGCGGTTGGCGGCGCGGCAGAAATAATGGTTGGTGGCGGGACGGGCGCATAGGCCTGCATTGCGGATGCGGCAGTGCGTGTGATGCGAACGCGTTCTTCGCCCTCGCTGATTTCCAGTTCGGCAATACCGGAACTTTCTACCAACTCAATAAGTGTCTTGAGTTTACGTAAATCCATGATGCCCCCCTTTTAAGCTTAGTTTTTATAATTTAGTGCGAATTGCACGGCGAATTCGTAACCCGCCGCACCCAGACCGCTGATTACGCCAATGGCGATATCGGAAAAGAAAGACTCCTTGCGGAACGCTTCACGCGCAAACACGTTAGAGATATGTACTTCAATGAATGGGGTACCAACCGCCGCCAGCGCATCGCGAATGGCCACACTGGTATGGGTGAACGCTGCAGGATTGATGACGATAAATTGCGTGCCATCTGCGCCAGCTTGCTGAATGCGTTCCACCAACGCGGCCTCAGCATTGCTCTGAAAGCAAGATAAGCTCGCACCAGCCGCTCGGGCTAATGTCGTTAAACGAGCGTTAATTTCATCTAACGTGACACGTCCGTATGTGTCCGGCTCACGGCTTCCGAGCAGGTTCAGGTTGGGTCCATGCAACACAAGGATGTTTTTCATGTGCGCAGTTTGCCGTAAATTGGGGCAAGTTGTCTAGTATTTTGACGAAGATAGGAAAAGCATTAGATTCCAGCAGCTTTCAGTGATTTCAGGAATTGCGTGGCGTCTTGATAGCCAGTCACGCGAAAATCCTCCGATTCTTTACCTTGTGCGTCAAAGAATAAGATGGCGGGCGGACCGAACAGCCCGTAGCGTTTGAGCAGCGCTTTGTCGGCTTCGCTGTTTGCTGTCAGATCGGCTTGTAGCAATACCACCGATTTGAGTTTTGCTTGAACGGCGGCATCGGTAAAGGTGAAGCGCTCCATTTCCTTGCAGGAGACGCACCAGTCGGCGTAATAATCCAGCATTATGGGTTTCCCTCTCGCCTGTGTTAATTGCTGTTCCAGTTCGGCGACATCTTTGATGCGGATAAATTGCAGGGCGGCTGAAGCCTGTGTTTCGACCTTGCCGGCAGTGCCTAAAGGACGCAGGATGTCGCGCGCGCCGGACAGCGCGCCGATCAAATAAGCCACTCCCAGCAGCAGGGTGAGCAAACCGATACCCTTAAGCAGCTTGTGCCAGCCGTTGGCGTTGTGCGGCAAGGCATCCAGCGCACGCAGGTAAATTCCCGAGAAGACCAGCAGCGCCGCCCATAGCAGCATTTGCACGCCGATCGGCAGCAGCGCTTGAACGATCCAGATCGCCAGTGCCAGCAGCAACACGCCGAAAAAGTTTTTTACCGATTCCATCCACGCGCCGGCCTTGGGCAACAATACGCCTGCCGAAGTGCCGATCAGCAGCAGCGGCGCGCCCATGCCGAGTGCCAGCACAAACAGTGCGACACCGCCCAGCACGGCATCGTGCGTCTTTCCGATGTAGAGCAGCGCGCCAGCCAGCGGTGCGGCGACGCACGGGCCCACGATGATGGCGGACAATGCGCCCATCATGAACACTCCGCCCAGATGTCCGCCGTGCAGGTGGTTGCTGGTGTCAGACAGCTTGCTCTGCCAAGAGCTGGGCAGTTGCAATTCATAAAAGCCGAACATCGACAGCGACAGCAGCACGAAGATACCGGCGAAGCTGCCCAGCACCCAAGGAGTTTGCAGAGCATTGGAAAGCATGTCTCCGGAAAGCCCCGCTGCCACGCCGGCTGCGGCATAGGTGATCGCCATACCCAGCACATACGCCAGCGACAGGATAAAGGCGTGCATTCTGGTAATTTTGTGACCTCGACCGACGATGATGCCGGACAAAATCGGAATCATCGGGAACACGCAGGGAGTCAAGGCGAGCAGCAGTCCTGCGCCGAAGAAAAAAGAAACAATCAGCCAGAAGCTGCCGCCCTTGAAAAGTTGCGCGATCTGGGCGTTTTCAGTGGCAGGTGCGGTTGTAGGAGGCGTGATAGCCGAAGAAGGCGGTGCTTCGGCTGTCGCCGGGGTTGGTAGCGTGCGCAAGTCGGCTTTGGCATCCGGCAGGACAAGCTGGATCGCCTTTTTGATAGGCGGATAGCATAAGCCCTCCTCGCTGCAGCCCATATAGGTAGCGTTTAATGTAATGCCAGTGGCAGTATCAAGCGACCGATCCAGGGTGATCTCGGCCTGGATCGAGCGATGAAAAACTTCGGTGCTGCCGAAAGAGGGGTCTTGTTTCATTTCGCCTCTTGGCAAATTCACCGCCAGGATTTTGGCCGTGCCATCCTTGATCTCAAACTTGATTTTGTCGCGATATAAATAGTAGCCCGGCGTCACGTTGATGCTGGCTTGCAGGGTATGTGCATCGAGCACCATGATTTGCAGATCGAAAGCCTGATCCGGCGGAAGAAACTTGGGCTGCTTGGTTCCGTTCAGCGAGGGAAGTCGATCCAGCAATCCACCCGCGTTGGATGCGGGAGCCATAAAACATAACAGCAGCAATAGTACGAAACGCATAGGTTATTCCTTGAGGGCGTTGGTTTCCTGGCTTACCCAGTCCAGATAAGCGGGCAAGCCAGTTGTTACAGGGACAGCGATGATTTCGGGAAGTTCGTAAGGATGCGCCGCGTGGATCAGTTGCTCAAGGCGCGGGTAGGCAGCTTTTGTGGTCTTGATCAGCAGCGGCACTTCGGTAGCGGTTTCGATTTTACCTTGCCAGCGATAAGTCGAGGTGCAGGGAGCAAGCTGGTTCACGCAAGCCGCAACCCGTTCCCCGATAAGCCGCTGCGCCAGTTGCCCAGCGGCCTGCACATCCGGCAGATTGGTAATGACTAATAAGATGTCGCTCATGACATGAACACTTCTAGAAATTCAGAATTTCGGGATACGGCACAAGGCGCACGGAGCGCAACGACCGACGGCATATCATTGGATAAACGAGGGAGTGAGCGCCGCGCAACGCAGCGATGTGCCCGAAATGGGGTAAGCAGGCAATCCGCGCAGCGGATGCTCGCAAAAATGGATTTATAGAGGTGTTCATTTGGCGAAGCGCAATCCCAGTTGTAACAATTCATCCCACACGTCGCCCTGGCGCAAGCCCTTGATGGTCTTGTCCAGCCGTGCGGCCTGCTGCATGGCGCGTTCGATGTGCGGAAATTTCAGGCGGCGCGCGGCATTCTCCACCAGGCCCACGCTGGCGCCCCAAATGCGCGCATCGCGGACGGCGGTATTCAGGTTGCTGCCGCGCTGCATGGCTTGCAACACCTTGCCCAGCTTGCGTATCTCTTCGCTGATGGCCCACAGCACCAGCACAGTAGCGGTTCCCTCGGCACGCAGGCCGTCGAGGATGCGCGCGAAACGCGTCGCATTACCGTTCAGCATCGCTTCGGTAAGTTTGTAAATATCGTAGCGCGCCACGTCCATCACCGCGTCCTTGACCTGCTCGAAAGACACCTGCCCGGCCGGGAACAGCAGCGCAAGCTTCTGGATTTCCTGAAACGCCGCAAGCAGATTGCCCTCGCAGCGGTCGGCAAGAAATTCCAGCGTGGCCTCGTCGGCGCTCTGTTCCTGCCGCTTCATGCGCCCCGCAATCCAGCGCGGCAGCGCATTGCGCGGAACATCGTCGGCAGAAACCATCACGCCGTGCCGCTCCAACGCGCCAAACCACTGGCTTTTCTGCGCGGTCTTGTCGAGTTTGGGCAAGGAAATCAGCGTGAGTATATCGCCGCTCAAATTGGCGACGTAATCCTGCAATGCCTGCCCGCCTTCCGTGCCGGGCTTGCCGGACGGGATGCGCAGGTCGATGACCTTGCGCTCGGCAAACAGCGAAAGGCTTTGCGCGCTGTTGCGCAATTCGCTCCATTTGAAATGCTGTTCGGCAACAAAGGTTTCCCGTTCGGAATACCCGGCGGCGCGTGCCGCCGCGCGGATGCTGTCCGCCGCCTCGACCGCCAGCAGCAGCGCATCGCCATACACCACATACAGCGGTTTAAGGCCGGAAGCAAGGTGGCGCGGCAGCTCTTCACTGGTTATTTGCATTGGAACTCCGTAGTCTATTGAGGCTGCGGTTTTGCATGGCTTAAACGACGCACGATTTGCTGCACCATGTCTGAACGCATGCTTTGGTAGAGCAGAGTCTCTTCGGCTTCCTTGGCGAGAATTTTGGTATCGTCATAAGAATAATCACGGCGTAGCACAATTTCCTCGGCGGGGATCCAGTCCTGCTGCTTGAGATCATAAGCGCGCAATGAAACGCGGTAGTGCAGTTGAAACTCGCTCACACGCCCGCTGCCGCCCAGCGTGAGAATTTGCTTTTCGGGAATTTCGCTGGCGATGTTAAGCACCACATCGGCCTGTTCGGCAGCGTTTACCAGTTTCACCTTGTTGGCTTCCAAGTTGCGGCGCAGGTCGGCGATAAAGAGCGAGCCGGGATTGGCCGCGTCCAGATACAGCGCATTAAACGGCATCCCCGCCTGCCCGCGTAAATGGAAGCCGCAGGCGGTCAGCAACAGCGTGGTCAGCAACAGGGCGATCATCTGCAACACTGTGCGCATCTTGTTCTCCTAGATGACGATGTTGATCAAGCGGCCCGCTACGATCACGATTTTTTTCGGTGTCGCGCCCGCCAATTGCTTTTCGACGGCAGGGTGAGCAAGCGCCAACTGCTCCAGCATCGCTTTATCGGCGGTTTTGGCCACCGTCAAATTGCCGCGCAGCTTGCCGTTCACCTGGATCACGATTTCAATTTCATCCTGCATCAGCGCGCTCGGGTCGGCCTTCGGGAAAGGCTGATCCAGCATGTCGCTACCGGGGCGCAGTTCGGCCCACAGCGCGTGACTCAGGTGCGGCACGATCGGATTCAGCATCAGCGCGATAGCTTCCAGCACCTCTTGCGCCACGCTGCGCGCAGTTGGAGTCTGTTCGTCAAATTTTGCCAGCGCGTTGAGCAGTTCCATGTTTGCCGCGATCGCGGTATTGAAGGTCTTGCGCCGCCCCATATCGTCGTCCACCTTGGCGACGGTCTGGTGCAGTTGCAGGCGCAGCGCCTTCGCCGCCGGCGATAAATCCCCCCCCGGCCCCCCTTTTGCAAAGGGGGGAGTCAGGGGGGATTTTTCGACATGGTCATGGGCGGCTTTCCACACGCGCTTGAGGAAGCGGAACGCGCCTTCCACACCGGCGTCCGACCATTCCAGCGACTGCTCCGGCGGCGCGGCGAACATCATGAACAGGCGTGCGGTGTCGGCGCCGAATTCGTCGATGATCGCCTGCGGATCGACGCCGTTGTTCTTCGACTTGGCCATTTTTTCGGTGCCGCCGATATTCACCAACTGGCCGTCGGCACGTAGCGTCGCGCCGACCGGGCGGCTGCGCTCATCGGTTTTGACTTCCACCTCGGCCGGGTTGATCCACTGCTTTTTGCCCGCAGCATCCTCACGGTAAAACGTCGGTGCAATCACCATGCCCTGCGTCAGCAGATTCTTGAACGGTTCATCGCCTTGCACCAGCCCTTCGTCGCGCATCAGCTTGTGGAAGAATCGCGCATACAGCAGATGCAGGATCGCGTGCTCGATGCCGCCGATATATTGGTCCACCGGCAGCCATTGTTGGGCAGCCGCTTTATCTACCATGCCAGTAGAACATTGCGGGCTGGCATAGCGCGCGTAATACCAGGACGACTCGACGAAGGTATCCATCGTGTCGGTCTCACGTCTCGCCTTGCCGCCGCACTGTGGGCAGGCGCATTCATAGAATTCGGGCATCTTCGCCAGCGGCGAGCCCGCGCCGTCCGGTACCACACTCTCGGGCAACACCACGGGCAGCTGGTCGTCCGGCACCGGCACATCGCCGCAACCTGGACAGTGGATGATCGGGATCGGGCAGCCCCAATAGCGTTGGCGCGAAATACCCCAGTCGCGCAGGCGGAACTGCACTTTCTTTTCGCCCAAGCCTTTCGTGGCAAGATCGGCGGCGATGGCATCCACGGCTTGTTCGTAGTCAAGGCCGTCGTATTTGCCGGAGTTTACGCACACGCCGCGCTCTTTGTCGGCGTACCATTCTTGCCATTGTTCAACGGTGAAAGGCGAAATCCCTCCTTCGCCCCCCTTTGCAAAAGGGGGGGTGGGGGGGATTTGAATCACTTGCTTGATTGGCAAACCGTAGGCCTTGGCAAAATGGAAGTCGCGCTCGTCGTGCGCCGGAACCGCCATCACCGCGCCTTCGCCGTAGCCCATCAGCACATAGTTGCCGACCCACACCGGAATTTGCTCGCCGGTGAGCGGGTGGGTGACTTTCAACCCGGTGTCCATGCCTTTCTTTTCCATCGTCGCGATGTCGGCCTCGGCTACGCTGCCGCGCTTGCATTCCTCGATGAAGGCGGCGAGCTGCGGGTTATCCTGTGCGGCGCGTGTCGCCAGCGGATGTTCGGCGGCGACGGCGCAGAAGGTGACTCCCATGATCGTGTCGGCGCGGGTGGTGTAGACCCATAGTTTTCCATCCTTGCCGTCCAGCGTGTAGGGGAACGCGAAGCGCACGCCGTAGCTCTTGCCGATCCAGTTGGCCTGCATCGTCTTGACCTGCTCCGGCCAGCCGGGCAGCGTGTTGAGGCCTTGCAGCAATTCCTCGGCGTATTGCGTGATGCGGAAAAAATACATCGGGATGTCGCGCTTCTCCACCAGCGCGCCGGAACGCCAGCCGCGCCCGTCGATGACCTGCTCGTTGGCCAGCACGGTGTGATCCACCGGATCCCAGTTCACCGAGGCGGTCTTCTTGTAGATGATGCCTTTCTTGAACAGCCGGGTGAACAGCCATTGCTCCCAGCGGTAATAGTCCGGCTTGCAGGTGGTGACTTCGCGCGACCAGTCGATACCCAGTCCCAGCGACTTCAGTTGCTGCTTCATGTAGGCGATGTTTGAGTAAGTCCACGCAGCTGGAGGCACATTGTTGGCCATCGCGGCGTTCTCGGCGGGCAGGCCGAACGCATCCCAGCCCATCGGCTGCATCACGTTGTAACCCTTCATGCGGTGGTAGCGGCTTAACACATCGCCGATCGTGTAGTTGCGCACATGCCCCATGTGCAGCTTGCCGGAGGGATAAGGGAACATCGACAAGCAATAGTATTTTGGTTTGTCAGACTGTTCCGTGGCGCGAAACGCCTGGCGATTATCCCAGTGTTGCCGCGCTTGCTGCTCGATAGATTCTGGATGATAGTTTGGCTGCATGTTTCTGCGAGTTATTGCCCGAATTTTCGAATGCGGCATTATAGCGGCATCGCCTTTCTCGCGCTCAAAGCCAATTCATCTGTATCCCGGATCGTCCATTGGCAAATAAATGCGAACGAAATCGCCGGGAAATTCATCAATGCTGCTCGGCAGGTGCAATGGCCGTGAGTGGGTCTTTGTTATAGAATCGCGTATCAAATAATTTTCCATACTGTTCAGGAGATATCATCATGTCGTGCAAGCACCCCGTTATTGCTGTCACTGGTTCTTCAGGTGCGGGAACCACCACGGTCAAACTGGCCTTTGAAAACATCTTCCGCCGCGAAGAAATAAAAGCTGCGGTCGTCGAAGGCGACAGTCTGCACAGCCTGGATCGCATGGCATTCCGTGCTGCTGCTGCTGAAGCAGCGAAAGCCGGCAACAATTCTTTCAGCCACTTTGGCCCGGAAGCCAACCACTTTGACAAGATCGAGGCAACATTCAAACAATACGGCGAAACCGGCATGTGCAAGCGCCGCTATTACGTGCATAGCGAAGACGAAGCCGCGCAGCACAACCAGCATTTCAACCTGACTGACCTGAAGCCGGGGGTATTCACGCCGTGGGAAGACATCGAGGCTAATACTGATCTGTTGTTCTACGAGGGGCTGCACGGCCTGGCGACTGACGGCGATATTGATGCCGGCAAATATGTGGACTTGGGCATCGGTGTAGTACCGGTGGTCAACCTGGAGTGGATCCAGAAGATACATCGCGACAAGGCTGAACGCGGCTATTCTGCGGAAGCGACGGTGGATACCATCATGCGCCGCATGCCCGACTACATCAAATATGTCACTCCGCAATTCTCGCGCACCCATATCAACTTCCAGCGCGTAGCCACGGTGGACACCTCCAACCCGTTCATCGCGCGCGACATCCCGACACTGGATGAAAGCTTTGTCGTGATTCGCTTCCGCAATCCAAAAGGCGTGGACTTCCCGTACATGTTGACCATGATTCCCGAATCTTTCATGTCCCGCGCCAATACGCTGGTCGTGCCCGGCGGAAAGATGAGCTATGCGATGGAAATCATCCTCTCGCCAATCCTGCACGACATGATTGAGGGGGCGGGTTCAAATCAGAAGTGCAACTTTTGCAAGTGAACAGAATAATTAGATTATTGCATTTACCATAGCGGGGAATCGGGCAAACCGGTTCCCCGTTTTCTTTTGCTGGCGCGCCGATGCGTGAATTAATAGCATTCGCAGGATCGCGACGGGGTTTGGGTTTATAGAGGCACCCTCTGTCCTGTGGGATAATCGCGCAATGAATTCCTCCCTGCTTTCCGGTCTCAATCCCGAACAACGCCAAGCTGTCACGCTACCGCACCAGTCCGCGCTGATCCTCGCCGGAGCGGGCAGCGGCAAGACGCGCGTGCTGACCACGCGCATCGCCTATCTGATCAGCAGCGGTGCGGTCAGCCCGCACGGCATCCTCGCGGTGACGTTCACCAACAAGGCGGCGAAGGAGATGGTGACGCGGTTGTCGGCGATGTTGCCCCCTTCGACAACGCTCAGGACAGGGACCAACACGCGCGGCATGTGGATCGGCACGTTCCACGGGCTGTGCAACCGCATGCTGCGCGCGCATTTTCGCGAGGCGAACTTGCCGCAGGCATTCCAGATTCTCGACTCCGGCGACCAGTTGTCCGCGATCAAGCGGCTGATGAAAGCGATGAATGTCGATGACGAGAAATATCCGCCGCGCGAGATGCAGAGTTTCATCAGCTCCAGCAAGGAGCAGGGGTTGCGCGCGAATGAAGTGGAAGCCTACGACCCGTATACGCGGCGCAAGGTGGAAGTGTTCACCGAATACGATGCGCAATGCCAGCGCGAAGGGGTGGTGGACTTTTCCGAATTATTGTTGCGCTGCTACGAGCTGCTGTCGCGCAACGCGGCTATTCGCGAGCATTACCAGGAGCGCTTCAGGCATATTCTGGTGGACGAATTTCAGGACACCAACAAGCTGCAATACCAGTGGCTGAAGTTGCTGGCGGGAAAAAACAACTCGCTGTTCGCGGTGGGTGATGACGACCAGTCGATCTATGCGTTTCGCGGCGCGAATGTCGGCAACATGCAGGAGCTGACGCGCGATTTTCATGTGCAGAACGTGATCAAGCTGGAACAGAATTACCGCTCGCACGGCAATATTCTCGACGCGGCCAACGCATTGATCAGCAACAACCGCAACCGTCTCGGCAAGAACCTGTGGACTTCGGAGAGCGGCGGCGAGCAACTGCGCGTATACGAGGCGGCAACCGATGTGGACGAGGCGGCGTTCATCGTCGACGAGATTAAGCAATTACATTCCGAAGGCGTCAATCTCAGAGAGATCGCGCTGCTGTACCGTTCCAACGCGCAGTCGCGCGTGCTGGAACATGCGCTGGTGTCCGCCGGATTGTCGTATCGCGTGTACGGCGGGCTGCGCTTCTTCGAACGGCAGGAAATCAAGCACGCGCTGGCCTATCTGCGCCTGATGGAGAACACCGACGACGACAACGCGCTGCTGCGTATCATCAATTTCCCGACGCGCGGTATCGGCGCGCGCAGCATCGAGCAGTTGCAGGAAGCGGCGAAACATAACAACACGACTTTATTTGATGCTGCGGCGCGCGCGGGTGGCAAAGTCTCCGCATTCGTCGCGCTGATCGAATCGCTGCGCAGTGCGACGCGCGAGTTGCCGCTCCACCCGCAAGGGGTAGGCCGGGGGGTGCCCGGAGCCTCCGGCTCCACCCTCCCGCTCCCCGAGATCATCGACCATGTGCTGGAGCACAGCGGGCTGGTCGCGCATTACGAAAGCGAAAAGGCTTCCTCCGCAAAGAGGCGCGAGGCGGAAGAGCGGCTGGAGAACCTCAACGAGCTGGTCAATGCGGCGACGCTGTTCGTGCACGAAAATGAGGACGACAGCCTGACCTCTTTTCTCACCCATGCTTCGCTGGAAGCAGGTGAGCATCAAGCGGGCGATCAGGATGATGCGTTGCACTTGATGACCGTGCATTCTGCCAAAGGCTTGGAATTCCATACCGTGTTTATCACCGGGCTGGAAGAGGGCTTGTTTCCGCACCAGAACAGCCAGCGCGAAGATGGCGGGCTGGATGAGGAACGCCGCCTGATGTATGTGGCGATCACCCGCGCGCGGCGCAGGCTGTACCTGAGCTTCGCGCAAAGCCGCATGTTGCACGGGCAGGTGAGCTACGGCATGGTGTCGAGTTTTTTGCGCGAGCTGCCTGAGGAATTGCTGCATTGGATTACGCCAAGAGTGACGGCGCACAAGGTATTTCAGAGCAGCAGCTTTGACACAAACAGCCATGTTGCAGCGTTTGCTTCGGGCTCGTCTGAGAAAGCGCCTCCTTCACCTAATGCGTTATGGCGCATCGGCCAGCGCGTGTTTCACCAGAAGTTCGGCGAGGGGGTCATTACCGGCGTGGAAGGCAGCGGCGCAGATGCGCGCGTGCAAGTCAACTTCAAACGCGCGGGCAGCAAGTGGCTGGCGCTGGAATATGCCAAGTTAATCGCGGCCTAGGAGAAAATCGGCATGGCAGAATTGGGTTCCCGGTAGATGGTGTCAATACAGGACAAGATAACTTTTGCCGGGGCTGCGGGCCAGCTTGAGGGCGTTCTGCACCTTCCCGATGTTGGACATGAGTCGGGCCGAAGTGGCGCGCCGCGATTTATCGCGGTAGTTGCGCATCCGCTGCCCGTCATGGGCGGGACGATGGACAACAAGGTCGTCACCACACTGGCCAATGCTTTAGTGGAATCAGGCTGTGCCACGCTGCGCTTTAATTTTCGCGGGGTTGGCGAGAGCGACGGCAACTATGACGGGGGCGACGGCGAAATGCTGGATACGATAGCTGCGACCAATTTCATGCGCGCCAAATTCCCCGGCTTGCCGTTGATCGGCGCGGGGTTTTCTTTCGGCGGCTATGTGCAGGCGCGCGCGGCCAGGGAGCTGCAACCGCACAGGTTGGTGCTCGTCGCGCCTGCCGTGGGGCGATTTGCCATGCCGGAGGTTCCGGCCAATACCTTGCTGATTCATGGCGACCAGGACGATGTGGTGAGTTTGCACGAGCTGTTGCAATGGGCGAGCCCGCAGCGTTTGCCGATAGTTGTGCTGGCGGGAGCGGGACATTTTTTTCACGGACGACTGACGCAGCTGAAGCAAATCGTGTTGCAGTACATGGGGACACAAGCATGAGTGTTGTGCTGAGCGCGTGTAACCTGCGCAAATCCTACGGCGATCAAGTGGTGGTGGATGGGCTGACTGTGTCCATCCAACGCGGGGAATGTTTTGGCCTGTTGGGGCCGAACGGCGCGGGCAAGACAACGACGCTGCGGTTGATGCTCGGGCTGATCGAGCCGGACGCCGGCGAGTTGAATTTACTGGATCACCCAGTGCCACAACAGGCACGCGCCGCGCGGTTGCGCGTCGGCGTGGTACCGCAGATGGACAATCTCGATCCGGATTTCACCGTCACGGAAAACCTGCTGGTGTATGGCCGCTACTTTGGCATGAGCGATAAGGCAATCGAAGCGCGCTTGCCGGAGCTGCTGGAGTTTGCGAATCTCACCCACAAGCGTGATGCAAAGGTGCCGACTCTGTCCGGCGGCATGAAACGGCGGCTGACGCTGGCGCGCGCATTGGTGAACGATCCGGAAGTCCTGTTTCTCGATGAGCCGACCACAGGCCTCGACCCGCAGGCACGCCACCTGATCTGGCAGCGATTGCGCGAGCTGACAGCGCGCGGCAAGACCTTGCTGCTTACCACTCATTTCATGGATGAGGCGGAGCGGCTCTGCCACCGCCTCGCGGTGATGGACAACGGGCGCATCATCAGCGAAGGCTCACCGCGCGAACTGATCGAACGCAACATCGAACCGCAAGTGGTCGAAGTGTTTGGCGAGCAAGCGGCAGCATGGGCGCAAGGCCATGCGACGCGTCATGCGCAACGCTTCGAGGTGAGCGGCGAGACGGTGTTTTGCTACGTGGACGATGCGCAGCCGCTGTTGCGGGAATTGCAGCAACATCCGCATCTGCGCTACCTGCATCGTCCGGCGAACCTGGAAGATGTGTTCCTCAAACTAACCGGGCGGGAGATGCGCGAATGAATCTGATATTCCGCCTGATCTACGTGTTCATCCTGTCGCTTTTTCGCGAACGCTTGCACTTAGGAAAAACACAAAGCCGTCTCTCCCTGCGCGTGCTGCCGAATGATCTGGATATAAATCTCCACATGAACAATGGCCGCTATCTGACCATATGCGATCTCAGCCGGGTAGATTTGTTTATTCGTACCGGTCTGCTGAAAACCATGTTCAGGCACAAATGGATGCCCATCATTGCCGAACACACCATGAAATACAAAAAACCGCTTGGCCTGTTCGATCGCTTCGATGTATTGCTTGAAGTAACGCACTGGGACGAAAAGTTTTTTTACATGCAGCATACCTTCCAGAATGACCAGCGTGTAATTGCGGAAGGAACGTCGAAAGGCTGCGTTTATGCGCGAGGCAGCGGCGTGGTCAAGCCCGATGATGTCATTGCCGCTGTCGAGCAGGACAGGCTGAAATGAACAGGCGACATTTTGCAATTCCGAACATCAGCCTGCGCTTCGTCCCGATCTGGCGGCGCAACTTCATGGTGTGGAAAAAGATGGCTGGCTCGTCGATCCTCGGCCATCTCGCCGACCCGGTGATCTACATGCTGGGCTTGGGTTACGGGCTGGGCGGAATGCTGCCGGAAGTCGGCGGCATGCCCTATATTGCCTTCCTCGCCGCCGGGACGGTGTGCTACAGCACGATGAACAGCGCCAGCTTCGAGGCATTGTATTCCGGCTTCGCGCGCATGCACGAGCAGCGCACCTGGGAGGCGATCCTCAACACGCCGATCACGCTGGACGATATCGTGTTTTCGGAAATCGTCTGGGCGGCAAGCAAAAGCCTGCTGTCCGGTCTGGCGGTGCTGGCGGTCATCTGGCTGCTGGGGCTGTCGCATTCGCCGCTGACGCTGTGGCTAATCCCGCTTTCATTACTGGTCGGTTTGTGTTTTGCTTCGCTTGGTTTGATCGTGACGGCACTTGCACCCGGATATGATTTTTTCATGTACTACTTCACGCTGGTGATCACGCCGATGGTGCTGTTGTGCGGCGTGTTTTTTCCGGTCGACCAGTTACCGCCGTTGCTGCAAACTGTCTCGTCCATCCTGCCGCTGACGCACGCGATCAATCTGGCGCGGCCGCTGTTGAATGACGTGATTCCGGCGCATTTCCTGTGGCATGCCGCCGTGTTGCTGGGTTACGCGCTGCTGGGTTTTTATGTGTCGCTGGTATTGTTCAGAAAAAGGTTGTCACAGTAACGAGCCGTTATCGAACCTGAAGGTGACATGTGAACCTTCAGGGAGCGATAACACAGCGCGATTTTCGAAGAGATACAAATTAAGCTCGGCTTCGAATTGCAATGCCGTAAAGCTGCACTTCGTAAACGACGTGTCAGTGCCAGTTGCGGAACCTTAGCTTTGACTGTTGATTTATAGATAACGAACATTGAGCAAAAGTTTATTGTGGCAAAATGCTGTATTAGTAACCCTTTGGTTTCGTGGGTGGGAATAAGTTACGGTCAAC
Organism: Gallionella sp.; assembly: GCA_023259035.1. Classification (GTDB taxonomy): domain Bacteria; phylum Pseudomonadota; class Gammaproteobacteria; order Burkholderiales; family Gallionellaceae; genus Gallionella. The sequence goes on from JAHFRA010000013.1 coordinate 55,102, forward strand.
ATTGTTGAAAGAACGCGAAAGGTAACGGACGGAAATGGAAAAAATGAACGTCGCGCAATTTGCCACTGAGCTAGGATTATCGATCCAATTATTATTGGATCAGTTGAACGCGGCAGGAATATCCAAGCTGGAACCAACCGACTTCATTGCTGAAAAAGACAAGTTGCAATTGTTGATGTATTTGCGCAGTGCGCGCGTAGAGGATACTAAAGAAAGCATTGAAGAGGTAGGGGAAGATGGCAAGCCAGTCGGAGTTGAAGAGGAAACGATTGCGCTTTCTAATGAGCCGTTCGACCCTGACTCCATTTCCATTGAGCCAAAAGTTGTCGCAATGGATCTCTTGCTCCGACGCTTAAGGCAAGGCTCAATAAGATTGGCACCAAACTTTCAGAGAAGATTCGTCTGGGATGAAGAGCGATGCAGTCAGCTTATTGAATCTCTGATGTTGAGGATTCCACTGCCAATGTTCTACGTTGCCGCCAACGAAGACGGGAGCTGGGATGTCGTCGATGGTCTTCAGCGGCTTACGACGATTCGTGATTTCTTACTTGGTGGAGAGATAGGCACGAATGGCAAAAAGACTGTTCCGGACGCAACTCCATTTGCTCTTACGAATCTCGAATTCTGGGGTGCTCGCTTCAATAATAAGACCTTTGCGGCAATAGAAAAAGATCAAGCGCATGCTCGAATTGTGAACAACATCATGGAAACTGAGATGCGTTTCACGGTGATTAATCCTGGCACCCCAGAAGAAGTTAAAAGAAATATCTTTAAACGAATAAATACTGGAGGTATGCCACTAACGGCCCAAGAAATTCGACATGCACTTTATCAAGGACAGGCATCAGATTTCTTGAAGGAGCTTGCAGTAAACGAGAAATTCTTGGCAGCTACCGACAACTCGATTAAAGACAGCCGTATGGCTGCACGGGAACTCGTATTACGTTTCTTGGCTTTTTATATTCATGGTGATAAGCAATATACGGATGACATGGACGTATTTCTCAGTAATACCATGAGAGTAATTAACCGTGCTCCACATATTACGGATGAAGTCATGAAGAGCATATTCCGCAATTACTCTACTGTAAAAATTCGCCCCTTTACCAGAGAAGTCCTAACAAGCAAATTCGAACTTGCCATGGAACGGAGCAAGATGTTTTTCAAACGTTACGCCTTCCGTAAGGCGACTCCAGGATACATGAGGACTCCGATTAACAAAGCATTATTTGAGTCCTGGGCCAACATTTTTGCAGAGATGTCGGCGGAGGATTTTGATGCTCTCTTGGCCAAGCAAGACCGTTTCTATTCTGAATACTTGAAACTACTCAGAGACGATGAATTTGATAGGGCCATTAGTCGGGATTCCTCATCGGTTATTAGCTCGCTTAATCGCTATAAAAAATTGCGAGAACTAATTAATAACACGTTAATAGGCTGAATATGCTTACTGAAATCGAAATCAACGGGTTCAAGTCATTCAAGTCCAAACAGATTCCTCTTCGTCCTCTAACTTTATTGTGTGGTCTAAATAATAGCGGTAAGAGTTCGGTTATCCAAGCTCTCAGAATGTTCTGTAATAGCTATCAAGGTGACTCGCCCTTGTTAACGGGACATGGCTCAATTGAAGAGATTCGCTCACGTCTCGTCGCGCCGACTGATGCCATATCATTCTCATGCCGGAGTATTGAAAAGAGTGCGACATTTTCACTAAATGAAAATGTCTCAGTGAGGCCCGATTGGGCACCTTTGAGCTGCTATTTATCGGCTGATAGATGGGGCCCAAAAATATTGCATCCTCTGGATAGGCATTTAGGAGAACTCCCATCCATCGGGGATCATGGTGAATATGTAATTGGCTTCTTGGACGAGCTTCGATATCTCATCGTGCCAGATCAGCTTCATCATGAATTGGCTCAAGGTAAAATACTCGCGTATCAACTAGAAGCATGGCTCAACGAAATCGCTCCGGGTATTGATCTGTTCTATGAAACAGATTCAAAACGAGATTCTACACACATAGAGTTCAATACTTTTCGGCCAACGAATGTCGGTTTTGGCCTTAGCTATTGCCTTCCAATTTTTGCCGCTATTTTAGGGATGGCTTCAACAAGACCAGCTACCGGCTGGGAGAGTTCATGGGGGCCAAAATGGGAGGCCGAAAAGTCGAATCGGGGCATGCTCGTCATGATCGAGAATCCTGAGGCCCACCTTCACCCGAGCGGTCAAACGGCGCTAGGTCGATTGATTGCTCTTGGCGCAAAGTGTGGACTTCAGCTAATCATCGAAACACAAAGTGATCATCTTATGGATGGCATAAGACTAGCCGTTAAGAACGATGTTTTGACCCCAGACCAAGTGGCATTTCACTACCTGTCGATGACAAAGGAAGGTGAAACAAATATCGAAACTCCAAAGCTTCACGCAAACGGGAAATTGGAATATTGGCCAAAAGGCTTTTTCGATCAGACATTGATTAACCGCACGAATCTGGCTCGTTAAGTCATGTAATGGAACACAATTTTGTATTCAATACACTTAGCTTTCCTGCTGCCAGCAAAGAAGAAGCATATAGACTGTTGTTGGATTCTGCAAAGGGAATGCTTGCAGTTCGCTCTAACAAAGATCGTATTGCGATTTATTCAGATGACCGTGACAACTGCCCAATAGCACCGGATTATTATTATCGCGACTTTATTTCACAACTTGGAGAGCAGCATGAGGATGATCTTCAACTTTCCCTTATGGAAATTGACGATAAGACGCCAATGCTTGATTGCCTCTCCGATGAGCTCTTTAATGAAATAGCTTCATCTACCTTTTATTTCCCCAATGAAGCATATGATGGCTCCGTTGATGTTTTGGCTATGGCTTGGCACCTTGATGCCACTCTACTGAGTATCGCAACAATAAATAAGTGGCGGGAAAATGAAGTTGAATTTGCGCAATTTAGTGAGGGTCAGCCACCCACTGGACGCTCATATCTTCGCAACATCTCGTGCGAGGAGCACGGAAATTTTATTAGGCAACAATATCTAGCTGAAGCTGAGACCCCGTTAGAGAAATTGTTCCCAAGGTGTCTATTTAGCCAGGATTTCTTGGCGTGGGTTCATCAGCTACCCAATGATGTTTTAAAGCGTGTTGTAAATAAAATTACCTTGGCTGATGCAAAGCAATTCCAAGGTGGAGAGCCACTCTTCAAAACTCTCCATAATGCTGATGGAATCCGTGAAATTCGATTCAGTGCAGTACAGGGCGGCGCAGTTAGGATTTTATTCCGAGTGCTTTTAGGCAATCAGTCAGCGATCCTTTTCGGATTTATTAAAAAGAGTGATAACGAAGGCTACGATGAGGCCATTGAATCTGCAAAAACCAATTTGAATCGGATACTTCAATAGCTTTCTGGATTTCCCTCACTTTCGTAGACACGTTCTGAATGTCTGGTTTCGGCAAAACTGAACTTCTGGAATGTGTCGGGAACTGCCATTCGCCAAGTGCAGACTCCGGGCAACCTGAATAAAATTCCTGAGTGAAAACTCGGATGATGGCTTTCTTGCTGTAAGTTCAGCGAGTCGAGTAGCCGCAAGGTGCCAAGCGTCCCTTCGTATTTCCTATTACCGGGAATTCGCAAGCTGTCAGCGCTGTTGCGTAAGCAACAGAGAGCTCTCGAAAACTTGTCTCGCAAACCTCGTTATATCTTTCTCCTCTTGACGGCATTTCGCCATGAGTGCACCATTTAAAAAGCAATGGGCAAGAAATACTGTTGCAATTCATTAACAACAAAAGGGGATTAAGAATATGTTCAACAAGCTTCTATTATCAATGGCGATGATCGCGTCAATGTCTTTATTTCCGCAAGTATCATTTGCAGAGAATGCAAATTTTGGCGGCAAATCGGAATCGCTAAGCCCGGAGGACAAGTTTGCCGAGGTGAAGCAGAAAGCTGAGGCTGGCAGTTCAAAAGATCAATTAAGTCTCGGCCGGATGTATCACAATGGTGTCGGTGTAGCCAAGGATGACGCAAAGGCGGCGGAGTGGTGGAAAAAAGCGGCTGCGCAGGGTAATGAAATCGCGCAGGAGGCTCTCAAAGGCCTTAATGCAAAATAAACATTCAGTTCCAGGGAAACGCTGACAAGTAGTTAAATGACGGCTCCGCGGCAAGCTGCGGGGCCGTCATTTTCTCTGTACGATTTAAACTCCAAGCGTGAAACTATATCGGTGTTGCAGCTTTACTACCGTTGAATTTCAACTTTTCTGTTGACGGCTTGCGCAGTAAGTCACCTTCCCTGATGCGCGAGCGTGGCGCTACCCGTATAATTCGGCCATTGTAAATTCAAGTGGCTGCCGATCATGCTATGGGTTAAGGCGTTTCACATTATTTTCGTCGTGAGCTGGTTCGCCGGGTTGTTCTATCTGCCACGCATTTTCGTCAACCACGCGATGGCGACCGAGCCTGCCGAGATCGCGCGGCTGAAGCTGATGGAGGGCAAGCTGTACCGCTTTGTCACGCCGATCGGTGTGCTGGCGATCATCTTCGGTTTCTGGCTGTGGTTCGGCTATGGCTTCTCCGGCGGCTGGCTGCACGCCAAGACCGCGCTGGTGATGCTGCTGGCGGGTTATCACCTGTACTGCGGTCATCTGGTGAAGCTGTTCGCGCAAGACCGCAACACGCGCAGCCATGTCTGGTTCCGTTTCTTCAATGAGGTGCCGGTGCTGGTGCTCATTGCAGTGGTCATCCTCGTCGTCGTTAAGCCTTTCTGATTCATGCCGGATTTTTTCGCTCCCTGCCCGCGCGGCCTTGAAGCCGTCTTGTGCGGCGATCTTGAAACACTCGGCGCACAGAACGTGCGCGGCACCGAAGGCGGCGTGCATTTCTCCGGCGACTGGCCGCTGTGCTATCGCGCCAACCTGGAGAGCCGCATCGCCAGCCGCATTTTGTGGCGTGTCGCGGAAACGCAATACCGCAACGAACAGGATATTTACAAGGCAGTGTTCGACCTGCAATGGCAACGCTGGTTCGACGTGACCAACACGATCCGCGTGAACACTACGGCGATACGCTGTCCGCTGAAGAGCCTGGAGTTCATCACGCTGCTGGTCAAGGACGCCGTCTGCGACCGCTTCCGCGCGCACTGCAACGAGCGGCCCAGCGTGGACACGCTGCAACCGGACATTCGCATCCATGTGTTCATCGAGGACAGCAAGCTGATGCTGTATCTGGATACCTCCGGCGACGCGTTGTTCAAGCGCGGCGTGCGCCAGCACACCAACATCGCGCCGATCCGGGAAAATCTGGCGGCGGGCATTTTGCGTCTGGCGAAATGGCAGCCCGGCACGCCGCTGCTCGACCCGATGTGCGGCAGCGGCACGTTCCTGATCGAGGCGGCGCAGATGTCTCTGAATATCCAGCCCGGCATCGCGCGCGGCTTCGCCTTCGAGAAGCTGAAAAATTTCGATGCCGCAACATGGAATGAAATGCGCGAACAGGCAATTGCCGCGCAACTGCCGGCCAGGCCGCTGGAAATTCACGGCAGCGATCTGTACGGCGATGCGTTGAAGGCTGTATGGCGCAATCTGGAGGAAGCGGGATTATCGGAATGCGTGCAGCTCAAGCAGGCCAATATCTTGGAAATATCGGCCCCGGCGGAACACGGTGTGCTGGTGGCGAACCTGCCCTACGGCGAGCGCATGGGCGAACTGGACGAACTTGCGGAGCTATACCCGAAACTGGGCGATGCGCTGAAGAAGAAATTCGGCGGCTGGACGGCTTACCTTTTTACCGCCGACAAGGCCATTCTGAAGCTGATGCGCCTGTCGCCATCCAAACGCACCCCATTGTTCAATGGCGCGATCGAATGCCGCTTGCTGGAATATAGAATCGTGGCGGGCAGCAACCGCAAATAATCCGGCAGAACAGAAAATCCCGCGCGATGGCATCAAAAGGGTTCGGTTTATTTTTTATCTGCCAGGCAAACAATTTGAACCAACCACCTTTTACGATTGCGGAGCTGTCACATGGCACAATGGGGCCAACCTCATTCCCGAAAGCATTTACGAAAAATTCGTTGCGGCGGAGTGGGATGTATTTTGGATTGAAGCATGGAACTTAATTCGAATCTGATTACTGCATCCTTGTTTGACGTGCCGGCTTGCTGGTGGAGGCCAAGGCGGTATGCTGGAAAAGGGCAAGATGCTGCTGCGGGGTTATTGGGTATTCAGATGGGTTTCTTTAAAAGTATTTTTATCACCGCAGCGGCGAACATACTCATAGCATCTTCAGCAATCGCGGCGCAGGTTCCCCTGTGGGAGATCGGGGCTGGCGCCGCTTATATTGATTTTCCCCATTATCGCGGTTCAAATGAACGGCGAACCTATGTACTGCCGATACCTTATGTGATTTATCGCGGCGACCTTTTGAAGGTTGATCGCCAGCGGGTTCGTGGCATGCTTTTTCACACTGAAACGACAGAGTTGGATGTGAGTGTTAATGGCTCTGTGCCCGTCAGAAATAACGTGGCGCGGCAAGGCATGCCTAACCTTGATCCCACGTTTGAAATCGGACCAGCGTTAAATATATCGCTATACAAATCGGAATCAAATCAGGCTCAAATGGAGTTGCGTTTGCCTCTGCGTTCGGTGATTGCCACTGATTTCTCCTACTTGCGCGATATCGGCTTAATGTTTCAGCCGCGATTGAATCTCGACGTAAAGAATGTATTCGACCAAACCGGATGGAGTTTGGGGGTGGGCGCAAGCCCGATCTTTACCGACAGGCGATATAACCAGTATTTTTATGGTGTTGATTCCAACTATACCCGTCCGGATCGCCCTGTTTACACTGCCAGCGGCGGCTACGCAGGCAGCCAGTTGGTCGCTACGCTGACCAAGCGTTTTCCTGGCTACTGGGCAAGCGGATTTGTGAAATGGGACATGCTCAAGGGGGCGGCCTTTGAGGGAAGTCCGCTGGTGAAAAACAAAAAAACCGCCACCTTCGGTTTGGCTGTTTCCTGGGTCTTTGCAGAATCTTCGATTAGCGTGGAAGAGGATAACTAAAGTCGTCCCTCGCATGAACATAATTGGGCCTGGTCATGGTTAACGCAGTTGTGCATAAAGGATAGAAAATTCAACTGCACAACACCCAATAGCCATCACCGCCGCATCTCGACCAATGCCAGCTTTGGCGTCGAATCATCCGGGATGATTGTCAAATGGTGCAGCCCGTTTGGCCGCAGGCTCGATCATTGATACTCATCATTTGATGGGCCGGAATTGGCATTCCAATGCCGGATCAGGTCATCTTCAGATGTTCCGTTCCGCTCATTACATCGCGATCCATGGAGCTCTTGCTTTGCAGCTTGATGCGCAGGCGCAGGTCATTCACCGAGTCGGCATTCTTCAGTGCGTCTTCATAAGAAATCGCACCGGACTCGAACAGATTGAACAGCGCACCGTCAAAAGTCTCCATGCCCAGTTCGCGCGACTTGGACATTACTTCCTTGATGGCATTCACCTCGCCCTTGAAGATCATGTCGGCGATCAATGGGGAGTTGAGCATGATTTCAATCGCGGCGGCGCGCCCGACCCCATCTCTTTTTGGAATCAGGCGCTGCGAAATGAGCGCCTTGATGTTCAGCGACAGGTCCATCAGCAGTTGCTCGCGGCGTTCTTCCGGGAAAAAGTTGATGATGCGATCCAGAGCCTGGTTGGCGCTGTTGGCGTGCAGCGTGGCCATGCACAAGTGACCGGTCTCGGCGAAGGCCACGGCATATTCCATGGTTTCGCGGTCGCGAATTTCGCCGATCAGGATCACATCGGGCGCTTGGCGCAAGGTGTTTTTCAGCGCGTTGTGCCAGTTCTCGGTATCCACGCCGACCTCGCGATGGGTGATGATGCAGTTGATGTGCTCGTGCACGTACTCCACCGGATCTTCGATCGTGATGATGTGCCCGTAGCTATTTTTGTTGCGATGGCCGAGCATCGCCGCCAGCGTGGTGGACTTGCCCGAACCGGTACCGCCGACCAGAATCACCAGGCCGCGCTTGGTCATCACGATGTCCTTGAGCACCGGGGGCATACCCATCTGGTCGAGATCGGGGATCTTGGTGGTGATGGTGCGCAACACCATGCCGACGCGCTGCTGCTGCATGAAAATATTGACGCGAAACCGGCCGATGCCGGGCGGGCTGATCGCGAAGTTGCATTCGTGGGTCGCTTCAAATTCGGCGGCCTGGCGGTCGTTCATGATGGCGCGCGCCAGTTCCTGGGTATGCACCGGGGTCAGCGCCTGGGGGGATACCGGCGTCATTTTCCCATCCACCTTGAACGCCGGTGGAAAGCCGGACGTGACAAACAGGTCGGAAGCCTTTTTGCTGAGCATGCCGCGCAGCAGGTTATGTATCAGCTCGGTGGCCTGGTCTCTTTCCATGATAAAAAACTCCTTTATTATTAGAAGACAGAGATTTTGTTGCCGCTATGCGACAACCCATCTGTCCTCTGTATTCTGTCCTCTGTCATCTGAATTAACCTGGGAACATATCCTTGTTCATCGCCTTGCTGCGCGCTTCCGCCGGAGTGATTTTATTTTCTTTGACAAGAATTGAAAGGCATTGGTCCAGCGTCTGCATCCCGAGGCCCTGCCCGGTCTGGATCGCGGAATACATTTGCGGCACTTTGGCTTCGCGGATCAGGTTGCGGATCGCCGGGGTGCAAACCATGATTTCATGCGCGGCTACCCGGCCTGTTCCGTCCTTGGTCTTGAGCAGCGCCTGCGAAATTACCGCACGCAGCGATTCGGACAGCATCGCGCGCACCATTTCCTTTTCGTCGGCGGGGAACACGTCGATGATACGGTCGATGGTTTTGGCCGCCGAGCTGGTGTGCAGCGTGCCGAATACCAGATGGCCGGTTTCCGCCGCCGACATCGCCAGGCGGATGGTTTCCAGATCGCGCATTTCGCCGACCAGAATGATGTCCGGGTCTTCACGCAGAGCCGAGCGCAACGCATTCTGGAACGACAGCGTATCCCGCCCGACTTCGCGCTGGTTGATCAGGCATTTCTTGCTTTCATGCACGAATTCGATCGGGTCTTCCACTGTCAGGATGTGTCCCATTTCGTGTTCGTTGCGGTGGTTGATCATCGCCGCCAGCGTGGTGGATTTGCCTGAGCCGGTCGGCCCGGTGACCAGCACCATGCCGCGCGGATAATCGGAGATCGTCTCGAAACTCTTCGGCGCCTTGAGGTCTTCCAGCGACAGAATCTTGGATGGAATGGTACGCATCACCGCACCGGCACCGCGGTTCTGGATAAATGCATTCACGCGGAAACGCGCCAGCCCCGGAACCTCAAAGGAGAAATCGACTTCCTTGTTCTCCTCGTAGAATTTGCGCTGCTGGTCGTTCATGATGTCATACACCAGACCGTGCACTTCCTTGTGATCCATCGGCGGAAGGTTGATGCGGCGCATGTCGCCATGCACGCGAATCATCGGCGGCAGGCCGGCGGAGAGATGCAGGTCGGAGGCCTTGTTCTTGACACCAAAGGCAAGCAGTTCGGTGATATCCATTTTATAATCGTCCCTGTTTGATGATGCGGTTCCTTTGTGTGATCAGTTCAGGAACCGCGCGAAAAGGATTTGTGGCGCATGTGATTATGACAACAATCGCTTCCAACTTGCAAGCCGTGCGCGGCGCGATGGCAGCAGCGGCTGAGGCGTCCGGTCGCGTCGCGGAAGATATTGTCTTGCTGGCGGTCAGCAAATCCTTTCTGCCCGCCGCGCTGCGGGAAGCATATCACGCCGGACAAACCCGTTTTGCCGAAAGCTATTTGCAGGAAGCGCTGGGGAAGATCGCCGCGCTGCATGATCTGCCGGTCGAATGGCACTTTATCGGGCCGATCCAAAGCAACAAGACGCGGGCAATCGCTGAAAACTTTTCCTGGGTACACAGTGTGGACAGATTGAAAATCGCCGAACGGCTGTCCGCGCAACGCCCGACAAACCTGCCGCCGCTCAATGTGTGCCTGCAGGTTAATGTGAGCGGCGAGGACAGCAAGGGCGGCGTGGCTCCCGATGAAGTAGCCGGGTTGGCACAAGCCGTGGCGCAGCTGCCGCAGCTCAGGCTGCGCGGATTGATGGCGATCCCGGCACCCAGCGACGACGTTGCCGTACAGCGGTTATCCTTTGCGCGGTTGCGTGAGTTGCGCGACCAGATTTACCGGCAAGGGCTGGCTTCGGACACCCTGTCGATGGGTATGTCGCATGATTTTGCAGCGGCCATCGCGGAAGGTGCAACAATGGTGCGCATCGGCACAGCCATCTTTGGCAACCGGACTTATCAAAAGGAACCGTAATGAATATTTGCTTTATCGGCGGCGGCAATATGGCTACCGCACTGATTGGCGGCCTGCTTGGCAAAGGCTTTGTCGCCGGACAAATCAGCGTGGTGGAAATCAATGCGGACAACCGCGCGCGACTGCAACGCGATTTCGCGGTGCGTGCCGTGGAGAATCTCGCCGAAGGCATGTCAGGCAGCGACATCATCGTGTTTGCAGTCAAGCCGCAGCAATTGCGCGAAGTGGCGCAGCAGCTTGCTCCTTTGCTCGACAAACAATTGCTGATCTCCATCGCCGCCGGGGCACGCGCGGTGGATTTGGCGCGCTGGTCAGGCAGCCGGGCCGTGGTGCGTGCCATGCCCAACACCCCGGCATTGATTCAATGCGGCATGACCGGCTTGTATGCAACGCCTGCGGTGAATGCCGCACAGCGCGAGCAAGCGCAAAACATTCTGGCGGCGGTGGGCGAGACCTTGTGGCTGCAAGACGAGGCGATGCTGGATGCGGTCACGGCGATTTCCGGCAGCGGTCCGGCTTATGTGTTTTACTTCATCGAGGCGCTGCAACATGCGGCCGGCGAGCTGGGGTTCAATGCCGATGAGGCGCGTCGTTTGAGCCGGGCGACTTTTCTGGGAGCCAGTAAATTAGCCGCTTGTAGCGATGAGAATGTCAGCGTGTTGCGCGCGCGCGTCACCTCCAAGAACGGCACGACCGAGCGTGCCTTGCTGAGCATGACCTCCCATCAGGTTGCTGAACACATCGCGCAGGCGGTGCAGGCCGCAGCGGATCGCGCGAAAGAAATGGGCGATGAACTGGGGATGGGATAATGTTTAGCGAAGCCCTGATTTTTCTTTTCGATGTCCTGCTGCAGCCATTCGCGGCGATATTGCTGCTGCGCTTCCACGCGGCCTGGCTGCGCGCACCGATGCGCAATCCGCTCGGCGAATTCATCATGGCGGTCACGGATTTTCTGGTGTTGCGTGCGCGGCGCTTCATTCCTGCCGTGCGTGGGCTGGACAGCGCGACGCTGCTGCTCGCGCTGTCGGCCGAGATCCTGTACCTGACCGGTTTGATCTGGGCGCAAGGCTACCCGTTTCACGGTTTCCCGCTGCCGGGACTATTGTTATTGGCAGCGGTCAAGTTGTTCAAGATCAGCCTGTATCTGCTGATGGCGGCGGTATTTGCGCAGGCGGTTTTGTCCTGGGTGAATCCCTACACCCCCGTCGCATCGCTGCTGACAGCAGTAACCGGGCGGTTTTTGCAGCCCTTGCGTCGAATCGTGCCGATGCTGGGCAATGTGGATTTGTCGCCGATGCTGCTGTTCATCATCTGCCAGCTCATCGTGATTGTGCCAATTGGCGCGCTGGAAGGTATGGCGACAAGGATGTTATAAATGGCCGCCTGGCACCGCCGCAACGGGGAGACCCTCACTCTGACCTTGCATGTTCAACCCGGCGCAAAACGCAGCGAGGTCGCCGGACTGCACGGCGAAGCGCTCAAGCTGCGGTTGGCTGCGCCGCCCGTTGAAGGGCGCGCAAACGAAATGTTATTGAAATTTATCGCGGAGTTATTTGGCGTGCCGTCGCGCCAGGTGGAGCTAAAGCAGGGTGGGCAGTCGCGCCACAAAGTAGTGGCGGTCACCGGCAGTTCGGTCGAGCCGGAAAGTATTCTCGACGCACGATAGAGCTTGGTTGGCCTTCGAAACAGAACTGGAATTACACCCAATCCTTCGGCACCAAAAACTTCTCATAGAGTCCCGCTTCCGCTGAGCCCTGCTCGGGGTGCCAGTCATAACGCCATTTCACCAGCGGCGGCATGGACAGCAGGATGGATTCGGTGCGCCCGCTGGTTTGCAGGCCGAAGATGGTGCCCCGGTCGATCACCAGATTGAATTCGACATAGCGCCCGCGCCGGTAGAGCTGGAAATCGCGTTCGCGCTCGCCGTAGGGCGTGTCCTTGCGGCGTTCCAGAATCGGCATATAGGCGGACAGAAAGTGGTCGCCGACGCTTTGCTGGATCGCAAACGCGGTGGCGAAATCCGGCCCGGAAAGGTCGTCGAAGAAGATGCCGCCGATGCCGCGCGGCTCGTTGCGGTGCTTGAGATAAAAATATTCGTCGCACCATTTTTTGTATTTTGGATACAGCCCATCGCCAAACGGCGCGAGAGAATTCTTGCAGGCCTGATGAAAATGCACCGCGTCTTCCGCGAAGCCGTAATACGGCGTCAGATCCATGCTGCCGCCGAACCAGAACACCGGCTGTTCCCCGTCCTGCATCGCGACGAACATGCGCACGTTGGCATGGGCGGTAGGCGCGTAGGGGTTGCGCGGATGCAGCACCAGCGACACGCCCAGCGCCTCCCAGCGGCGACCCGTCAGTTCGGGACGATGCGCGGTCGCGGAAGGCGGCATTTTGTCGCCCGTCACATGCGAGAATGCCACGCCGCCGCGCTCCAGAACATTGCCTTCTTCGAGGATGCAGCTCCTGCCGGAGCCTGTCCTGAGCGCAGTCGAATGGCCACCGCAGCCATCGCCCTTGTCCCAATTGTCGCGGCGGAATTGCTTGCCGTCCACTTGTTCTAGGCGCGTGACGATCAGGTCTTGCAACTCGATCAGATATTTTTTGACGGCGGCGGAATCGAAGCTGCTCATATTTTTTGCCCAGTTTAGCCGCGAATGATTTGACCATCCGCCCAGGCGCGGATCGTGGAAGGTTTCTTGCGCTTGCCCACGCGCCCCGGCAATACCCACACCTTGCGCCCGAACAAATGCTGGCATTGCGCGTAAGTTTTGGCGGGGCGTTGTCCGCTGCGGTTGGCGCTGGTGGAAACCAGTGCGCTGTTCACGCCCCGACAGAGTCGAGCAGCCTGTGGATGTGCGGTTAGCCGCACCGCCAAAGTGTCATGTGAACCGCGCAACCAGCGCGGCGCGGAATGACGGGCTGGCATCAGGAAAGTGATCGCTTGCGCACCCGCCGCGATTAGTTGCTGTTGTTGGGCTGGCGTGAGCGGTTGCAGATAACGCGCCACTTGCCGATAACCCGCCGCGATCAGGATCAGCCCTTTGTGCTGCGGACGCTGTTTGAGCTTCAGCAGGCGCTGTACAGCTACGCGATTGTCCGGGTCGCAGCCCAGCCCGTAGCAGGATTCGGTAGGGTAGGCGACCAGGCCGCCGCGTCTGAGGTGCGCGGCGAGTGCGCGCGCCGGAACGCCCAATCTTTCCATCACGCTTTGCCCTTGCGCGCATCGGTCGTCATGTCAAAAGTGGCACGACCGATTTCGGCGCTGAATATGGAATATTCCCTGTCTTCCTGCGCGCCGCGCATCTTCCGCTCGCGGTCAATTCGCAACGTACGGCAATCGAATGCGAGCGCTTCCCGATCCGCGCCTGTTGGCGTGGTCAGTGATGCGCTGTTTGCCGTCCGGGGCTTCGAGTCTCAACCCGTGCCAAAATATCACGACTTCACCGCCCTCCCCGCCCTCCCCGCCCGGCCGCAGTTTCAGCTTGCGCCAATATGCGCCAGCATCGGGGCTATCGGTCAACACTCCGCACACATCGGCAACAGAAAACCACCCTTCCCCGTTGTGCCATGTGCGGCGGATAGCCTTTTCCCGAGAAACCACAAGATGATTTTCTGATTTGCCGGGTATCGCAGCCCTTTTACTCACGGTGATTTTCTCCTTGGCCCTGTTGGATTCTGGTGTCTTGAAACTGCGGTAACGGGCGTATTGTATTTGGGTTAGGCGAAACTGTGCAGCCTGTTTTTATCACCACACCGGTCGAACTTGAATTTCCAGAAAGGCCTTTTTCTCAACAACCCCAGCTGATTCATTAGCACAAAACTGCGTCATTCCCTGTCACCCTCGTGAAAGCGGGGAGTTAGAGGGAATCCAGTTGATAATAAATCTCCCGCGAACTTTGATCGTCCAACATCGTCATTGACAATTTCCCGGCAACTCACATAGAGTTCGCCCCTCTTGCAAATCCGCCGCAACGCACACCCTACCGCATGCACGGTACGGGGCAACCGGCGGCCCCCCCAGAACAGGAGCTGGCGCAAGAACGAGTCCCGCAACAACGGGAACTGTCGCCAGCAGCACGCTTGTTCTAAGGGGAATCACAATGACATCGAGTCTTTCTGCTTTTTCTTCACGCCGTTCCGGTGGGTCGCGCTTTATTCCCGTTGATTGTCTGTAACGAGAAGAGCATTCATGGCCACGAAAAAAATCCCCGGCAGCCTGAAACGCAACGTCGTCCCCGCCATGAAGCGTAGCGTCGTCCCCGACCGGATCGACTTGCGCGACCGCCCCTATCAGCCCCCCGTCGCGGTTATTCCCGGCGCGTCGCTCGAGCCTGAGACCGACATTCCCGTGCTTTATCAGGGCGACACCAATGCCTGCACCGGCTTTTCGCTGGCGAGCGTGATCTATCACCTGCAACACAAAGCGAAACGCGATCCTGCGCAATGCAGCGTATCGCCATTCATGCTGTACTCGATGGCGCGCCGCTATGATGAATTTCCGGGAGATTCAACAGCCGATACCGGGTCGAGCCTGCGCGGCGCGATGAAGGGCTGGTACAAACACGGTGCCTGCGCCAGCAAGCTATGGACAGCAGAGGAAATGCCCACGGCGCCGGTCAAGAAGACATCTGACGACTGGTGGCTGGATGCCGTGTTGCGCCCGCTTGGCGCTTATTACCGCGTCGATACGCGCTCGATTACCGACATGCATGTCGCGCTGAACGAAGTCGGCATTCTCTATGCGAGCGCTGTCTGCCACAGCGGCTGGGATGAAGGCTTCTCGGTTAAAGCCAAGCCCAAAAAAGGCTGGTGGACTATTCCGCCGCAGAAAGCCACGCCCGCCGATGGCGGACACGCATTCGCCATCATTGGCTACAACAGCGACGGATTCATCATCCACAACTCATGGGATACCACCTGGGGCCACGCAGGCCGCGCCGTGCTCACCTACGAAGACTGGCTCGACAACGCGATGGACTGCTGGGTCGCGCAGTTGGGCGTGGTGACCGACCTGCATCGGGAAATCGCGCAATCCACCACGCTGCGCCTGCGCGCCGGAAAAGTGCAACTCGCCAGCGAGCCTTCGTTGCGCAAACGCGAAATCAGCCCGTTCATTATCGACATGGAAAACAACGGACGCCTCAGCAACACCGGCGAATTCCGCACCCAGGATTCGGACATCGAGGCATTGGTCAACCTGCACCTTGGCGAGGCGCGCAAAGCATGGAAGCTGGGTAAAGATGATGCGGTGGACATCGCAATCTACGCGCATGGCGGCCTGACATCCGAAAGCGACGCGGCAGCGACGGCAGCGAAATGGATACCGGCGCTCTATGACCACAAGATTTTCCCGATCTTCCTGATGTGGGAAACAGACCTGTGGTCGACGTTGGCCAATCGCCTCGAAGATGTGCTCAAGGGGCAACCGCGCCCGACCGGCGGCCTGTTCGACGGTGTCAGAGGCTGGTGGAACGAACGGCTGGAAAAGCTGCTGGCGAAACCGGGCACGATGATCTGGGGCGAGATGAAGCAAAACGCCGAGGCGATTTCCGGCGCGTCCGATAGCGGCGGAGTCAAGTTATTCGAGGCCTGCAAAAAATCCCCGCACTTCGCCGACAAAACCAAAGTGCGCCTGCACCTGATCGGCCACTCGGCCGGATCAATACTGCACAGCCATGCCATCGAACGGCTGTGCGGCAACGGCTGGACATTCGAGAGCGTGAACTTCATGGCCCCTGCGGTGCGCATGGACACCTTCCAGGCCAAGGTTGTCCCCGCCATCAAGAACAACCAGATCAAGCGCTACAACCAGTTTCATCTATCCGACGACATCGAACAGAAAGACCCGACCTGCAAAGCGATTCTCGGCTACAGCCGCTCGCTGCTGTACCTCGTCTCGCAGTCGTTCGAAAAAGGCGAAGTCACACCGATACTCGGCATGGAAAAATATTTCAATGAAAAAATCGCACCGCAGAATCTGGCCAGCGTGCGCACCTGTCCAGCGCCGGGCAAGGAATCCAAGAGTTCCACACACGGCGGATTTGACGACGACGGCACAACCATGGCGAGCGTGATTGCACTTATCCGGGGGAAAGTGCCTTGAGCAGGAAAAGCAGGTTAAATTATTGGTGTTTCTATCTGTAAATGAAATGACACGGGGCAGCGGGAAGAGCAAGCGGATGTTGTACAATCTCCGCCTATCGTAAGTCAGGTTCAAAGGAGGCGCGCCCATGTTAGCTCTTGAAACGACGGCATCCATTGCCGACCATCGTCTTGTCATACAGGATGCGGCACTGCCCGCCCATGCCGAACGCGCGCGCGTCATCGTAATGTGGGAGTCAGCCAAACCAGCCGGGCGCCGCTCGCCACCGCCAGCGCTCGCAGGCATGGGCGAAGAAAAAGGCGACATACTCAGCGGCCCGCCGGAAAGCGACTGGGAAGCATTGTCCTGATGCTCATCCTCGACACTCACGCTCTTTACTGGTGGGTCAATCGCACACCGGACAAGCTTGAACAACGGCAGATAGACACCATCGAAACGGCTGAATCTCTGGCCATCTCGGCAATGACCTGTTGGGAAATGGCGTGGCTTGTGAAGCACGGGCGGATTATTCTCCAGTTGCCCGTCTCTGACTGGCTCGATCAAATCGAGGCAAATGGTGTGGTGATTATTCCAGTATCAAGGGCAATCGCCGAGCGCGCAGTCTCGCTACCCGAACATCACAAAGACCCAGCTGATCGCATCATCATCGCCACGGCTGTTGAACATCAGGCACAACTGATTAGTGTTGATGGGCGGTTCCCGAATTATCAGGAATTGGCCGGGTTGCTGGTGTAGGGATGATTGTGAGAGTAACTGAACTACGCAACTAGATGGTTCCCAGAAAAGTAATGCAAAGCTGACCCTTTTAATCCAATCAACTGGAAGAACCCCACCGCCTTCTGCATGCACAAGGAAAAGAACTGATCACGTCCGCAAAGAGCGGAGGCACGAGAGAAGAAATCACCAAAGGCTTGCGAGAACTGACAAAACTATCCAGCACCGTGCTCCGGCTGTTGCAGGAACTGGAGAATGAAGCGTTTCTGAACACTACCGAATAGCAAGGCTCAGTAAAGGACAAACATGTTAAAAGTAATCATCGCGATATTTCTGCTGGCCATTGTTGCAATATCCATCGCCAATCTCAAAAAACGGGGCGGGCTTGGCGACGGCGGCGCATGGCCGTTTTACGCGAAAAAGCCGCTCACCCAGAACAAGTGGGGGCGTCAGGATGGTTTTACCACAAGTGAAAGTGAAGCTGGCCCCACCAATAACTCGTGGTGCGCGCCGCTCCGGCAAATCGTGGCCTTTCCCCTAATTATTCTATTTAATTAAATTTAAACGTCATGGCATCCATCGAATACAGCCTCTTTAGAGCGAAATTTATTAAACCCAGTCAGAAGTCCTTTCTTCATGAGGATTTAACGCCACGGGATATGTTCTTGCGAGCATTGGATGCAAGACCTTCCGGGGAGCACCGCAAAGGATTCATCTGGCATATTGGCAACATAAAATACTTTTCTGAAGACACTGGTTACTTTGCGGTTGGTCGAACCACAAAGTCGACTATTGAAAAGTTTGATGACACGACCGGCGACTTTATTGAAGAAGAACTTGAGGAAAGTCCATATACGCACTGTGTCTTTAATGCTCATATAGGATTCATCGGGATTGCTAAAAAGGCAAGCTTGGCTTCTACGACTAAGGGTGTGGCATCGCGGATTGAACAGCTCCTAGCCATTACTAGTGTAATAGCTGAAAACAATGTCTCTGTAGAAATCGCGCCCATTCCCGACCCAGAAGGTTTTTTGCACGCACTTGATTCCGCATACCGTGTTATTCGTTTTGCAGCTACATTCCGTGGCCCCAATCCGTTTGATGCAGACGAGCATTTTCAGAAACCATTGTCCGTATATTTATCATCTGCCAATGGTGAGAAAGGCAAGGCACTGATACAGGGTGAGGATTTAAATCGGGTCGTTCTGCAAGAGGTAACAAGAAGCACGGCTGCTACAGGCAATGAAGCATCTGCAAGGATTATAAAAAATAAATCACAGAAATCATTAACCATCAATCTAAAGGGCGACCCTATCAAGCGCCGTTATGACGAAGATGAGCACCAGCCTGAGGTTGTCTTAGCTGATCTAACTAGCCTGTATCATCGAGTGAGAAGTGATGGAAGAGATTGAGATTCGTTCTATTGAGGAGCTTATTGAGAGGCTCAACAACTTGCCCAATCACTTCCTGTATCGTGGGCACGCCAATGCAGATTGGCTACTACAGTCCTCGCTTGAAAGAATCATCGGCTCCAAGTGGTCGATCGAAGAAGCAAGACGTTTCGAAGAATATTCACTAGCCCAGTTTCAGTCCAAGTTTCATCTTTATGATAGAGAAAATATAAAGCCAGAATCAAAGTTGGCTTGGTTATCCATCATGCAACATTACGGTGTGCCAACAAGACTCTTGGATTTTACAGAAAGCCCGTATGTCGCACTTTATTTCGCACTTGAAGCCTACAGCCCCCAGACGAGTGCCGACATTGCCATTTTTGCGCTTGACTACAGCGCAATCATGGAACGCTCTATAGCGTATATTAAATCGACAGACGGTGCGTTTTTAGAAACACGAGCCACTGTTTATGAAAAACAAGATGAGATTTTTGAGGAAGTAGTCGACCGTTTTGCATATGATATTGCTTGGGTTGCTGAGCCGAAGCAACTAAATGCCCGACTAGATCGACAAGCCGGGTCGTTTCTGCTTTCTGGTAATCGAAGCCTTCGAATTCGGGAGGTACTTGATTCAGAGCCATATGCAACTGTAGCGATGTACAAGTTCCTCATTTCGCGCGAACTTTACACGGGAATATTCGCCCTACTACGCAAGATGAACATAACCAGCAAGAGTCTGTATGGAGATCTTGATGGACTAGCGCGCTCAATACGAATGCAAATGCAGATTTATTCGGTTTGATTCTATTGGGGGCAGCATCGTATTATTTTTGCGAGAATATGAAATGGAAGGGTTTCAGAAAGACAATGCGAAACTGCCCTCCTTTAATTCCGTGATTCATGAAGTTAGATTATGTTAATAGAATTTCACTTTCAAAATAACAAGAGAACTAACGGGGTCAGCGTCGACTTTCATTTTGAACAGCTAGGAGTTAATGGGGTCGGCATCAGATTTATTTTCTTGGACTCGCAAATTCCAAAGCATCCTTTGTAAAATTAACCAATGCCACTGGGGGGCAGCATCAATATTTTTTATCACTTGACCGATATGGAGACGAAGCTTGCCATAAGACCGTTAAAAGACTATATTCGGTCTTCATCGCCTCGTAGGACAAATCATGCGCTCAACAAATATCAAACCTATCAGTTACCTCAAGGCCAATGCCGCCGAGGTGCTTAAACACCTCGCCGAATCGCGCGAGCCTTTTCTGATTACACAGAACGGGGAAGCCAGGGCAGTAATGCAGGATATAGCTTCTTATGAAAATACGCAGGAAACGCTGGCGCTGCTGAAGATATTGGCGCTGGGAAATCGCGAGATTGAAGAAGGCCAGGTCACGCCTGTCGCTGATGTCGTGCGCCGCCTTAGAGCCGGGAAGGTTACGGCAAAATGAGCTACAAGGTATTGCTCACCCGCAGTGCGGAGCGCGACCTTGCAGATATCTACAGTTACATTGCCGAGTACGATACGCGAGGTAATGCGGATTACGTACTGGATAAACTGATGGAAGTGGCCGCATCATTGGCCGCTTTCCCGGAGCGCGGCTCCTATCCAAAAGAGTTGCTCCAACTCGGGATACGCGAGTATCGCCAGGCGCACTTCAAGCCATACCGGCTCATCTATCGAGTGACAGGGAAGCAAGTGTTCATCTACCTGATTGCGGATGGCAGGCGCGATATGCAGACGCTTTTGTCGCGCAGAATGTTGGGCGTATAGCTGACCTGGCTCCGATACTCAGCCAGACCCCTTCGACAAGCTTGTATGGTGTTTACGGTTCTTTTTTATGTCAAAGAAGAGCCGGGGTGGAGGGGCATCGACAAGCATCTGCCGCGTAACGGACAGACTTAGTGAGAACTCTCCCACCC
>JAHFRA010000038.1 GCA_023259035.1 Gallionella sp.
GAATCTCATCTTCCGTATCTCCTGTAGCACTTTTGTCGGCTTCATATCGCCCTCCCTGGGCAATAGGACAACCGGACAGATTGCGTGCTACAAAACCGGACAGATCAAAAGCTCGCGACAGTGCAACTTTTGTGAGTGAATTCAGGTGGCGAGCTGCGTTAATATAGCAGCCACTTAAATAACCAAGCAAAATAAACCAACATGAAAACCCTCGAAGTATTTGATCCCGCCTTGTCCTATTTCGATTCCGTACTCGTCCAGTTCGCCGCCGATCTGAAATGGGTCGAGAAGCATGGTGTAAAGGTATTGCGCCATAACTTCAGCAAGGAACCGCAGGCCTTCGCTGCCAATCTGGCGGTGCTCAAGGAAATGGAAGCAGGGATGGATCGGCTACCCGTGATCGTGGTCGATGGCGGCATCGTCTCGACCGGCATATATCCTTCTCGCCAACAACTGGCACAGAAACTCGGTATTGCAGCGACGCACGAGGAAATCTTGCGCGTCGAGACAGCGGGATGCTGCTGCACCCCCAAGTTTGGTTTCTACTGAAACGCGGTCATGCCCCAACCATTGCTGCATCGGGTTTTCCTCATCTTTTTTACCATGTCCAAAGACGTACACGAAACCCGTTTAAATATGAAATCCTGTGCCGAGGCGTCGTTATGAACGCGCACGATATATCACACAAGACGCATGTTTACATTGACGAACTGGCTTCCCTGCTGTGTATTTCAGAAGCGGAAGTGCTGGCGCACGAAAAGCTCGGCGCAATTCCGCCTTCAGAACCGCACTGCCTTCCGGGCGATATACGCCGAATATATCCAAGGCAAAAAGCGCTTGAGATGTGGGCTGAATGGAAGTCATATTGCGAATTTCTGGATGAAGAGGACGGGACCAACCATGCAAACCACTGAAGCTGAAGTCATCGCCAATATCCGTAAAGCTTCCAAGGCCCCTACATTCAAGGCTGCCCGCCCCCACCTTCAAGATACTCGCCGACGGTTTGGATAAGTTTGAATCGCTGAAAAGAAAGCCCCTGAACTTAGGAGGACAGGGGCAAATGTCTTAACAACAATGAGGAGGGATTGTTAAGACTTGGTTGCGAGGCTTCGACTGGCGAAGCCGCGAGCAATAATATCTATCGCCTGCAAAGGGTGCTATCGGCATTCGCCTGATTATGCTGTAAGCGAAAGCGAAATTTTGGCATCAGTGTTTGTCTGACAAGGCATAAAGTGTCAGGCGTGGTTTGCAGCGGCTATGCATAGCTTTATAAACTTACAAAAGGGGATGCCTATATATTTTGGCCTATGGTATGTAAGGGGTTTTGCTGTTAGATTGCCGGTTATGTATTTGGAGTCCCCCGTGTTACTTGGGATGGGTCTGGATGGCGTGATGGAAGGGTGATGAAGAACTGTCGTCTTTACGATTATTATTATGAATGAAAACTATTGTGATGTTGCCCCCTTTGGTTGTTGGTTGCTTTAGTTCGTTGACTTTTTATAGCTTTTGATCAGAATAAAAACATGTTCCTTGATTTTTTTAAAGCTAAGATAAAAAGAGCTGGTTCAGTTCCTCCGATCCCGCCTGTTTCATTGAGGAAGATCGTTGGGCCTACCGAAGAATCTTTTTTCGATAATCCAACAGGAGAATTAATCTGGGGGCCGCTCGAATTTACTCCTCTAAAATCAGGCGAAGCATACGAGTCGATCTTCGATTTTGGGTGCGGCTGCGGTCGTAACGCCAGGCAATTAATGCTTCAGAGCCAACCCCCTAAGGAATACCTGGGCATTGATATTTCAAAACAGCTCATCAAGTGGGCTCAGCAGAATCTGACGACTTACAATGAAAATTTTAAATTCCTTCATCATGACGTTTATAGCGTGACCTATGCGCCGAATAACTCCAAAAACAGGCGCCTTCCTTTCCCTGCTAAAGACACTGAATATTCTCTTGTAAACGCCCATTCTGTTTTTACCCATCTCTACTATGACCAAGCTGAGTTCTATTTAAAAGAAGCTCGGCGAGTCTTGAGAGACAAAGGTTTGATCAGGACTACATGGTTCTTTTTCAATAAGAAGTTTTTTCCCGTCCTGGCTCCTAGCCAGCATTGCCTTTATGTAAACGAGAGAGATCCGACGCAAGCGGTCTATTACGATTGGGAGCAGTTTCTAAGTTTGATACGCTCACTGGACCTTGCAATCGTTTCGGTTGAATGGACTGTAGTTCCTGGCTTTCAAAACATCATTTACCTGGGAAAACTTTCCACTTTTAAAGACATCTCTTCCGAAGTTTCACCTCCGCAGACAATTATAGGCTTTTAAGGATACGCTGGCACCAAGCTGGGGAGCAGGTCACATCAACACCAGTAATCGGCTGATAGCTGAATATGGAATGTGTTCTTTATACGAGTAAACGAGCAGCTCCTGATGCAATTGCTTGATGTGGTTTTCGGTGAAAGCAATGTCTTGCCTCGACGTAAACACCAATTCCATGACTTTCGCGTAGCCAGCGACCTCTGCTCATCGCGGCTGGTGAAGTTCTGGATTTTAATGTTGGATAGCAAGCGCTCGATCTCGCGGTCGGATAACTTGCTTCCCTCAATGCGGGTAGATGAGCCTACGCTCTCGATTGCGGCGACGCGGAGCAGGGCGGATAGCCCAGCCCCGCGAGTTCGGTATCGTTGATTCGGCAGATGACGGGGCTTACTCCCCGGCTTGTTTGCGTGCGGTGATGTCGCGGGCGGAGGCGTAAAGCAGCTTCTTGTCAATGTCCGACGTCGCCGTCCATTCCAGCCATCGGTAGCTGCCGTCCTTGTGGCGATAACGGTTGGTGAATCGCATGGTTACTTCGCCGGCCAGTTGCCGCTCCACTTCTTTCATCGTCGCGTCCCTGTCGTCGGGATGGATGAATTCGAGGAAAGGTTGGGCAAGAATTTCCTGCTCGGTGTATCCGAGCGTCGTCTGCCACGCAGGATTGATTTTCAGGAAGCGCCCATCGGCTGAGGCAATGCACGCCAACTCAGGAACAAGATCGAAGAATTTTTGCAATTCCTCTTCAGCCCGCTTGCGCTCGGTGATATCCTCGGTTATTCCCATCAGTTTTTCAACGCTGCCTTCCTTGTTCATGATGGGAACAAAGTTCGACTTGAAAATCTGCCCCTGCGGCCCGCTCGCCTTAAACTCGAAGTGGCTGGTCTCCCCGGCATATGCCTTGGCAAGCAATTCCCCTATGCGTTCCCGGTCGGCGGCGCATACCGCGTCCAGATACAGGAAACCGCGCACGGCGCATTCGTCTTCGGTGCCCATTATGCGCAGACCCGCCCGGTTCATGGAAGTTATCCTGCCGTCCATGCCTATTTCGTGGATGCACACGGGGGAGTTCTCGACGAGCAAGCGGTGGCGGCTCTCGCTTTCACGCAAAGCTTCCTCCGCAAGTTTGCGCGCGGTAATATCCATGGCAAACCCGGCGGTGCCCAGCACCTTGCCGTTCTCGTCGATGATTGGAGTCTTGAAGGTTTCTACCCAGTGCATCATGTCGCCGTCAAGCGATGGCTCTTCGACATGTTTTTGCAGGCGCGAGGCCATCACCTCGTTATCATCGGCGCGGTATTTTTCCGCCAGTTCCCTGGGCCAGAGATCGAAGTCGGTCTTGCCAATGATCTGCTGGGTATCTTTTTGCCGGGCGTGTTTGGCGTGATTCTTGTTTACCTTGATGTAACGGCCCTCGGGGTCTTTCAGCCAGGCCAGGTAGGGTGAATTGTCCAGAATGGCGCGCATGCTCGCTTCGCTCGCCTGCAAATCGGCTGCCATCCGTTTGCGCTCGGTAATGTTGGTCAGCACCACGCGCACCGCCAGCTCATTGTCAGTTTTTCTTATACATTGGCAATCCAATTGGGCGTCGAAGCGCGAATCGCCATCGTGCAGCAATACCACCTCGCAAGTCAGTTTGTCGTCGCAGGTTATTACATTTATGAAATGATTTTGCCAGCGTTGGATATCCTCTATTGCAACGCAAGAGTTGAAGCTGCTGTGAATCAGTTTGCTGCGCCCCACCCCGAGCATTGCGGCGCCGGAAAAGTTGATTTCATCGATCATGCATTTGTGGTCAAGAACAAGATAGCCGACATGGGCGTACTCAAAGAAATCCGCATAATGGGCGAGGGATTTTTCCAGTACCACCTGCAACTGCCGCAATTGCCCGTTTTGCGTCTCCAACTCGACCTGGCGCGCCTGGAGTTCTTGCAGCCGTTCTTCGGCGGTGTGCGGCTCCGATGAGCGTTGGGCCTCGATGGTTGCTCGCGGCGGGTCTTGCTCGTTTGTTTTCTCGCTCAAACTGTCTCCTTTGGACTGACACGTTCAGGTACGGGGAGCATCATATACATCAACCCGAAACCTAACAACAATTACCCTTGGGCCGCTGGGAGACGCAACCCTTGCCAAGCAAGGCGCGCCTACGCCAGCGATCTTCTATCTGTTGGAGAAAATCCGATGTGGGTAGCGCAGCAAATGGGGCATGAAGACTGGGAGGTTAGATGGTCGGCGGGATGAAGTGGAATGCTGACGTCAGCGTGCATCCTGCGCGACGCTGTCGATGAAGTAATGCAAAATCAGCCTCTCGTTTTGGGCGACCTCTTCAAAACCTACCCCGATGTGGAAACCTGTGCCATCCGGCTTTTCTTTCACATTGTGAATGACGACCGAGAATTTCAACGTGGTTATTGTGCCGTCAAGATTCACTGCAAATTCAATTCTGGCGTGCTCATCCACTTCTCCCAATGGGGTGGCAGAGTCAAGCATGGAACCCGAAACACTCAGGTCAAGCATGATCACTTCCACTGTGTTGTTGTCCGGCAGAACAATCTGAGCGGGCAAGGAAATGGTCAACCGCCGCGATTTGCGCACGGTCTGACATTCGATTTCAAGTGGCCATGAAAAATGCACGTAATGAAAAGGGTTGGCGCGAGCCCGAATCACTTGGGTGTTAAACGCGTAGGCATGGGTACCATCGAAGCCTCGCAACACAAAAACCTTGCCTGGCGCGAGCCACAAGGCTTGTCCTTCATGAAATGGCAGCGTGACGAGCACGCTTTTGTCTTTGACGAGACCGATGAATTTCACTTCATGTCGCGCGCGTACGCCTTCCCCAAACGCTTGTGCCTGCATCGCCGCGCCAAGTTGAATTTTGAGAGCTTCGAATTTCATTTCGACGGCTTGTTCAGGGGTGCGGGTATGGTGAAGTTCACTAAAATTTCCTTGCGATAATTTGGGTTTTGAATTGCGTAGTCAGGGTGATTCGCGTATTTTTATCGCAGTCGGTGAATATTATACGAATCCGAGATACCTGGCTCAGCCAGATGGAGAAACCCGCAGTATCTTGGCTTGCAAGGGGACGCGAAAAAGTTTAGTGAACTAATGGCTTTTCTCGCGCTTCCTCTTCGGGCGGTCAAGGCTAACCCTCATAGCGGAAGAGCCGCATCAACGCGAAGCCGGACCCGGATGCTCTACAGATAGCCCTCTTTCAACAGCTTCTCGAACTCCGCCGCCGGCACCGGCCTGGAATACAAATATCCTTGTGCATAGTCGCACCCGGCAGCGGCCAGCAGGTCGCGTTGTTCCTTGGTTTCCACCCCTTCGGCGATCACTTTCATGCCGAGCTTGTGCGCCATCACGATAATGGCCTCGGATAAGGCCAGATCGCTTGGATCGGTTACCAGATCACGGACGAAAGATTGGTCAATTTTCAGGTAGTCAATATCAAATTTCTTGAGATAGGACAGCGACGAATAGCCGGTACCAAAATCATCCAGAGCAATCTGGATGCCGACGTCACAGAGCGTGTGCAGCGCGCCGGTCATTGATACATTTGATTCCATTAACAGCCCCTCGGTAATCTCGATGACAAGGCTTTGTCCGGGCAGGTCGATTTTCCGTAAGTGGGACAGCCATGCGGAATGGTCATCGCCATCCTTGTAAAACTGCACCGGCGACTTGTTCACGCTGATCTGAAGTGATGGGGTATGCAACTCTCTCCAGCGCTTGGCCCAGCGCATGGATTCATGGAATACCCAGTCGCCGATCTCGAAGATGAGCCCGGTTTCCTCGGCCAGCGGAATGAATTCAACCGGACTGACCATTCCACGTTCCGGGTGTTGCCAGCGGATCAGCGCTTCGGCCTTGTTGATTCGGCCTGTAGCCAGTTCCACGATGGGCTGAAAATAGACCATGAACTGGTTGGCTGCCAACGCACCGCGCAAGTCGTTGACTAAACGAAGCCGTGCTTGCGCCTCCTTCTGCAGGTCGTGGGTGAAATAGCTGTGGCGGTTGCGCCCCTGATTCTTGGCGACATACATCGCTTGATCCGCGTTCTTGAACAGCCCTTCTATGGCGTCGGCATCGTTTGGGTACAGCGAAATACCGATGCTGGCCGATACGTAGGCCATCTCATCTCTCAAGCAAAAGGCGGAAGAGAGCTTCTGAATAATGTTCTGAACGACCCGTTCAATACTGCTGACATCGTCTATCCCCGTCATCAGTATCGTGAACTCGTCGCCGCCCATCCGGGCCACAATATCGGTAGCGCGCACGCAGTCTATGATGCGGCGGGATGCTTCGATCAGCAACAAGTCGCCCATGTCGTGTCCCAAGGTGTCATTGACCTCCTTGAAGTGATCGAGATCAATGAACATCAGTGCAATCGGGATGCCGCTGCGGGTGGATTTCCTGATTTCCTGTTCCATGCGATCACGGAACATGTGGCGGTTTGGCAAACCAGTCAATACGTCGAAGTTGGCCTGTTTCCAGATTATTTCCTCAGATTTCCTGCGGTCGGTAATGTCCAGGAAAGACACGACGGCGCCGACCATCTTGTCGTCGAGAATTTGCGGGTACGACCAGTATTCGACGGGAAAGCTGGTGCCGTCAGCACGCCATAGCACCTCATCGTCCACGTGCGAGTTTTCCCCGGTCAGGAAGGCACGGTAAATGCGGCAATCCTTCACGGGAAACGGGGTTCCGTCCGCATGCCGATAGTGGATCAGATCAT
The DNA here is from genome assembly GCA_023259035.1 of Gallionella sp. Lineage (GTDB taxonomy): Bacteria > Pseudomonadota > Gammaproteobacteria > Burkholderiales > Gallionellaceae > Gallionella. Next base: position 7,042 of record JAHFRA010000038.1, read on the forward strand.
GCATGTTCTTACCGATCAAATCGTCGGCGCGCTGGTAGTTCAACATTTTGAGGCAGGCGGGGTTGCAGAACGTGCAGTTCCCTTGCAGGTCAATGCCGTATATCGCTTCGGCGGTGGAATCCAGCAACAGGCGCAATTGGTTCTTGCTTTCGTGTAGCGTTTTCTCCACTTGCCTGCGCCCGGTAATGTCACGCGCGGAGGCGAACAGCAGTTTTTTCTCGACGGCAGGAGTCGCCCTCCATTCCAACCATTTGTAGCTGCCGTCCTTACAGCGATAACGGTTAGTAAATTGCATTGTCCCTTCGCCAGCCAGTTGCCGTTTCACTTCCTTTATTGTCGAGTCCCTGTCATCGGGATGGACCAAGTCGAGGAACGGCCTGGAAAGAATTTCTTGCTCGGAATATCCGAGCACCTCTTGCCACATGGGGTTGATTTTCAGCAAAGCGCCTTCGGTCGACGCAATGCACATCAGATCGGGGATAAAATCGAAGAACCTTTGGAAATCTTCTTCAGCCGCCTTGCGCTCTGCAACCTCGCGTTGCAACGCTCTGAATACCGACAGGATCATCAGCAGGCTGGCCATCAATAAAACGCCCAGGGTCACTAAACTGCTGGCGCCAATGACCTCGGCAATTTTCTGCCGCTCCTTCAGCAGATCTTTTTCTGCCTCTTCCATCTCATCCAGCTTTGCTTCAATTTCGTCGTTAAAGACGTCGCTCTTACCGCTAACTACCATTTCATCGGCAGCTTCACGGCCTTTTTCGCGCCGTAATCGCACAATTGAGTCGGCCAGTTCCGTGCGTTGCTCAACCAGTTTATCCAGTGCTGCCAACCGTTCTAGCTGTGCCGGGTTATCAGACGTCAAATGGCGCACCTTGGCAAGTTCGGCAAACAACTCATCGCGGCGCTTGTTCCTTTCCACCAACTGGCTGTCATTACCGGTAATCACGAATCCGCGGTTATGGTACAAAAAATCGTGCAGTGCGTCGGAAAACGATTCCATGTGTACGATTGCGTCGTAGGTTTTCTCCACCCACAGAGCTACCTTGGCCCTCTGCGCAAAGTTGTAGGACGCAGCGCAAAATATAACAACCAAGGAAATTAGCGAAGCTGCAAAACCGAATGCATGCATTGTTTTCCGCAACCGCACCATGAAGCCGAAATTTTGCGTTGCCCCCAGAATACCCGCAGCCAGAATCAGGAAACCCACCGCCGTGTGCGCCGCAATTGCCGTGGTACTGCCAATGTGGATAAGCGACAGATTGCCGAACATGTAGCCGAACAGCGGCACCAGTGCAAACACCAACACGGCAGATGTCACTGCCTGAGCGACCATCCAGAACCCGGCTTCCATGAGCAATAGTGCGCCGCCTATCAAGGCAAAATTTGTGGCTGTGATGCTGGACATGCGTCCGGGTTGTGAAGTCAATACTGCCTCTGCGGGTTCGCTGAACAGCAGTTGGTCGATGCCCGCATTCCAACCGGGATAGTATTCGGCAAGCGTCACCAGCCCGAGCAGCGAAATCAGGATAGCGGTTATCCGTCTGGCCAGCAGGATAGCCGGATGGATTTGCCGCAGGGTATGCAGGTACAGTGATATTCCGGATAGAGCGAAACCGGCGGCGGTGTTTGCCTTCATGGTGACTAGCCCCGGCAGCAACTGCTTGAGCGCATCGATGCCCCATGCCCAGCCGCACAGGACAACCAGCCCCATGGCGAGGGTAAAAATGGAAATGGCTTTTGCCAACCTTGGGTCTTTTTCTGCGGCTAATAAGCTCTTGGTGTTGGTGTCAGGTGTTGTAGTGCTAAGCATTGGGCATTTTTCGGATAGATAGCTGCTGCAAGCAGTTTACAACAGGCTGGCTCAACTCCGAAACTTGAGTGAGCGCAAATGGCACCGAGCCGCACTTCGGTCATTGCAACAGCCATCTCGCAAGCGGCCATTCATGCGCAATTGCCAAAAACGTGTGATGCGAGTAGGCTTTCAAATCGCAGGGTCTCTTTGTATCGGCAGGCCGCCTTGTTATCTGGTTCCTGCGGATGCGGAAGCCGATCTGATTGTTCGATTCAACCGCTTCAACTTCTCGATAAAATGTGGGCGTAATGCATGCACGATTAACGGGTATCTGGCGCAGGAGGCGACATGAACAGGCGTTCATTCATCAAACTGGCAGCAGGCGGGGCGGGAGTACTCGCCTTGTCGCGGCTCATTGTACCGGGGCAGGCCGTAGCGGCGGAGCACATCGAAAAAATCAGCAAAAGTAATGCGGAGTGGAAGAAGCTGCTCACGCCGGAACAGTATTACGTGTTGCGCGAAGAAGGCACCGAGCGCCCATTCACCAGCCCGCTCAATCACGAAACACGCAACGGAATGTTCATGTGTGTCGCCTGCGGGTTGGAATTATTTCCATCCAAATACAAATATGAAAGCGGCACTGGCTGGCCTAGTTTTTACGATGTGCTGTCCGGCCATGTCGAAACCAATACCGATTTCAGGCTGATACTGCCGCGCACCGAATATCACTGCGCGCGCTGCGGCGGCCATCAAGGGCATGTGTTCAAGGAAGGCCCACCGCCCACCGGGCTGCGGTATTGCAACAACGGCGTGGCGCTGAAGTTCATTCCCGGCAACGCGTGAAACCGCGAACGTGATAGACGCCGGTCTGGCGTCGCACACGAGTGGCGGCTGTTTGCACGGAACGGGAATGCGGTGCCTTCAACCCATCTATCGCCGCTGGAAGACGGGACTCCTGATGACGAATCCGTTTATTTGAAAACGCTAAAGCACCGAGGTTCGCCACTGCTGTCCAACGTATCGAAATCTGCAAAAATGACTTGGCGAAGCACCCCCGGGCGCGACCCGGCCCCTCAGCCTATTGAAATGCCGTCGTTCAAGGTCAAGCTATATCAATTGCTTTCATCAAGGCACTGACGAAGTGTGGCTATAGGATCGTTCTGGTGCTACGATTGCCGCAATTACAAGCTCGTTCCAGTGCGGAGTATGCGTTAAATGTCTCACTCGCTACAATCTCCCTCAGAGCAGAATACACTTACCGGTGTGTTGCAATCGGTCGCCACTATTACCGGTCAGCGGGATCGTGACTTGATGGCTCGAACCTTGGTAAGCACTCTGGCGGAGCTGATACACAGCAACCGTATCGCGATGTATCGTATCTTACCCACCGACCAAGGTGAAGAAGCAATCCTTGTAGCTGAAACCTGCAATCATCCCGACAACGCAACAGCCCTTCCGGATGTCCACATTTCGATTCGGAACCGACCGGATTTCAACTCTGTTTTTCATTCCGGAAAAGAGTGCATACAATTTGCCGATAATAAGGCTTGCTTGGCAGTTTATCCGATCATCGGCAAACATGGCGTAGCCGGTCTATTCGAGATTGTCTCGGATGCACTTGATGACATGGACAAGCATCTCGTATTGGCTTTTTTGAAGGTGTACAGCAACTATCTAACCGTCCTTGACGAAAGTGAAACAGACACTCTCACCGGCCTGCTGAATCGCCGCACCTTCGACAACAACATCGAGAAAATCATTGCTGAATATTCCGCAGCGGACGATGCGCAAATCGGCTCCGGCTCGCAGCATCCCGTTCGGCGCAAAGATGCACTGGCGTTGCCGCACTGGCTGGCCATCATTGATATCGATCACTTTAAACGCATCAACGACAAATTTGGGCATTTGTACGGAGATGAAGTACTGCTATTGCTATCACGCAACATGCAGCGCATCTTTCGGCAGCGCGACAAATTATTCCGCTTTGGCGGCGAGGAATTCATCGTTGTTCTGGACCGTACCAGCGAAGAAAATGCAAAGACCGTTCTGAATCGTTTCCGCATGGCGATCGAGCAGTATCATTTTCCCCAGATCGGTAAAGTGACCATCAGTATCGGTTTCGTCCGCCTGGATAAGGTCGACGTTTCTTCAGCCATCGTAGGTCGGGCAGATCAAGCGCTGTATTACGCAAAACACCACGGCAGGAACCAAGTTTGTTTTTACGAAGATTTGGTCGCAAGGGGGGAACTGGCCGGGGAGCACTATTCGGATGATATGCAATTGTTTTAACTCCACCGCGAATATCCGCTTCACACAACTGGCTGTCTAATTTGTTACTACGCTGCCCGACAGCGGATGGTCGCGAGACGCGGTGGCCGGTCCGTTTCGGCCAGTCGTTCACCGCGGAAGCGGACGATCAATTGGAGGCCGCTGCTTGCGCGCCACCGCTTTGCGCAATTCCTCCAGCAGCAACATGCCGCCCTCGAAAGGAATGATGAGCAGCCACACTTCAGCGGACAGCGGCGCGGTGCCGAACAGCGCGTTTCCCCACGGGGTGTAGACAATGAACAGCAGCAGTACCAGTTCAAAGCCGATGCCGTAGGCGATCATGCGGTTGAGGCGTTGACCGCGACCAAACGCGGAGAGGGCGGGATGGCGGCACAGCATCACGTTGACCATCTGCATGGCGATGATCGCCGACAGGCAAGCGGTGGTGGCTTGCAGATACAAGTTGTCGTGGAAGCCCAATTCCATCCCGAACTGCCAGGCACCGCCGTGCAGCACGAAGAAGAACGCCGCCATGCCCGCGACGGCCTCCAGCGGCCCAAGGAACAGATAGGCGCGCAGCAGCGTTCCCCAGTTGAGCAACCGCTCGTTGCGTGGTCGCGGTGGCCGATGCATGGTGTCTGGATCAGGTTTCTCCGCGCCGAGTGCGAGCGCGGGCAGCATGTCGGTGCCGAGATCCACCGCGAGAATCTGGATAACGGTGAGAGGCAACGGAATCTTGAACAGCACGAAGGCCAGATATGGCACCATCTCCGGGACGTTCGAGGTAAGGATGTAGGTAAGAAACTTGCGCACGTTGTCGTACACCGCGCGGCCTTCCTCGATGGCCGTGACAATGGTGGCGAAGTGGTCATCGAGCAGGATGATGTCGGCAGCTTCCTTGGCGACATCCGTGCCGGAAATGCCCATTGCGATACCCACATCGGCGCACTTCAAAGCCGGCGCGTCGTTCACCCCGTCACCGGTCACCGCGACGATCTCGCCCTTGCGTTGCAAGGCTTGCACGATACGCATCTTCTGGTCGGCAGCAGTGCGCGCAAAAATTAATTCGGGTTCGTCGAGCAGCAGTTGCAAATCAGTATCGGACAGAATGCGCAGCTTGTCTCCGGTCACGGCGACGGGGTTATGCGCCAGCCCGATTTCTTTCGCCAGCGCGCTGGCAGTGTGCGGATGATCGCCGGTAATCATGATCACGCGGATACCGGCGCCATGGCAGGTGGCAATTGCTTCGGCCACCCCCGGTCGCGGAGGATCGGCCAACCCGACCAGCCCGGCGAAGACCAACTCGGTCTCTCGCTGTGTGGCATGTTGCGGCAAGCTGCGGTAAGCCAGCGCCAACACGCGCAACCCCTGTTCCGCCATCTGTTCCTGAATACTAAACAGATGGGCGCGCCCGGCTTCGTCGAGCGGAATGGCATTACCCGGCGCTAACGTTGCGCTGCACAGCGGCAGCACGCTCTCCGGCGCGCCTTTGCAATACAGCATGTGACCCTGCGGCGTATCGCTGATCACCGACATGCGCTTGCGCTCGGTGTCGAACGGAATCTCGTCCAGACGCGGGAACACAACACCATCCGGCGGAACACTTTCCAGCAGTGCCACTTCCATCGGGTCGCCCTGCCACACCGTTTTACCGTTCTGTTCGACGCGGTGCAGGTCATGGCAATGGCGCATGATGTCGAACAGCGGTTCGGCTAAGGTCAATTCGTCTCGGGCCAGCAACGCGCCGGAATAAAACACTTGCCGAATGCTCATGCAGCTCTGCGTCAGCGTGCCGGTCTTGTCGCTGCAAATCACGCTGGCAGCACCAAGCGTCTCCACGGCGGGCAGGTGACGCACCAGCGCGTTTTTCTTCGCCATGCGCTGGGTTGCCATGGCGAGCGACAGCGTGACGGTGGGCAGCAATCCTTCCGGCACGTTGGCGACGATGATGCCGATGGCGAACACCAGATTTTCCCAGAACGACAAGCCCATCAATTGTCCGATCAGGAAGAACACTGCGCCAAGCAGCGTGGCAAACAAGGCCACCAGTCGGGACAGCCGCGCGATTTGTTTTTGCAGCGGCGACAGCGGCTCGCGTACAACTTGAGTCAGGCGCGCGATGTTGCCGAATTCGGTATGCATACCGGTGGCATACACCATGGCTTTCGCCTCGCCCGAGATCAGCGAGGTACCGGCATGGAGAATGTCGCGCCGCAACGCCGCCAGCTCTTCCGCTGCCGCCGTGGTGTCGCGCGCCATGGGCTCCGATTCGCCGGTAAGATTGGCGGTGTTGACGCGCACCCCGAACGCCTCGATCAAACGGCAATCGGCGGGCACATCGTCGCCTGCCGATAGCAGCACCACATCGCCCGGCACCAGCTCCACCACCAGCAGTTGCACGGCCTTGCCATCGCGCAGCACGGTGGCGTGGCGCGGCAGCAGATTGCGCAACGCCGCCAGCGCATTTTGCGCGCGGTATTCCTGCCAGAACGAGAACAGTCCGTTGATGAGAATGACACCGAGCACGGCGAAACCCAGCGTGGACATGCCCTGGCCGGGTTCGCGCCATTCCGCGAAAAAAGCCAGCCCTGCGGCCAGCCACAGGATCAGCGCGAAGAAGTGGGTGAATTCCTTGAGCAGCCTGCCGATAAATGACTGGCCGGTGATTCTTTCGATCTGGTTTGCACCATGCTTTGCCTGCCTCTGCACGGCTTCGGCCTGGGACAACCCGTGTGCGCTGCTGTGCAGATGCGTATAGAGTTTCTCAATGTCATGGCGGTGCGGGTTCATGATGCGCAGTAGGGAAATATCTCTCCGTTAATACTTGCGTTTACCCTGGAAATTTCGGCAGCCTTTAACTTGAGGCGGCGAAGCTTTTTACCTTTTGACGACGACGTCGGGCAGCTTTTAAGTTGAGCCAGTTCGGTCTTGATTTGTTGTGTTGAATTTACCAGAAATTAAGTGTATAAGATAAGCGTAAATCTCGAACATGGGTACGGAATAGACAGCCGTGAGTGGGAGATGCCTATCGACGCTACAATGACCAATTATCTGTAGTTACTACCCAAGTCAGTATTCAACGACTGGCCCAATCGGTATCCCATATACCGACACAGAAACGCCGCATTAATGCGGCGTTATTATTTTCATGATGCGTTTGGGTTGTTCGCGCATCAGGCTCGATGGTGGATGGCCGGGGGGTATTTGCGTTTCATCGCCCTGGCAGAGTGGCAGCACAAAGAAGCTAATTGAGCTTGTTTCCCTCTTGTATTTGCGGCTTTGCGTTTGGTCCTGACCTGTTACCCTCACTTCAACTTCCTAATAACTATCCGGGAGAAATGAAATGAAGGATCAAACCCACCTTGCCATCACTGTTGCGTCCACCGTAGCGATGGCTATACGCAACGGCAAAGCCAGCATAAAAGAAATCTACCCGGCAGCGGAGCGTTTGCATCATTCGGCAGAGCATCCCGTAAACGCGCACGAAATTGCACTAGTCTGCCCCATGCTCAATAACAAAGATTGCGAATATGTATTACACATCATCGAGGATGCTGTATATACCTGTTTTCATTAACTGTGGTCAGCAGGTGTCATGAACCAACAACTTTGGATGTATCGGTGTTATTGGGGAAGAGCGACTGTTGGCAATAGGATACATTCGTAATACACGAATTCCAGTTTTGATCAGCAACAGCTTTAACCCGAATATTTCGCCGGATCGCGGGATGATGGCGAGGCGATTTGCGGGCAGGTTTGCGCATCCCGCGCCAAGCCGATAGCCGCACCTATCGGCGCGATGCGGGGGCGCGAAGATGCCGCAATGCGACCGCCAGCACCCGCGAAGGCCTGCGCTCTACAAACCGGATTTCACTCTTGTGGGCCTGCACCCCTGTATTCAGGCCGCTTTCCGTTGATTTTAGGGACGGGCCAGTGAAATATCCGGGGTAAGTGTGTCATAGAGAAAAGTTGCGCGCTCCATCTTTGCGCCCTCGAACCAGACACACGAGACATAGTCTCCGTCCACTTTTTCAATGGTCATGCGAGAGCCGCCCGATTTTAGTCTTACCACATCACCGACCTTAAAGACTCCTGACATAACATTCTCCTTGACGTTGATTACAGCTATTGACACCAACCTGCCGCAACAAGCCGGGGTCGTGGGCGACCATGACAATGGTCAGACCGAATCCGCTTACGCCACAGCCTGAACTCGCAAGCTTCCGAATCCGGATCTGCGCAATGCCGCAATGATGGACTGGAGCCGGCTGTGCTGATCCGGGCCGAGGTGCGTGTAGCCGGCTGCCGCCGCAATCATTTTTTCGATATCCGGCGATGTGGTAGTTACTGGCTTCCGGCCTTCCATCGCGTCTTTCATCGCCTGAAGTTTGAGCGTACGCCGGGCCATCTGGCATGCTGGTGGCGATGGAATTTCAAGTGAGGATTCCAGTTGCAACAGCAGTTGGTCGATCGGTTTGCCGCCACTGGTGTTTTCGCCGCCGGACGTGTAACGCGCTTGCAGTGCCTGCTCCCACAGGGCAGGCAAGGCGGGCAGAGTTTCCCAGCGTGCTTCGATGTCGGCGGCCGGATGGGAAGACGGTGCGGCGGATTCCTGCTCCTCGCATAGCGCCAGCTTGGCGAGCAAGGTATCACAAGTGAGCTGCCAGGATCGCCGGGCACTGCCAGCCAGATGTTCATGGGCTTGTTCGCGTGCCGCCCGATACCTGGCCTCCAGTTTGTCCGCCTGATTTCTGGGTGCCTCACCGGCTTTGCGCCACTCCGCGTCGACGCTTGCGAGAACACGCTTGGTGTCTGCCGAAGGGGTGTCTTGATGGAGCTCTTCAAGCTGCGCGATCAAAGCTTCTCGCGTCGCCTGGTTGGCTTTGAATCCGGCATCGCGGGCGCTGAGTGCCGCTTCGCGCTGGCTCATGAGAGCATCGGTTGCCGCCTTGAATTCCGCCCACAATTTGTTCTCGATTTTGCGGGGGAGCGGCTGCGATTTCGCATGGCTTTGCCATTGGGATTGCAACTCGCGCAGCTTTGCCATCATGTCGCGACCTTGCGCGTTTCGGGCTTGCACGTCCTGGCAGAGCGCCTTGGCGCGAACGATCAATTGTTCGCGTTGCGCTTGCGCGTCGGCCTGCACTTCCTTCAGGGGTGCTTCCAGCCGGGCAACACTGGCCTTCATGTGTTCCAGCAACGCGGGTTGCGACTTGTGCGGCACGGTATGTTCAAGCGGCCCGAGCTTGCGCCATTCGGTTTGAAAATGTGCCAGCGCCCGATTGATTTCCTTCCAGTCCGGTGCGTTCTGGTCATCGACAGTTATGTTCAGCTCATCCAGGGCAGTCAGCAGATTTTTTCGTGCGGCCAGATTTTCCTGACGCGCCCCGTTCAATTTAGCCAGGTGCGCCGCCACCGGAAGGTAGGCGGTTTTCAATGCAGCGTCGAAACGTTGCCAGAGGAGCTTGCTGGTGGCTCCGCCCAACCGGTCCAGTTCTTTCCAGCGAAGGCGCAGTTGCTCGATGCTATTTTCAAGTTGTTTGATCGGCAACTTGACCGGGCGCGCTCCTTCCGGTGCGACCGTCGAAGCGGCGAGCGCCTCGGCTTCCATTACGAGGTCGTCGCGCACCCTTCCGCCGCCCCAGTGCTGCCAGCCCTTGAGGCGCAAAAATTCGGACTGCAATGCGCCGATACGCGTCTGCAACTTGGCGCTGGCGCCGCCTTTTTCGGAAGCCGCTTGCAGAATCGCCAACTGCTTCCCGGCCTCGTCCAGATGACCTGCGGCGAGCGCGGCTTCCGTCGCCTCTGCCACAGCCATCAATGTTTGAATGCGCGCCTGCAACGCCGCCTTGTCCTTTTCGCTGACGATAAGGCGGCTTTGTTTTTGCAGTTTCTTGCGCGCCTCATCCTGGTGGCGCAAGCACTCGTCGAACCGGGCATTCAGCGCATTTTCGATGCGCGGGTCGGCCATCGGCGACAACTCTTTCCAGCGCTCGCTGGCCGCTACCGTAATGTCTGCCGGAATGGTTGTTGGAGGCGCGGCGGAACTCTCATCGTTCAACGCAACATGCTGCGGCATCTGACTTGCCTGCAACTCGCCGAGAATCGCCAGCCTGGCTTCGATCAACGCCGCATCCCGCAACGCCGACCGGATCGCCGCATCGAGCGCTGCAATGGCACCGTCACCGGGTGTTGGTGGGGAGTCGGTTGCCGACATCTCCGCAAGCGTGCCCCGGGCTTTTTCGCCGGCTGTGGCAAGCATCGCGGCAAGCTCTTGCAGCCCGGTGCTGGCTGCTTCCACACCAGCGCAAGCCGAACCCAATTCCGCTAGCGCCTGCCTTGCAGCGGCTGACCAGCGGCTGACGGCGCGCTTGCGTTCACCGCGCTCGCGTATAAGTTCCGCCAGGCCTGCCTGCAATTCGGCGAACCGGAATTTGTGCTCGTCCTCGATGAGAGCTTGATCCAGAAGTTCCCATGTCTGGTTGAGCTCGGCCAAACGGTTGGCTGGAATCATCGGCGCATCAACCAGCGCGGCGGCCACCGCGATCAGCTCGGTCGCGCTGGCGCGTGTCTCGCGCTGTTTTACCAGCGCTTCATAGCGCTGCTTGGCAAGGCTATGGGCGCGCCGGTCACGCTTGCGGAACTCGCGCTCGGCGGCCCTCAATCCATCTTCACTGGCCAGCGCCTGCACGGCAGTGAGCTTGTAATCGATGGACGGCGCATCAATAGCCAGCGCCAGCAACTCCGTGTCATTGCCTATGGCCGATTGCAGCCGGCTTTCCCATACGCCCACGGCAGTTATTTCATGTGATGTTTCCGGGATCACTTCGACTGGTGCTTGGCTTTTCTTGAGAATTTTGCTGAACATATATTTACGATACCCGAATTTTGTGGCTCACGCATTGTGCAATTTGTGGAGATACGCTACCCGACTGCCTCACCGGTGCAAGAATCATAACCCGCGCTGATCATCCAATCATTTCAGTATATAGGGGATCAATAAGCCTGTCCTGAGCACAGCCGAAGAGCGGAGCATATTGCATTTGGCGCAATAACGATTACGCGGGTTTCCGCGTTGTCAAAGACCGCCGTGGGTGAAATGAAAGTAGCGTGTGCAAACAGGGTGTTCGCCCGCCCGAGCGGCCTGGTATCCGCGTGGGCACAAAATCGTGCCCACCCCACTCGGCTTGCGTACAAATAAGCACCGTAGCCCGGATGAAGCGTAGCGGAATCCGGGGATACATACACGCATAAAAACCCCGGATTCCGCTACGCTTCATCCGGGCTACGCGGTAACATTTAATCATGGTCAATTACCGCCGCAACCTTGTGCCGGGTGGCACGTATTTCTTCACCGTGACCTTGCAGGATCGCTCATCCCGGCTGCTGGTCGAGCACATCGGCCCGTTGCGCGCGGCCTTCCGTGAAGTGAAGCGCAAACACCCGTTTCACATTGATGCCATCGCCATTCTGCCCGAGCACCTGCACACCATCTGGACATTACCCGAAGGCGATGCCGATTATCCCGGCAGGTGGCGCGCGATCAAAAGCGCATTCACCCACGCCGTGGTCAAATCCGGCGTGGCGGTGGTACGCAATGAAAAAGGCGAATATGCATTATGGCAGCGACGGTATTGGGAACACACCATCGTCGACGAAGACGATTTCCGGCATCACGTCGATTACATTCATTCCAACCCCGTCAAGCATGGATGGGTCAAACAAGCCGCCGATTGGCCGCATTCATCGTTCCACCAATACGTAAAGCAAGGCATATTGCCGCCCGATTGGGCGGGTTGCGCAAAAGAAGGAAAGTTCGGAGAGTAGCCCGGATGCAACGCAGTGGAATCCGGGAGTGCCCGTCAGGGCACAGAGGGAAATTCCGGTATCCGGTGGGACAAAGAGCCCCGGATTTCATTGCATTACATCCGGGCTACGCTGGCTCGCCCATACTTCCGAGGTCTTCTGAGCGTCGCCGATGTGTCGTCATTGTGCCATCATTGATCGCTGAAAGTTGTGTGGAGTTGCTCAAGAATTGGAAGGATCACTGAGAATAGCGTAATGTTTTATGCCTCTACATCAACACTTCGCGCATCGCAGCACAGGTGCGCTCAACATCCCCCTCATTCATCGCATAAAACATCGGCAGCGAGACGATCTGCCGCCCGACGCGTTCGGCGACCGGGAACATGCCTTCCTTGAAGCCTAGTGCGCGATACAGTTTGAACAGATGGATCGGCGCGTAGTGATAGCCGACGCCGATATTTCTGTCCTTCATGCGCGCCATGAAGTCGGCGCGGGTGATGCGCTCCGGCAGTACGATCTGGAACAGGTGCCAGTTGGTATTCTCGAAATCCTTTGGTGGCAGTTGCGCGCCGGTCTGCGCCTGAAAATCCTTGCCCAGCGTGGCGAAATAATGCCGCGCCAGTTTGCGCCGTTGCTCGGTGATGGCATTCAGTTGCGCGAACTGGCCCAGGCCAATCGCGGCGGCGATGTCGGTCATGTTGAATTTGCCGCCCAGCACGTCCACTTCGATGCCGTCCCAGCCGCTGCGTGTCACACCTTGCAGGCGGTATTTCTCCGCGAGCGCGGCCTCTTCGGCGTTGTTCAGCACCAGACAGCCGCCTTCGGAGGTGGTGATGTTTTTGTTGGCCTGAAAACTGAACGAGACGAAATCGCCGAATGATCCAATCGGCTTGCCTTTCCATGTCGAGCCAATGGCCTGCGCGGCATCTTCCACGACGCGCAGTTTGTGCTGGCTGGCTATCGCATACAGCCGGCCCATGTCCACCGGTTTACCCGCCAGATACACCGGGATGATCGCCTTGGTGCGCGGGGTGATCGCGGCCTCGACTTTGTCCAGATCGATGTTGCGCGTGACCGGGTCGATATCGGCGAATACCGGCGTCGCGCCGACTTCGAGGATCACATTCGCGGTCGCGACCCACGAAATCGGCGTGGTAATGACCTCGTCGCCCGCGCCGATGCCCGCGATACGTAGCGCGATTTCCATCGTGCAGGTGCCGGAGTTGAAGGTGCGCACCGGACGCCCGCCGAAATATTTGGAGAGTTTTTTCTCGAATTCCTGCACCTTCGGGCCGCTGGTGATCCAGCCGGAGCGCAGCACGTCGGCTACTGAAGCGATGGTCGCTTCGTCTATGGTGGGGCGGGAGAAAGGAAGAAAATTGCTCATGGAATATCCGAAAAAATTCTATAAATTCGCCAACCTTGAGACCGTTCGCCCTGAGGTATCGAAAGGCGTTTGCAAAGTGGTCGATACCTCACCACGAACGGTTTTGTGAGAAGCATTGATTTTAAGCCCGCGAAATAATAATCACGCCGAGAACAATCACCCCCATGCCGGCCAGCTTGGTCGGATTGAATGGCTCTCCAAGCAGATACCAGGCTGCGACGGCATTCACCACATAAGCCATCGACAGCATCGGAAAGGCGATGCTGACCGGCACACGCGACAGCGCGAGGATCCAGATGACCACGCTCAGCACATAGCAAAACAGCGCGGCGGCGATATGCCACTCGGTCGCCAGCTTCCAGCCGATAGGCAGGATATTTTCCATGCTGAACTCGAAATAACCAATCGCGTTGGTACCGGCTTTCATCAGTATCTGCGCGGCCGCATTGAGCATCACACCGACGAAAATCAAACTAAAACTGACCAGGCTCATGGTTTTTTCACCACAATATGTTGCGTATCCTCAAAAATAATTTTCATCGCCAACTCCTGTTTCTGCAACTGCGCGTAAGCATACACCGGCATGATAGCCAGCGCCTCACGCTGTGCGTCCCAAACCCTGGAAAATTCCTCAATGGTAGGAATCCAGCGTTGCGGCTCCTGCTTGATGCCGTAGGCCATTTCATCCTGATACTGCACTAAAGTAAAGGTGCGTTTAAGATAAAACGGCAGTGTCTGCTCGTAGGTCAGCACCGAATAAAACGGCACATCCGCTTTTACCTCGCCGCGTATCGCCGAGGCGATATGTTTGGCGGAACGCTCGCGCGCTATCGTTTCATAGCCGGATAGTCCGATTTGCGCTGACAGCAAGGTGCTCAGCGCTATCACTACCACCGCAACGAATTTTTTTTCACGCCACAACAGCAGCATCCCTGCCAGCACACCGGCCAGCAATACCAGTGCCGCAGTAACCAGCCAAGCGCTGTAATGCGGATACAGCTCGGCCTGATTCGGCGTATCGGCAAACTTGCCCACATTCACCGCCACCCCCAGCAGCAGCAGCGCGACCGGTATTGCCGGAGCAATCTGCCAGAACAACACCCGCTCGCGCATCCCGGCAATGCGCTTGCCCATCAGCAAGGCCAACGCGGGAAACATCGGCAGCAGATAGGACGGCAGCTTGGAGCCGGAAATTGAAAAAAACACGTAGATAAACACCGTCCAGATCAGCAGGAAGCGCTGGGTGTTGAATATCGTGTCCGGCAGCCTGCGGTTGCGCAAGGTGCGCCACATCGCGTCGAACATCAGCACCGTCCACGGCAACGCCCCGGCCAGCAGGATCGGGATGAAGTAATACCAGGGCTGGTAGCGTCCCAGATCCTTGGTGGTGAAACGCGTGTAATGCTCGTAAATGAAGAAGCGCTCGAAGAATTCCGGGTTGGCTTTCATCACCAGCATGAACCACGGCACGGTAATGACAAAAAACATCGCCAGACCGGGCAGCCAGTGCATGCGTTTCAACACGCCGAAGTCGCGTTGCACGATGCAATAAATAAACAGCGCGGCGCCCGGCAACACCAGCCCCATCAGTCCTTTGCTCAACACCGCCAATGCCAGACCCGCCCACGCCAAGACCATCCAGTTGCGCTGTTTTGACATATCCGCCTGCGCCTGCCCAAGCAACAAGCCGACAATACCCAGCGTGAGAAAAAACGTCACGCCCATATCCAGCGTGTTGATGTGCCCCATCAGCACATACAGCATGCTGCTGGACAACAACAGCGCGGCATAGCCCGCCGCCTCGCGCCCGAACAGGCGCAGCCCGGCAAACCACACCAGCAGGATGCCGGCAAAACCGGTCAGCCCGGTCCACAGGCGCGATGTCCATTGGTGTTCGCCGAACAGGGTATAGGCGGTGGCGGTCGCCCAATATTGCAGTGGCGGTTTTTCGAAATACTTGAGGTCGTTCAGGCGCGGCGTCACCCAATCGCCGCTCGCCACCATCTCGCGCGGAATCTCGGCATAGCGCCCTTCGTCCGGCTTGACCAGCGTGCGATATTCGAGGTTGGCGAACCAGATCAGCGCGACGGCGATGAGCAGCCACCAAAGCGGCCTGGTTGAGATGTGGCTCATTATTCTTATTGCGGCGACCAGTTGCTGCGCACCTTGCGTGCTTCGCTGAACACTTGTTCGAGCTTGTCCGCATCGGCTTCAGCCAGCGCTTCGTGCAATGATTCCAGCTCTTCCATATAAAGCCCCAGTTCGTCCAGCAACGCCTCGCGGTTCGCCATGCAGATGTCGCGCCACATTTCCGGGTTGCTGGACGCGATGCGCGTGAAGTCGCGAAAACCGCTGGCGGCAAATGACAGCAGCAGATCGCGGTTGTCGCGCTGCGCCAGGTCGTGTACCAGCGCGAACGACAACAAATGCGGCAAATGGCTCACCGCAGCGAACACCGCATCGTGCTGTTGCGGCGTCAGTTCGCTCACCACCGCGCCGCACAGCTCCCATGCGTTGCGCGCACGCGCTAACGCATCTTGAGAGTTTTCCGGCAGCGGGGTCAGCACCACTTTTTTGCCCGCATATAAATCGGCACGCGCCGCCGCCGCGCCGCTCTGCTCGGCTCCTGCAATCGGATGCGCGGGAACGAATTGCGCGACCCTGCCGCCCAGATTCGCACGAGCCGCAGCCACCACGTCGCTTTTGGTGCTGCCGCCATCGGTGACCAAAGTGTGCGCGCCGAGATGCGGCGCGATGCGCGCCATGATTTCCGCCATCTGCCCGACCGGGGTGGCCAGCAACACCAGATCGGCATCGCCGAGCTCGGCAAGGTCGACGCCAATACGATCAAGAATGCCGAGTTGTTTGGCCTGTTCAAGAGTCGCTGTACTGCGCCCGAAACCGACCACCTCGCCGACCGCATTCGCCTTGCGCAACGCCAGCGCGAACGAGCCACCGATCAGGCCAACGCCGAAGATGATGATCTTTTTGAATTGTGGTTCGGACATAAGCAGCCTCTCTTGGCTCTACCCCCATCCCCCTGCGAGGGTGATGGGGTTTGATGCCCTCCCACTTGCAGGGGGAGCAACCGTGTTCCAAGTCAAGCAATTTTTGGGTTCCACGGGGTGTTATTTTTCAACATTGAATTCATAATGGTTAACAACTTTCTCATGCACGCAACGATGACCACTTTAGGCGG
>JAHFRA010000061.1 GCA_023259035.1 Gallionella sp.
TTCAAAATGATCACCAACTGGACTAATGAACTATCTGAACTAAGCGATGAAATCTATAACCTAATGGAAAGAGTCGCTGCAAATGCTAACTTTGAAGTTACAGCGCAAGATTCACGTTTAGTTGCCTTAAGTGGAATGCAACAGACCGTTTTGTCTTGCGGTTTTTGGTTAAGTACTTACCATAATATTGCAGAGGGACATCAGAATAACTCTATGGTTCTTAAGTATGCAGGCAGCAACTTATCTTTGGAAGATACTGAAAAGATAATGTTAGATCAGATACGTCTTGGGCTGGTTGTATTCTTTCACTTCAAACTTGAAAATCTTTTTGGTGGCTTGCTAAATAAAATTGCATCTAAGAAACTTAACAACATTGGAGAGACATTCAAGGAATTATCCAAGGAAGCCGGCTTGAGTGACGCACCACAATATGCTGAAATTATTAAAGCATTTTCCAGTATTCGTAATTCTCTTCATAACAATGGTATTCACAGTAAAGAATCCTTTTCAGTACCGGTGGGCAAATTTAATTATAAATTTTCTAAGGATGGCGTCGTTCAATGCGCATCACTAGGTCATTGCATCACTCTTATTCAGGCGATAATGAATATTATTGAGAGCATCCTTGTCTCTGAGAAAATAAAAAAGATAACAGCAATTATTCCTGACACTTATGCTGAGTGGCTTGATAAGAAAGAAGTTTAATCCTGTGATCAAGTGACACCCCCTTATCTTTGCGTCAGTGTAAAGAGGTTCCAATGACTACAAAGCCCGGTAGGATGCGGTGGCAACCGCATCGCTCGCGATTGATGCGGTTCGCAAGCTCACCACATCCTACGTTCACTACGCTGGTGACAAATAAAAATGTGCACTAAATATGAATGCTGGGGTCGGGTCTTTTTTTATCTTTCAGATACTCAAGTATCTAATCTTCTCGGGTTATCCAATAATCAGACGTGCGCATGAGTTTTGTCCGGCACGGCGGAGAGGCGTAGCCCGACAGCTTTCATGACTGCCATCAAGGTCTTCATGGTCGGGTTGCCGCTGGGGGAAAGGGCGCGGTACAGGCTTTCGCGCTGGATGCCGGCTTCCTCCGCCACCTTGGTCATGCCATAAGCTTCCGCTATGGTGCGAAGTGCGAGCAAGGCGGATGCGCAGGTTTTCGGGTCTTCCATTTCTTCCAGCGCCACCTTTACAAACTCGGCGGCATATTCAGGGTCGGCGCGTAATTCGCGCATGGCCGCTTCGCGGTTGGAAATGCTGGCTTTTTTGAGTTTGCTCATTTTGTTCTCCGTTTGAAATCGGCCAGATATTGAATGGCACGGTCAATGTCTGCATCTTGCTTACGTTTGTCGCCGCCGCATAACAACACAACGATTGCATCACCCACTTTGGCGTAATACACGCGATATCCCGGCCCCCAATCGATGCGCAGTTCCCACACGCCATCGCGCAGTGGTTTGCAATCGCCAAAATTACCCGCTGCCAACCTGAAGAAACGCACCTCAATGCGTGCCCGCGTTTGCCTGTCTTTGATGGATATAAGCCACTCCGTCACCACTTCGTGGCCGAACTCATCCTTATATCGCAGCACGGTGATCATACGGCGATTGTAATCTATAAATCACACATCAACAATAAGCATTCATAGCAAACTTTGCCATTATTCATTTACCTGTTCGATCTGATGCCACACATGCGCAGCATCAGGTTTGAATTGAAATTCTTGAATTTGCATTTTTGCTTTTCATTCCCTTCTGGAGCCAGGCAGGATGCGGTGACAACCGCATCGCTCGCGATTGATGCGGTTCGCAAGCTCACCACATCCTACGTTACGAACGGCTCTAGCCGCCGGGTTTGTTCGGCCCCAATCTACAACCAATCCGACTTCTTGAACCTCAAATAAAGCACTCCACACACCACAACAATAATAAACAATGCCACCGGATAACCATACGCCCATTGCAGTTCCGGCATGTGCTGGAAGTTCATGCCCCAGATGCCGGTGAACACCGTGGCGATGGCGAAGATTGCGGCCCAGGCGGCGAGCTGTTTGTTGATGACGTTCTGCTCGATGGATACGGTGGACTGGCATACCATGATGGCGGTGGTGATGGTGTCGCGCATGGCGTCCACCCCGGCGTTGATGCGCGTCAGGTGGTCGTGCACGTCGCGGAAATATTCCTGGGTGGTGGCGCAGACGGGCGGCACGCGCCCGCCGTGCAGTTTCCCGGCAGCCTCCATCAGCGGCGCGACCGCGTGCTTGAGCACCGCAACCTTGCGCTTGAGCTCATACAACTGCTCGATGTTGACGCGGGCCGCGCCCTTGTCGAAGATATGCTCTTCTATGGTTTCCAGTTGCGTTTCCAATTCATCGATCACCGGAAAGTAGCGATCCACTACCCGGTCCATCAGCGCATAAAGCACGAAGCCTGTACCCAGCCGCAACAGATCCGGTTCGCGTTCGCAGCGTTCGCGCACGCTGCGGAAGTTATGCTCGCTGCGGTTGCGTATCGAGAGGATGAAATTGTGCCCGACGAAGATGTGTGCTTCGCCGACCTCCATGTTTGAATCGGTAACCTCCAGCATATGCATCGCCACGAACAATGATTCATCGTATTCCTCGATCTTGGGGCGCTGGTGTCCGTGCCGCGCATCCTCGACCACCAGGTCGTGCAGGTCGAATTCTTTCTGTACTTTTTCAAGTTCGGCATCGTTGGCGTCGCACAACGAAACCCAGACGAAGCAATTCGGGCGTTGCAGGTAGTCGCTGATTTCCTCGATGGGAAGGACGGCGAGCTTGGCCCCGTTCTGGTAGGCGACACAATTGAGCAGCATGGCGGATGAAGTTGGTTATTGGGTGCGCGAAGTATAAGCCTTATTGGGATTTTCGTGATTAAGGCCAGTGTTATAAATTATTTAATTTCTCTTTCGGTTGAAGCGCAATTCCTGCTAATCTTGCGCCCGATAATTCACATACAGACCAATCATGCAGAGCTATTTGAAACGTATTTTAACCGCCCGCGTTTATGACGTGGCCATAGAAAGCCCGCTGGAGTTTGCGCCCAACCTGTCCGCACGCACCGGCAATAACGTGCTGCTCAAGCGCGAGGACATGCAGCCGGTGTTTTCCTTCAAGCTGCGCGGTGCTTACAACAAGATGGCGCAGTTAACTCCGGCGCAGTTGGAACGCGGAGTCATTGCCGCCTCGGCGGGCAACCATGCGCAAGGCGTAGCGCTGTCGGCGCAGAAACTGGGCTGTAAGGCCATCATCGTGATGCCTGCCACCACGCCGCAGATCAAGTTGCAAGCGGTTGCCGGGCGGGGCGCGAAAGTCGTGTTGCACGGCGATTCCTATTCCGATGCTTACCAGTTTGCATTGGTGCTGGAGAAAAAACACAAGCTGACTTTCGTGCATCCTTACGACGACCCCGACGTGATTGCCGGGCAGGGCACCATCGGTATGGAGATTTTGCACCAGCACAACCAGCCCATCCACGCGATTTTTTGCGCCATCGGCGGCGGCGGGTTGATCTCCGGCGTGGCCGCTTATGCCAAGCAGGTGCGTCCGGATATCAAGATCATCGGCGTGCAGCCGGTGGATTCCGATGCCATGTATCAATCGCTTAAAATCAAGCGCCGCGCCGTGCTGGAGCATGTCGGCCTGTTTGCCGACGGCGTGGCGGTGAAGCAAGTGGGTGAAGAAACCTTCCGCCTGTGCCGCAAACTGGTGGACGAAGTCATCCTGGTGGATACCGACGCCACCTGTGCGGCGATCAAGGATGTATTCGAGGACACGCGCTCCATCCTCGAACCGGCGGGCGCGCTCGCCATCGCCGGGGCCAAGCTGTATGCGGCGCGCGAGAAGCTCAGGGGCAGGACGCTGGTTGCCATCGCCAGCGGCGCCAATATGAATTTCGACCGCCTGCGCTTTGTCTCCGAGAGCGCCGAGATCGGCGAGAAGCGCGAGGCCGTCCTCGCCGTGACTATCCCCGAAACGCCGGGCAGCTTCCGCAAATTCTGTGCGTTGCTGGGGCAGCGCAATATCACCGAATTCAACTACCGCTATGCCGACCCGAAAGAGGCGCATGTGTTCGTCGGCGTGCAGGTGCGCGACCCTGCGGAAACTGCTAGGCTGGTCGCCGTGCTGGAAAAGAACAAACTGCGCACGCAGGATTTTACCGACAATGAAATGGCCAAGTTGCATGTGCGCCATCTGGTCGGCGGGCGCGCGCCGGAAGTGCGGGACGAAATCCTGTTCCGCTTCGAGTTCCCCGAGCGTCCCGGCGCGCTGATGAATTTCCTCAACCGCATGAACCACAGCTGGAACATCAGCCTGTTCCACTACCGCAACCACGGTGCAGACTATGGCCGTGTGCTGGTCGGAATGCAGGTGCCGCACCACGACAAGAAGGTGTTGCGCGCCTTCCTCGACAAGCTTGGCTACCAGTATTGGGACGAGAGCGGCAATCCGGCGTATCGCTTGTTCCTGGGGTAGAATCGGCATACCGCTTTGTTCGGTTAATTACAGGAAGGGCGCTCAATTATGATCTCGAAGAATGTACCGACCATTGGCGATCAATCCTTCGAGGAATTGAAGCGTTCCAATGAACATGGCGCAGAATATTGGAGCGCACGCGACCTTCAGCCGATGCTTGGTTACACCCAGTGGCGGCGTTTCGAAGATGCCATCAAACGCGCCATAGCCTCTTGTGAACAGTCAGAAAATAACCCGGTGCATCACTTTGCCGGCGCCGGCAAAATGATCGAGGTAGGCAAAGGTGGAACACGAGAAGTTGATGATTTTCAACTCTCGCGTTTTGCCTGCTATTTAATCGCCCAAAATGGCGATCCGCGCAAACCGGAAATTGCCAATGCGCAAAAATATTTTGCCATTCAAGCCCGCAAGCAGGAGCTTAATGAACAGCTTGCCGCCGATCAGGAACGGATTGAGCTGCGCAAACAAACCTCGGAGGAATTCAAGGCGCTTTCCGGCGCTGCAAGGCAAGCAGGGGTGCAAGACAAAATGTTTGGCGTGTTCCACGATGCGGGCTACAAAGGGCTATATGGCGGATTAAATAGCGACGCCATCAAAACGAAAAAGAATATCCCTGCCAAAGAGCAATTGCTGGATCGCATGAACGCCACCGAACTGGCTGCCAACCAGTTTCGCATGACACAAACCCGCGACAAGCTCGCGCGCGAAAGAATCAGTAGTCAGCAGCAAGCCATAAATACACACGAACAAGTCGGCAAAGAAGTTCGTGTTGCTATCGAGCGTATCGGTGGCACACCTCCCGAACAAATTCCGTCAGTCGAGCATATCAAGGAAGTTGAGAAGCGCTTGAAAAACGCAGTGCCAAAAATGGAGCTGGGTGAAAAGGATGCTGGCGGTTTGCTGGGTGATAAATGAGCCAACTCCTGATTTCAAATTACATCCACGAAATAGAATCGCTCATCCAGCATGGCGGGTCGGTTAATGAGGGCAGCATCCGCAAAGCCTTTTCCAATCTGCTCGACGCCTACTGTAAGCCGCGCGACCTGCGCCTCATAGACGAACTGGAATACATCACCCGCAACGGCAACAAAGTCTATCCCGATGGCACGCTCAAGGATGCGTTGCGCCTGACACACGGCTATTGGGAAGCCAAAGACGAAGCCGACGACCTCGACGAAGAAATCGCCAAGAAACGCGCCAAGGGTTATCCCACCGACAACATCCTGTTCGAGGACAGCAAGACCGCCGTCCTGATCCAGAGCGACCGTGAAGTAATGCGCGTCAACATGCGCGATGCCGCCGCGCTGGATCGGCTTGTCATCGCCTTCGTCAGTTTCGAGCGTCCCGAAGTCAGCGATTTCCGCCGCGCGGTGGCAAAATTCAAGGACGACCTGCCCAAGGTGCTGGAAGCGTTGCGCGAAATGTTCGATGCGCAGCAAAAGAGCAACAAGCCTTTCGGCAAGGCGCTCAAGGTTTTCCTGAAATTATGTCAGGACAACATCCACGCCGACATCACGCTGGACGATGTGCGCGAAATGCTGATCCAGCACATCCTTACCGAAGACATCTTCCTGCGCATCTTCGATGACAGCCAGTTCCACCGCGAGAACAACATCGCGCGCGAGCTGACCCGCATCGAGGAAACCTTCTTCACCGGCACCACCAAAAAGAACACCCTGCGCGGGCTGGAAAGCTACTACGGCGCAATCCGCCAGGCGGCGGCAGGCATTGCCGACCATCACGAAAAGCAGGGCTTTCTCAAGGCTATCTACGAAAATTTTTACAAGGTCTACAACCCCAAGTTGGCGGATCGCCTGGGCGTAGTCTATACCCCGAGCGAAATCGTGCACTTTATGCTAAATGGCACAGAAGCCTTGCTGCACAAGCATTTCGGCAAGCTGTTGCAAGACCACCACGTGGAAATTCTCGACCCGGCCACCGGAACGGGTACCTTCATCACCGACCTGATCGAACACCTCAAAGGCAACAAGGCCGCGCTGGAATACAAATACAAAAACGAAATCCACTGCAACGAAATCGCCATCCTGCCCTACTACATCGCCAACCTGAACATCGAATTCACCTACGCGCAGCTCACCGGAAAATATGCTGAGTTCCCGCATATCTGCTTCGTGGACACGCTAGATAACCTGGGCTTTGAAAAGACCTATACTGGACAGCAGCGCGGCTTCGACTTCGGCCTCACCGCCGAAAACACCGAGCGCGTGTTCAAACAGAACCAGCGCAAAATCTCCGTCATCATGGGCAACCCGCCGTACAACGCCAACCAGATGAACGAGAACGACAACAATAAAAACCGCGTGTACGAAGGGATAGACCAGCGCATCAAGGATACCTACATCGCCGAGAGCACTGCGCAAAAGA
>JAHFRA010000039.1 GCA_023259035.1 Gallionella sp.
TGTCTGCCCTCGGTGCGGCAATGCGCAAGCTGGTGCATTTGTGTTTCGGTGTACTTAAAACACGGCAGCCTTACCAGCCAAATTATGCAAAAATCGCTTGACTGGAAAGACGGTATCTACTCATGTTGCGTTGCCCTCAACAAGATATTGGGCGAGCAACTCGGTTAGGCCGATCACTTCGATCTTCATGTGATTATGCTCAAGGCCTTCTTCCAATACGATGCGGCAGTTGGCGCAGGCGGTGATCAGCGTCCGCACGCCGGTGGCTTCGATCTGCCGCTTCTTGATCTTGAAAGCCTGCAAGCGTAACGGTTCGGCGCGCATAATGGCCGAGACACCGCCACCGCCGCCGCAGCACCAGTTCATCACCCCGGTATCCGGCATCTCGCGAAAATCTGCGGCGACCTCGGACAGCAAGCGGCGCGGCTGTTCCACCACGCCGCCGCGCCGGGCGATCTGACAGGGGTCGTGATAGGTCAGCGGACGCTGATCCTTGCCTCCGGTCTTGAGCTTGTCCGCCTGGTGCAGTTCGTCCAGCACTTCGAGAATGTGCTTCACCTCGAAGCCGAATGGCCTGCCCATCAGGTTAGGCCCTTCCCAGCGCAGTGCAGTAAAGGCATGGCCGCATTCCGGGCTGATCACGCACTTGACCTTGAGGCGTTCGGCGGCCACGACAATGCGGCTGACAATCGCGCGCGCCAGATCGGAGGAGCCAATCTGGATGCCGCTGTTGGTCGCTTCGAACGCGTCCGATGCCAGCGTCCAGCTCACTCCGGCCTGTTTAAAGATGCGGCTGAGCGCGGAAAGGTATTCGGGGAAGTTGATGATCTCCATCGAGGACATCACTACCAGATAGTCCGCGCCGTCCTGTTCCACCGGCACCTCGATGCCGGTGTCGGCCTGCACGTGTTTGATCTGCGCCTGTACCGCTGGCCATTTAACGCCCATCGGGCTGCCGATGGTAACGGCACGAGTCGTTGCAGCGACCAGGTCTTCCGGTGCATGGCCCGAGGCGGACATGCCCTCGCGCATCTTGCGGATCATGTAAGTGATGTCGTTGCCCACCGGGCAGACCATGGAACAACGGCCGCACAGCGTGCAGCTGTCATAGACCAGCGGCTCCCATTCCGCCAGTTCTTCATCCGTCACCGGTTTGGACAGCCCAAGCATTTTTCCCAGCTTGCCGAGTAGCGTGTACTCCTGCAACCAGATGCGGCGCAACGGCTCCAGTTTGTGGATCGGGGTGTATTTCGCATCATTGGTTTCGGTGTAGAACAAACACGCTTCGGCACACAGTCCGCAATGCACACAACTGGAAAAGAAGCTGGCAATCGGCGCATCAATCACTTCCTTGAAGATGTTGATGCCTTTGGCAAGCGTCGCGCTCATGACGAGGCCTCCTTTCGAGCGACAGTACTCCACGAGTTCTGGTGTCGGCCTCCGGCGTCAATCGCGGACGCTCCCATCCCCACTTCGCGGGGTCCCTGCTCGCTGCTCATGCCGCTACTCCCTTTTTTCCTGCGATATCACCGTTGTACCAGCGCGAAATGAACAGGGAGAAAGCGTGGAACAGTTTGGTGAACGGCAGCAACACCAGCAACAACGCTATCGAAAACAGGTGCAGAGCCAACATCAGGGTGTATTCCAGCAACAGGTGGTGATAGGCCAGATAACCGGTCAGCAACGGCAGCAGCGTTGCCGCCCAAGCCAGGTAATCACCAGCGCCGGACAACATGCGCTTCACCGGATTGTTCAGCCGATGTGCTAGCAGCACGCCCAAAGCTACCATCGCCGCAACCACCGAGGCATCTATCAGCGCTGTAGGCAAACCCGGCCAGACTAAGCTCGTCATGCTGCGAAAAAACTCGATGTGCGGCGCGAAAAAGAAGATCGTCACCAGCAGTCCAAGGTGGAACACATAACCGCCGATGTAGGTCACCGGATCGCGTTTCAGCATACCTTCTGGCGGAAACGAGCGCGTGGCTATGCTGCGCGAGCCGCTGCCGGGGCTGGCCGCGCGTGGCCTTGCCAGATCGTTCTTGCGACCGAGACCGAAGATCTCGAACAGGCGCAGCACGACACCAGCAATAAATAGCAGCAACGCCCAGTTCAATACGTCGCCGCGCGCGACCGTCAGCAGATCAAGATGGCTCATTTTCCTCCCGCTTCAGCTCTTCTACCGTCACTTTTTCGTGTGCGGCTTTTGCCGCAGACTTGGTCGAGCGGTTGTGCCAGGTGATCGCCACGCCTGCTGCCGCGCCGGCTGCCGCCGCCGCACCCAGCATAGAGGCTGTCGCCGACACGGGCATGGACAACGCTTTATAAAGCGGCCCGGCATCCCAGAAATTCGGCTCGGAGCAGCCGATGCAGCCGTGGCCGGACTGGATGGGGAAGCTGGTGCCATCGTTCCACTTCGTCGTGGCACAGGCGTTGTAGGTCACCGGCCCCTTGCAGCCCAGTTCGAACAGACACCAACCTTGCCGTGCAGCCTCGTCGTCAAAGCTCTGGGCGAACTTGCCCTGGTCATAGAATGGCCGGCGGTAACAACGGTCATGGATCGTCTCGCCGTAAAAAGACTTGGGGCGACCCTGCGCGTCCAGTTCCGGGATGCCGCCGAAAGTCAGGAAGTACGCCAGCACCCCGGTTATCACCACCGGGATCGGCGGGCAGCCGGGGACATTGATAATGGGTTTGTCTTTGACGATGTCGCCCACTGAAACTGCGCCGGTCGGGTTGGGATCGGCCTTGGGAATGCCGCCGTAAGCCGCACATGTTCCTACCGCAACGATGGCTGCCGCGCCCTTGGCTGTTTCCACCAGCATGTCGTGGTTGCTGATGCCGGCAATGGTGGAGAAGCCGGGATTGCCCATCGGGATCGAACCATCGACGACCAACAGATACTTGCCGTTGTTGTCCTTCATTGCCTGTTCGCGGGCATGTTCGGCGGCCTCTGCCGAAGCGGCTTGCAGCGTGTGGTGGTAGTCGAGCGAGATCAGGTCGAAGATCAGGTTTTCCAGCGTCGGCGAATGCGAGCGCGTGATGGATTCGGTGCAGCCGGTGCATTCCTGGAACGAGAGCCAGATCACCGATTGACGTCGCGCCTTGGATATCGCTTCCACCATCGCGCTCGCCATCGAAGGCGGCAAGGCCAGCATCGCAGTCAGTGTAGTACAAAGTTTGATGAATTCGCGACGGCTGATGCCGCGCTGTGCCAAGCCTTCGCCTACGGTTCCGGGCAGTATGTCCGGTTGCTGTGCGTGCTTCATGCTGGCTCCTTGTGGTTGGTTAACCATGGAATGCGGGAGCATTCTGCGCGCGCGGTGCGGCCAGGTCAACTCGCTTTCATTGAGCGGGGTAGCCCGGATGCAATGAAATCCGGGGTTCATGATACGCCGCTCATTCCCGGATTCCGCTACGCTGCATCCTGGCTACTCGCTACTCGCAGGCAAAACGTTCGATGATCTTGGCGGCGGTGGCGCAAACTTCCGGCAGCGCCGCCGCAACCGCAGGCGTCAGCGTTTCTCCCCAGTCCACCAGTGATGGTTGTATGCCGATCAACGCGCGTTGCTCCGGCCAATGCCCGGTCAGGCGCGAGATGGACATCAGATCGAGCAAGCCCACTTCATGCACGCTGCTCTTGCGGTTGGCTCCGAGAAAGCGATCCATCTCCTCGCCCTCGAAGCTGCGCACCGTGCCGGGTACGGCGCCAAGCTCGGCGGCATCGATCACCAGCAAGGCACTGCATTCGCTGATCGGTACAGCCAGCGTAAAGGATAGCGTGCCGCCATCGAGGAATTCCATATCTTCGCGAGCGCCAAATCGCGCTTCCAGTTCGTGCATCGCGACGATGCCGACGCCCTCGTCGGTAAGCAGTGTGTTACCGATGCCCAGCACCAGTATCTTCATGCCCATTCCAGCTCCCAGGGCACGCAGGGATCAAGCGCAGCGACAGCGCGCGCGACATGCTGTTGCAGCACATCGCGATCCATCGCTTTTTGTCCCAGCAACTGATCGACCAGTATTCCCTGCGGGTGGAAATTCCATTCGGTGGGTGCGACGATCAAGTAGTCGGCGATGCGTTCGCCATCGAGCACGATCTCATGCATCAATATGCCACGTGCGGTCTCCACGAGTGAGCGACCGATGCCTGGTGCTATAGGTACTGCGCTTACAGTGCCGCCGGTACCGACCTGGTCATCACCCGTCGCCCAATCTTGCAGCTCGCCGAAGCGTGCCAGCCAACGGGAGAAGAAGAGCGATTTAATTTTTTCTTCTGTTTGCTGTTGTCGTGTAATGGTGCCGGTTCCCGCTGGCTTGCCACGCCAATCAGGCAGGCGACAGAATTTGGCGCTCAAACGCGGCCACTCCGCCAGCGACCTTCTCGCATCAAGCCGTGGCAACAAACGGGATGGAATGGGATGTTGTTCTTTTATCTGATGCAAACGCTGGTGAAGCGTTGCAATACGCGGGCTGTTCAGCAACACATGCAACTCGGCGCGATTTCCTTCAGCGGCCCACTTCATTGCGCTGACGAATTCCTGCTGCAATGCTGTCTCTCCCATCAGTGGCGGAAAATCAAGCAGGCAGCGCCAAAGATGCTCACGCAATACTTCGCGCTGAACGTTCGGATCGAGTTGCGGCACGCATTCCTCTCCACGCGCGGCGACCAGGGCCAGCACTGCCGCGCGCGCCTGCGCCTGCCCGCATAGAGCAAACAGTAATGGAAGTTGTTGCACAGCCTGATCCGCCATCCGGCCAGGCAAAACCATTGCCACGTCCGGGCGTTCACTGCTGACTTGCACCGCGCTGACCCTGCCGTCAGCACATGTGAGCTGCACACGCACACGGCCAGTATCGAAGTTCGGCGTCATTGCGGCGGCGTGAGATCGGGGAAATAAGCATCAAGATTGGTCTCCCCTTGCAATGCCGCCACAAGGCCGTCGAGTGCAAGATTTATCTCCGCTACTTGCCGCACCGTCAGTTTTTCGCGAGCCTGCCCCAGCACGGCATACACCCAGTCACCGGGCGATGTTTCTCCCAGCCAAAGGATATTGAGCCGTTCGCGCCGACCACGCCCCTCACACCAGGCAAACACGCCATCGACTTCGACAACTTGCATGGGAATGCCAAAGCACATGGTGAGGCTCTCTCGGTTATTCGTCATCAGACGGTTGTGTTTATGCTACCAGTTTTTCATCTTGTTGAACGATGAGCCAGCCATTCAGAAACTGCATCGGCGATTTGTAGCACAGCGCCAAATATTGCCGTTTCCGGTTGTGGAAATTGCACAGTACGCAAGGCTGGAGTCACACTGCTCGGCTGGACATGGCACAATCGCGTCCCGAGTAATCCCTGATCCAAAACCATGCTAAGTTACCGCCACGCTTTTCATGCCGGCAATCATGCCGATGTGCTGAAACACATTGTTGAGGTGCAATTGTTGCGCTATCTGGCGCAGAAAGATAAACCGTTCTGGTATATCGATACCCATGCCGGAGCGGGGTGCTATTCTTTGGATAGCGGCTATGCCACGCAGAATGCGGAGTATGAAAGAGGTATCGCACTCTTGTGGGGGCGCGCCGATTTGCCTGCACCGTTGGCGGAGTATATGGCGTTGGTGAAGCGCCTCAATCCAGACGGGCAGATGAAGCTGTATCCAGGTTCGCCGTTGATCGCGCTGGAGCTGCTGCGCGAACAGGATCGGATGCGGCTGTTCGAGTTGCACCCCAGTGACAGTGAAATTTTACAGGAGAATTTTGCCGGTCGCGGCGCGCAAGTGCTGATGCAAACCGCTGATGGTTTTGGTGCGCTGAAAGCCTTGTTGCCGCCTCCGCCGCGCCGCGCCTTGGTATTGATCGATCCTCCCTATGAAGACAAGCAGGATTATCAACGCGTGCTGTCGGCGTTGCGCGAAGGACTGAAACGCTTTGCCAGCGGGGTGTATGCGGTGTGGTACCCGCAGTTGCAGCGTACCGAGGCGCGGCAGTTGCCCGAGCAACTCAAGCGATTACCGGTGAAAAACTGGTTGCATGTCGCGCTCAGCGTGCAGGCTCCCGGTGAAGATGGTTTCGGCATGTACGGCAGCGGTATGTTTATTGTCAATCCGCCCTGGGTGTTGCATGGCGCGCTGCAACAGGTGATGCCTTATCTGGTGAAGCATCTGGGACAAGACGAAGGCGCGATATATACGCTGGAGCATCAGGGGAGCTAAACTGCCATGCTTGTATAATCGGCTTGGTTTTAACTCGAACACAGGGAGCGCATATGGCTACGTCGCATACATGGAAGTTTTTTCGCGCGGGCGGTTTTGATCAGGTGCAGCTTGATAGCGGTGCGGATTTGCTGGCGCTGAAGGATCTGGATCAGAAGCTGTGGGCAGCTCTTAGCTGCCCGACGCGCGGTATCGAGTTCGATACCAGAACGCTCGACCTGATTGACAGCGATGCGGATACGCGCGTGCGCGCTAATGAAGTGCTGGTGGCCATCGCCTGGGCGGGCAAGCTGCTGAAGGATGCCGATCTGCTGGTCAAGGGTTCGGATTGCTTGGCTTTGGCCGATATAGACGACAGCAGCGAAGAGGGGCAGCAGGTGCTGGCTTCCGCGCGGCATATCCTGAAAAGCCTGGGCAAGGCCGATGCGCCAGAGATTTCCCTGGCGGATATGGCCGACATCGAGAAGTTTGTGGCGGGCCTGGAATTCAACGGTGACGGGGTGATTTGCCCCGGGCAGATTCGCGACGAGGGACTGCGCGCAACCGTTGAGGACATCATCAAGTGCACCGGTTCAGTAGCGGATTTAAGCGGTGAGACTGGCATCAATCAGGATATCGCGGACAAATTCTTTGCCGAGGCCGCTGCGTATTCAGCCTGGCAAATCCAAGGCGATGGCGATGCGGCCATCCAGTTTTTGGGCGCGAAAACACGGGCGGCGGCGGATGTATTTCACGCAGTCAAGGACAAGGCCAGCGACTATTTCACCCGTTGCCAATTGGCCGCTTATGATGCGCGTGCAGCCGTTCCGTTGAGCCGTTCTGCCGAAGATTACCAGCATCTTGCCGCGCAGAGTTTGTCGGCGCAGAGCGCCGATGTGGCGAATTTTCCGCTGGCGACAGTGGAGGCAAACAAGCCGCTGCCATTGGTTTCAGGCATCAATCCCGCATGGCAGGCCAGGGTGGAAGCATTGCGCGAGCAGGTTGCCGTGCCGTTATTCGGTAAAAAAGAAAGCTTGAGCATGTCGGAGTGGGCTGTGCTGTGCGCCAAATTTGCGGCGTTTGAAGCATGGCAGGCGGGCAAGCCGACAAACAATGTCGAGCAGCTCGGCAGCGTGCGCATGCGCGAGATTTTCGGCAGTAAGCACAAGGCGGCAATTGATGGCTTGATCGCGCAGGACCAGGCGGTGGCGACCGAGGTAAAGGCAACCCGCTCGGTGGAAAGGCTGCTGCGTTACAACCGCGACTTGTTCAAGCTGGTGAATAACTTCGTGTCGTTCCGCAATTTCTATACCGGCAAGGATAAGGCGATATTTCAGGCCGGCACGCTGTATCTGGACGGGCGCAGTTGCGAGTTGTGCATCAAGGTTGAGGATGTAAACAAGCATGCCGTGTTTGCTGGCATGAGCGGTTTGTATCTGGTGTACTGCGATTGCACGCGCAATGGCGGTGCGGAAAAGATGAGCATTGCCGCCGCCTTTACCGGAGGAGACTCGGATTTTCTGATAGTCGGTCGCAACGGCGTTTTTTATGACCGAAAAGACCGGGACTGGGATGCCAGCATCGTACGCATCATTGATCACCCGATCAGCATACGCCAGGCGTTTTGGGCGCCGTATAAAAAACTGACCAAGGTAATCAGCGAGCAGATGCAAAAGCTGGCTGCATCCAAGGCCAGCTCGGCGGAAGGCAATATGATCAAGGCGGTGGTGGACAACAGCAAGCCAGTAGCAGGGGTGACTGCCGCTCCGCCTAAACCGCCCTTTGATGTGGGCAAGTTCGCCGGTATTTTTGCGGCGATAGGCTTGGCAATCGCCGCCATCGGCGGCATACTTGCTTCGATAGTCAGCGGTTTATTGGGGTTGAAACTCTGGCAAATGCCCCTCGCGATAATCGGTTTGATGCTGCTGGTTTCCGGTCCGGCCATGGTGATGGCCTGGTTCAAGTTGAAGAAGCGCAACCTTGGTCCGATACTCGATGCCAGCGGCTGGGCGATCAACGCGCGGGTGCGCATCAATATCCCATTCGGCACTTCGTTGACCGGCTTGGCCGACCTGCCGGAAGGCGCGCAACGCTCGCTGGTCGATCCGTTCGCTGAGAAGAAAACGCTATGGCCTTATTACGTAACGATTGCCGCCGGTGTCTGCTCGCTGGTTGGTTTGTGGTACGTTGGTTTTTTCGGGCATAGATAAGCGATGGGATAGGCATGAAGACTCCAAAATTATCGCTTGCTAAAAGACTGGTTAAAACGCTCCCATCAGGCGTAGCCGGGCTTTTTAACCCTTGGCAAGATTGTTGCCCACATGATGCCGCTGGAAATGGCCCTATCGAGAAGCTGAATCGGCTTGCGTTGCATCTGGACTGTAATCCTGAGTTTATTCTTGCCGGGGAAGCACCCGGATATCAAGGCTGCCGTTATAGTGGCATTGCTTTCACCAGCGAACGATTGCTAGGTGAGGGGGCCATACCGCGTATTCCCGCTTTGACAGGACGACTTTCCACAAGACGATTGCCGTTTTCAGAACCATCGGCCACCATCGTCTGGAAAACACTTCATCGGCTGGGTATTGAAGAACGCACTATTCTTTGGAATGCGATGCAGTTACACCCGCATCGTACAGATAACTTGTGGTCGAATAGAACCCCGACTCCATCAGAGATTAGTTTGGGTGAACCGGCTTTGCGGATACTGATAGAAGTTTTTCCAAATGCCAAAATTATCGCGGTCGGCAAGAAGTCTGAATGGTTGCTGCATGAGATGGGCATACCCACTGTCGGTTCGGTGCGCCACCCGGCCAATGGCGGAGCGACCCAGTTTTCCACAGGATTGAAAGATTTGATGTGAACGACAGGCAGCACGATTTCCAAGCTAAAGAGTTCGTAGAAAATCTGCCGTTACTGCCGGGCGTGTATCGTTTTTTCGATGGCAAGGGCGAGGTCTTGTATGTCGGCAAGGCCAAGCAACTGAAAAAACGCGTTGCATCCTACTTCCAGAAAACCAATATTTCACCACGCATCCGCCTGATGGTGTCGCATATCGCGCGCATCGAAACCACTGTCGCGCGCTCGGAAGCCGAGGCGTTGCTGCTGGAAAACAACTTAATTAAATCTTTGAGGCCGCGCTATAACATATTATTCAGGGACGATAAATCATATCCATATATCGTATTAACCGGAGATGAATTCCCGCGCCTCACCTATTATCGCGGCGCGCTGAATCGGCAGCATCAATACTTCGGGCCGTACCCGAATGCGTATGCGGCCAAGGAAAGCATCCAGCTGCTGCAAAGGATTTTTCGTATCCGTACTTGCGAAAACAGCGTGTTCAACAATCGCACCCGTCCCTGCCTGTTGCACCAGATCCATCGCTGCACCGCGCCATGTGTGAAGCTGGTCTCGGCGGAAGATTATCAGGCCAATATCCGCAACGCGGTGCTGCTGCTGCAAGGCCGCCATCAGGAAGTCGAGCAGACCCTGCGCGCGGCGATGGAGCGCGCGGCGGAGGCGCAGCACTACGAGCAGGCCGCCGCGTTGCGCGACCAGTTGCGCGCGTTGCATACAGTACAGCAAAAACAGTTTGTCGAATCCACCGGCGGCGCGACGGATGCCGACATCATCGCGCTGGCGCAACAGGACGGGCTGGTCTGCGTAAACTTGGCGATGGTGCGCGGCGGGCGGCATCTGGGCGACAAGAGCTTTTTCCCGGAACATGCCGAAGACTTGTCGGCGGACGAGATCGTACAGGCGTTTATCGCACAGCATTATTTGAGCCGCAGCGTGCCGCCGTTGCTGGTGTTGGAGGCAGAATGCAACGATGAAGCCCTTGCGCAATTGCTCGGCGAACAGGCCGGGCACGCGGTGAAAATCAGCCAGGCAGCGAGCGGCGAGCGCAAGCAGTGGCTGGATATGGCGCAACGCAATGCGCTGCTGGCATTGCAACAGCGCAAAGCGCAGCAGGGCGGGCAGAGGCTGCGCCTGGACAAGCTGCGCGAACTGCTGGACATGCCGGATTTGCAGCGCATCGAATGTTTCGATATCAGCCACACGATGGGTGAAGCGGCGCAGGCTTCCTGCGTGGTGTATGAGAATCTCGACATGCGTAGCAGCCAATACCGCCGCTACAACATCACCGGCATTACCCCCGGCGACGACTATGCGGCGATGCGCCAGGCGCTGACGCGGCGCTACCAGAAACTCTCCGCAGGGGAAAGCGCACGCCCCGACCTGATCCTGATCGACGGCGGTTTGGGGCAATTGCACATCGCGATGGAGGTGGCGCACGAATTGGGTCTGAATGATCTGGCCTTGATCGGCGTCGCCAAGGGCGAAGAGCGCAAGGTCGGCCTGGAACAACTGGTTTTTCCGGATGGCACGGTCAAACAGTTGCGCAGCGACGATCCCGCGCTGCATTTGATCCAGCAAATCCGCGATGAAGCGCACCGTTTCGCCATTACCGGGCATCGCGCCAAGCGCGGCAAAGCGCGTATTACCTCATCGCTGGAAGAGATCAGCGGGGTAGGGGACAAGCGGCGGCGCAGCCTGCTGACCCATTTCGGAGGGCTGCGCGAAGTGGCACAAGCCAGCGTCGAGCAGCTCTGCCAGGTGGAAGGAATCAGCAAAGCGCTTGCTGAAGCGATTTACCGGCAACTCCATTGAGAAATCATCAATAATTTTGTTGCCGAAAAGATTTACCAGCAGCTACACTAGGATACCTCTGAATAAACTTATCATGCCGCTCAATATCCCTAATCTGCTTACCTGGTTAAGAATCCTGCTCATTCCGGTATTCGTCGCGGTTTTTTATTTGTCTGATGACACGCTAAAACCGCACCTTAAAAACCTGATCAGCACCGGTGTGTTCCTGCTGGCGGCGATAACCGACTGGCTGGATGGCTATCTGGCGCGCAAATTGAACCAGTCTTCTGCTTTCGGCGCATTCCTTGACCCGGTTGCAGACAAGCTGATGGTGGCCGCCGCATTGATCGTGCTGGTCAAGCTGGGGCGTGCCGACGCGATCATCGCTTTCATCATCATCGGGCGCGAAATCACCATTTCCGCGCTGCGCGAGTGGATGGCCAAGCTCGGCGAAAGCAGGAGTATCGCGGTTTCGATGCTGGGCAAAATAAAAACCACGTTCCAGATGATCGCGATCTTGCTGCTGCTGTACCACGAACGCCTGCTGGGGGTCGATTGCCAGATGATCGGCTCGCTGCTGCTGTATCTTGCAGCACTGCTTACGTTATGGTCGATGGGTTATTACCTGATGCTGGCTTCGCCCAAGTTGAAGAAACATCAAAACTAAATTGATTTATAGGGCTGCGTCTGTATAATGCGCAGCCTTCGGGGTGTAGCGTAGCCTGGTAGCGCGCCTGCTTTGGGAGCAGGATGTCGGGAGTTCGAATCTCTCCACCCCGACCAGGTTCCAGCAATAAATCAGATAGCCTCGAAAAGAATTGTGCCCGTAGCTCAACCGGATAGAGCACCAGCCTTCTAAGCTGGGGGTTACAGGTTCGATTCCTGTCGGGCACGCCAGTGTCTGTCAGCAACGCTTCAATGGTGGCTGTAGCTCAGTTGGTAGAGTCCCGGATTGTGATTCCGGTTGTCGTGGGTTCGAGCCCCATCAGTCACCCCAGTAGAATCAAGGCTTGCAGCGATGCAGGCCTTTTTCGTTTCCTGCCAATCGGACACCAACGGGACGCTTCCATAAAGAAGGCTCTTTTCTGCCTTTTTCGCCCCCTAAAAAAGACTCCGCAGCTTTGGCAGCGATCCTGCAAATCCCTTGCAAATAGCCATTGGAGCGGGCCGTATTACGTTAAGCGGTAGCCCATACGGAGATTAACCGGTTGGTATGAGTCGATCATTGTCCTTCATGAGCTTCCGCATCGCCATGGTTGCGGTCGGCTGACTGTTTTTGGGAGTTGGGGTAAATTACCCGAGTTTTGCGATGCCGGTTGGTGGGCCTTGAGTCCAGTCTGCTATTTCTCCAGCACCCCATGACACCAAAGAGGCCAGTAAAAATACCAATACGCCGCGTGTCCTGCTCTTGTTGATCCCTTGCCCATCCAGATAGCGGTCGAGATACCATGCGGCGATGAAGAATACGATGGTGGATATAATCAGGTTCCACATAGAGGGCAGTGCGAACATTATTGGGTTTCCTTATAATTTAAAGACCGGATAATTACCAGTTTTCTTGTACTTAAAACTCGGGTTTGACGCTTACTTCTTGCTGCAGTTCACAGCTGTCTTGAGAGTAGCTCCAGCTTTGAAAGCGGGTGCTTTGGACGCTGCTGCGATGTTGCGGTCAGCAACCGCCTTGGTGTCACCGGTTTTCGTTGCCAGCGCGCCAATCAGTTCTTTGCGGTTCATAATGAATGTCACAGATGTGCCATTTATAGTTTTTCAAATCGCTGGTTATGAGCGAAGTCGACGGGTTTGGGATAACAACGCCCCTGTCATTTCAACCGAGGGGAGAAATCTTGCTTTGTTTCTGCAGTAGGGGAACGGCGCGCCGTACCCTTACGTCGGCTGAAAGATTATTTGAGTAAAAGCCTTTCTACTTCTTATGCTCACCCCAGCAAATGCTTCACATGCTCGCGCTCTTCAATCAGTTCGCGATAGCTGTTTTCCATATGCTTGCGCCCCAGTTCGCTGATCGCCAGATCCTGCACGATGTGATACTCGCCTTGCTTGCACCTCACTGGAAAGCCGTAAAGCACGCCTTCGGGAATTCCATAGCTGCCGTCGGATGGCACGCCCATCGTTACCCAGTTGTTGTGATGTGCGCCGAGCAGCCAGTCGTGGATATGCGAAATTGCCGCATTCGCTGCACTCGCGGCACTGGATAAACCGCGTGCCTCGATGACCGCAGCGCCACGTTTTTGTACTGTTGGAATGAATTCTTTTTCCACCCAGTCCTGATCCGGCAGCAAATCGCGCACCAGCGTGCCGCGAATCTCGGCATGATCCAGATCGGGATATTGCGTGCCGGAGTGGTTTCCCCAAACGATCATTTTTTTGATGTCGTGGATCGGTTGAAACAGTTTTTGCGCAACTTGTGCGATGGCGCGGTTGTGGTCAAGACGCATCATTGAGTTGAAGTTGCGCGGATCGAGGTCGGGAGCGTTCCTCATCGCGATCAGCGCGTTGGTGTTGGCCGGGTTTCCTACCACCAGCACTTTGACATCGCGTACCGCATATTCGTTGAGCAGTTTGCCTTGCGCGGAAAAGATCGCGCCATTGGATTCGATCAGGTCTTTGCGTTCCATACCCTTGCCGCGTGGCCGGGCGCCTATCAGCAAGGCGATTTCGGTATCCCTGAAGGCGATTTTCGGATCATCGGTGACGATGATCTGTTGCAGCAACGGGAATGCGCAATCCTCCAGCTCCATCATTACGCCGCGCAACATGGTTTGCGCCTGCGGCAAGTCCAGCAATTGCAGGATAATCGGCTGCTCGTGCCCTAGCATGTCACCATTTGCAATGCGGAACAGGGCGGCGTAGCAGATTTGTCCGGCGGCTCCGGTGATGGTGATGCGGATGGGTGCTTTCATGTTTCCTTCCTCTGGATAAGTGAATTAGGTCGAATAGTATCGCATCATAATTGTTTTGATTTTCTCGCGCCACGTAAAAGGTGTAGCATTACGCAACTTGGAATTGCGTTATGGCAGAGATTAATGATAAATAAACAACGCCCGAAACACCTCGTTTTGCATCTCATCAAATTGCCGCTCCCCGGTTTCGTTTCGGCTCTCCACCGTATCAGCGGTTTGTTGCTGTTTCTTGCGCTGCCGTTGCTGCTGCTGATGCTGCAATACAGCCTGCGCACTATCGGGACTTACACGCAGTTGTTGGCCGTGCTGGCGCATCCGCTGGCGAAACTGATGGTGTTCAGCTTGGTGTGGGCATTCCTGCATCACTTCTGCGCCGGGCTGCGCTACCTGGCGATTGATTTGCACCTTGTGCGCAATCTCGAGCAAGCGCGCAACAGCAGCAAAATGGTGATGGTGGTGAGCCTGCTGCTGACTATTCTGATTGGAGTGAAGCTATGGTAAGCCATATAGTGGTGGGGGCGCATTACGGGTTGCGCGATTGGCTGATCCAGCGCATCACGGCAGCGGTGATGGCGGTGTGCGGCTTGGCGCTGGCCGGTTACCTGTTGCTGCAGCCCCGTTTAAATTATGACGTCTGGACGGGATTGTTTTCCGGCCAAACGGTACGCACATTCACACTGCTGTTCCTGTTGAGCGTGTTCTATCACGCCTGGATCGGCATACGCGACATCGTGATGGATTACATAAAGTCGGCTGGCATTCGTTTGGTGATGCATGTTCTGGTAATTTTGACCTTGTTGCTTTATGCGATCTGGGCGGTGCAAATTTTGTGGGGAATGTGATGGTAGTTGCAAAACGAACTTTCGATGTGGTTGTGGTCGGCGCGGGAGGTTCCGGGATGCGCGCGGCGTTGCAACTGGCGCAAGCCGGTTTGAAAGTGGCGGTGCTGTCCAAGGTATTTCCGACCCGTTCGCACACCGTTGCCGCACAGGGCGGCATTGCCGCATCGCTGGGCAATGTCAGCAATGACAGCTGGCACTGGCACATGTACGACACGGTAAAAGGCTCGGATTTTCTGGGCGACCAGGATGCTATCGAGTTCATGTGCCGGGCCGCTCCCGAGGTGGTGTACGAGCTGGAGCATTTCGGCATGCCGTTCGATCGCCTGGAAAGCGGCAAGATTTATCAGCGCCCGTTCGGCGGGCACATGCAGGACTACGGCAAAACGCCGGTGCAGCGCGCCTGCGCGGCGGCTGACCGCACCGGCCATGCTTTGTTGCATACGCTGTATCAGCAAAACGTGAAAGCCAACACACATTTTTTCATCGAGTGGATGGCGCTTGATCTGATCCGCAACGAGGACGGCGACGTGCTTGGTGTGACCGCGCTGGAAATCGAAACCGGCGAAGTGATGATTTTTCATGCGCGCGCCACGTTATTTGCGACGGGTGGCGCGGGGCGTATCTTTCAATCCAGCACCAATGCTTATATCAATACCGGCGACGGGCTGGGTATGGCGGCGCGTGCCGGCCTTCCATTGGAAGACATGGAGTTTTTCCAGTTTCACCCGACCGGGGTGTACGGCGCAGGGGTGCTAATTTCCGAGGGGGTGCGTGGCGAGGGCGGCTATCTGGTAAATAAGGATGGCGAACGCTTCATGCCGA
Organism: Gallionella sp.; assembly: GCA_023259035.1. Classification (GTDB taxonomy): domain Bacteria; phylum Pseudomonadota; class Gammaproteobacteria; order Burkholderiales; family Gallionellaceae; genus Gallionella. The sequence goes on from JAHFRA010000039.1 coordinate 15,426, forward strand.
AATATGCGCCGAATGCGAAAGATCTGGCCAGCCGCGACGTGGTGTCGCGCGCCATTACCGTGGAGATCAACGAAGGGCGCGGCTGCGGCCCGCACGGCGATCATGTCCTGCTCAAACTGGATCATCTCGGCGATGATGTGATCCGGCAGCGCTTGCCCGGTATCCGCGAAATCGCGCTGAAATTCGCCCAGGTCGATCCCGCTAAAGCCCCGATACCTGTCGTGCCGACCGCACATTACATGATGGGCGGCATCCCCACCAACTATCACGGGCAAGTCGTCGCGCCTTACCGTCACGGGCCGGGAGAGGTTGTGCATGGGCTGTATGCGGTCGGTGAATGCGCTTGTGTATCGGTGCATGGCGCGAACCGCCTGGGTTGCAATTCCTTGCTGGATTTGCTGGTGTTCGGGCGCGAAGCGGGCAGACAGATCATCGAAGACCTGCAAAGTCATCCGCACCCCAAGCTCTTGCCTGCCGATTCCGCCGATCGTTCCATGGCGCGACTGGCGCGCTTGGAGAATCAAAAGAATGGCGAGCGTGTCGCCGAGGTGGGCGATGCGATGCGCAGAACCATGCAGAAGCATTGTGGCGTGTTCCGTTTTCCCGGGTTGCTGGCCGAAGGTGTGGAGCAAATCAAGCGGATTGCCGAGCGGGTAGCGCGCACCGGGATTAATGACAAGAGCAAAGTATTCAATACCGCGCGCATCGAGGCACTGGAATTGGATAATCTGATTGAAGTTGCCCAAGCAACGATGGTCGCCGCTGCAGCACGCACGGAAAGCCGTGGTGCGCACGCGCGCGACGATTTCCCGCAACGCGACGATGTGCACTGGCTCAAGCACAGCCTGTATTTCCGCGAAGAGTATCAACTCGAATACAAGCCGGTGCGGCTCAAGCCTTTAACGGTAGATTCGTTCCCGCTCAAGGCGCGGGTTTACTAGGAGCGATGCGATGAAATTCAAAATTTATCGCTACAACCCGGACGCCGATGCTGCACCGTACATGCAGGACTACGAGCTGGACATCGAGGCGGGCGACAAGATGCTGCTGGATGCCATTCTGTTGATAAAAGAACAGGACGACAGTTTGTCGCTGCGCAAGTCTTGCCGCGAGGGGGTGTGCGGCTCGGATGCGATGAACATCAACGGGCGCAACGGTTTGGCGTGCATCACGCCGCTGTCGTCGCTGAAGGAGCCGGTAGCGTTGCGCCCGCTGCCGGGCTTGCCGGTGATCCGCGATTTGATCGTGGACATGACGCAGTTTTTCAAACAATATCATTCGATTAAACCCTACCTGATTAACAACGACCCGCCGCCGGAGACCGAACGCTTGCAATCGCCCGCGCAGCGCGAACACCTGAATGGTTTGTATGAGTGCATCCTGTGCGGTTGCTGCACCACAGCATGCCCGTCGTTCTGGTGGAATCCCGACAAGTTCGTCGGCCCGGCGGGATTGTTGCAGGCATACCGCTTCATCGCCGACACGCGCGACCATGCTACCGGCGAACGTCTGGATGATCTGGAAGACCCGTATCGTTTGTTCCGCTGCCACACCATCATGAATTGCGTGGATGTGTGTCCCAAGGAACTGAACCCGACCGGGGCAATCGGCAATATCAAGGATCTGATGGTCAAGCGCATGGTATGAAAAATCTGGAACGGGTGCGCTGGCGTTGCAGGCGCGGCTTGCTGGAGTTGGATATCGTGCTGGGACGGTTTATCGAGGCGCAATACGCGCAGCTTGACGAGGCCGAACGACAAGCGTTTGAGGCATTGCTGGACATGCCCGACAACCCACTCTGGGATATGGTTGCGGGCAGGCAGGAAGCGGCGCAGGATGAGCAACAGGCATTGCTGAGAAAGATCAGGGAGGTTTAAGTTCCGTAGGGTGCATTCCATGCACCATGGTGCGCACAGCGCACCCTACCGAACCCATTTAACAAAAATTGCATGGAGAGCGGGCATCTTGCCTGCAAACACAGGGAGAAAACTTATGGAAAGCAAACGCGTTGCAACGCTGACTCTGGATGACGGGCGCAGTATCGAATTGCCGATCCTGTCCGGCACGCTCGGAGCGGATGTGCTCGATATTAAAAACATCGCCAAACTCGGGATGTTCACCTACGACCCGGCGTTTTTTGTCACGGCCAGTTGCACCTCGAATATCACTTTCATCGATGGCGACGCCGGGCTGCTCTACTACCGCGGCTATCCGATCGAGCAACTGGCCGAGCAGTCCGATTTTCTCGAGGTGTGTTACCTGCTGCTGAACGGCGAATTGCCGAATGCGGCGCAGGGTGCTGAATTCAAGGATATCGTCACGTACCACACCATGGTGCACGAGCAGATCGCGCGGTTCTTCTCCGGCTTCCGCCGCGATGCGCACCCGATGGCGGTGATGGTCGGCGTGGTGGGTGCGCTGTCGGCGTTCTATCACGATTCGCTGGACATCAACGACCCGCGCCACCGCGAGATTTCCGCGCTGCGCATGCTGGCGAAAGTGCCGACCCTTGCGGCGATGGCGCACAAGTATTACACCGGCGCGCCGTTCATGTATCCGAAGAACAAATTCGGCTACGCGGAGAACCTCATGTACATGATGTTCGGCACCCCGGCGGAAGAATATGAACCCAACCCGATACTGGTGCGTGCGCTGGATCGCATCCTCATCCTGCACGCCGACCACGAGCAGAATGCCTCCACCTCGACGGTGCGCCTGGCTGGCTCGAGCGGGGCGAACCCGTTCGCCTGCATCGCTTCCGGCATAGCCGCGCTGTGGGGTCCGGCGCACGGCGGGGCAAACGAGGCTGCATTGAAGATGCTGGAAGAAATCGGCGATATATCGCGTGTGCCCGAATATGTGCAGGGCGTAAAGGACAAGAAATATCGTTTGATGGGTTTTGGACATCGCGTTTACAAAAACATGGACCCTCGCGCCGCCGTGATGCGCAAGACCTGTTATGAAGTGTTGAAAGAACTCAAGCTGGAGAACCACAAGCTGTTCGAGCTGGCGATGGAACTGGAGCGTGTCGCTTTGAGCGACTCATATTTCATCGAGCACAAGCTGTATCCGAACGTGGACTTTTATTCCGGCATCGTGCTGCGCGCGCTGGGCATTCCGGTCAACATGTTCACGGTGATTTTTGCGGTGGCGCGTACCGTGGGATGGATTTCGCAATGGAATGAAATGATCGCCGATACCGACCACAAAATCGGCCGTCCGCGCCAGTTATATCGCGGTGCGACCAAGCGCGATTATGTGCCGATGGGGAAGCGTTGAACGAACCGGCCAGCTTCTTGAAACTGATGCAGGACAGCTCGTTGCTGTTCGGGGCGAACGCGCCCTTCATTGAAGAACTGTACGAGCAATATCTCGTTGACCCGAACGGTGTGCCGAATGAATGGCGAGCCTATTTCAATGCGCTGCCGCCTGTGGCGAATAGCGCTCACGAGGTGGCGCACAGCCCAATCCAGCGCGCTTTTGCCGCTTTGCCGAAAGCGGGTTCCGGTAATGCAACGACCCATGATGCTGATCTGGAATGCAAGCAGGCCAGCGTGTTGCAGCTCATCAATGCGTATCGTTTTCTCGGTATGCGCGTTGCCAATCTGGATCCGCTTGGCCGCTATGCCAGACCGGTGATTGCCGAGCTTGATCCGGCGTATTACGGTTTGGGCGAAGCCGACATGGACAGTATCTTCGATACACTCTCCGCGCGCATGACACTGCGCGAAATTTTGCAGCTGTTGCGCCAGACCTATTGCGGTAGCGTCGGCGCGGAATATATGTACATCAGCGATATGGTGCAGAAACGCTGGATACAGGATCGCCTGGAAGGCGTGCGCGGGTTGGCCGGGTACAGCGCCGCGATGCGCCGCCGCATCCTGGAACGGCTGACCGCCGCCGAGACACTGGAGCACTACCTGCACACCAAATATGTCGGGCAGAAACGCTTTTCGCTGGAAGGTGGCGAGACGCTGATTCCGCTGCTCGATCATTTGCTGCAACGCGCCGGCGAGCAAGGCGTGCAAGAAGCCGTGATCGGCATGGCGCATCGCGGGCGGTTGAATGTGCTGGTGAATATTCTCGGCAAGCAACCCAGGATGCTGTTTGCCGAATTCGAAGGCATCCACGCCGAGCATCTGACTTCAGGCGATGTGAAATACCACCAGGGGTTTTCTACGGACATCGATACTCCGGGCGGTGAACTGCATGTCGTGCTGGCGTTCAATCCTTCGCATCTGGAAATCGTCAATCCGGTGGTGGAAGGCTCGGTGCGCGCGCGCCAGCACCGCCGCAAGGATTTTGACGGTTCGAAAGTAATGCCGATCCTGCTGCACGGCGATGCGGCATTCGCCGGGCAGGGTGTGGTGATGGAAACGCTGGGCATGTCGCAAACGCGCGGCTACCGCACCGGCGGCACAGTGCATATCGTCATTAATAACCAAATTGGTTTTACTGCTTCGGATTTGCGCGACACGCGCTCCAGCAGCTATTGCAGCGACGTGGCGAAGATGATCGATGCGCCGATTTTTCACGTGAATGCGGATGATCCGGATGCGGTATTGCTGGTCACCGAAATCGCGCTGGATTTTCGTATGCGTTTCAACAAGGACGTGGTGATCGATTTGGTGTGTTTCCGCAAGCTGGGGCACAACGAGCAGGATGAGCCGCTGGTGACACAGCCGTTCATGTATCGCTTTGTCCGCCAGCATCCCGGCACGCGTGCCGTGTATGCGCAGCGGTTGGCCGGGCAGGGCGCGATCCGGCCAGGAGAAGCGGATGCGATGATTGCGGCCTACCACAAGGCGATGGATGAGGGGCATAAATCTACCCGGCCTACGCTGGAAAATCGCGACAGTAAAATAGCCGCAGACTGGAAAAAATACCAGCGCGACATCGCATGGGACATCCCGGTGGATACAGCCGTGCCACTGGAGCGCTTGCGGCAACTTGCCGTGTCGCTGACCGTTGTTCCGGAGAATTTTGTGCTGCATTCACGCGTGCAAAAAATTGTCGAAGACCGCATCGCGATGGCGCGCGGAGATTTGCCGCTGGATTGGGGTATGGCGGAAAATCTCGCTTATGCCACGCTGCTCACCGAAGGTTACCCGGTGCGGCTTTCCGGGCAGGACAGCCGGCGCGGGACGTTCTTCCATCGCCATGCCACCTGGCATGACCAGAACCGCAAGGAAATGCACGAGGGGGCCTATACGTCGTTGCAGCATCTCGCGCCCGACCAGGCGGACTTCATCGTGATCGATTCGCTGCTGTCCGAAGAGGCGGTGCTGGGTTTCGAATACGGCTATGCCACCGCCGAGCCGGATTCGCTGGTGTTGTGGGAAGCGCAGTTCGGCGATTTCGCCAACGGCGCGCAGGTCGTGATCGACCAGTTCATCGCCTCCGGCGAAGTGAAATGGGGGCGGCTGTGCGGGCTGGTAATGCTGCTGCCGCACGGTTACGAGGGGCAGGGCGCGGAGCATTCCTCGGGGCGCATCGAACGCTATCTGCAACTGTGCGCCGACTACAACATCCAGGTATGCATTCCTTCTTCGGCGGCGCAGATGTTCCACCTGTTGCGCCGCCAGATGCTGCGCCCGTACCGCAAGCCGCTGATCGTGTTCACTCCCAAGAGCCTGCTGCGCAGCAAGGATGCCGCCTCGCCGCTCGCCGAGTTTACGCAGGGAAAATTCCAGCCGGTGATTGCCGAAACGGATACGCTGGAGAACGGCAAGGTGCGCCGCATCATCGCGTGCAGCGGCAAGGTGTATTACGACCTGCTCGCCGCGCGCCGCGCCAGGGGTATCCAGAATATGGCGATCATCCGCATCGAACAGCTTTACCCGTTCCCGCATGACGATTTTACCGCGCAAATCGCCGCGTACCCGAATGCCGATGAGGTGGTGTGGTGCCAGGAAGAGCCGGGCAACCAGGGCGCGTGGCATCGCATCCAGCATTACCTGCTGCGCCATCTGCGCAAGGGCATGCACCTCGATTACGCGCTGCGCCCCTCGTCCGCCGCGCCCGCTGCGGGCTATCTGGCGGCGCACCAGGAACAGCAGAAGGCGGTGATCGAAGCCGCTTTCCGCGACGATCTCGACAACAAACCTAATCCGGGAGCAACACACCATGAGCATCATTGAAGGCCATATTATCGAAGTCAGGGTTCCGCAGCTATCCGAATCTGTATCCGAAGCGACCTTGCTGACCTGGCACAAGCAAGTCGGCGAGGCGGTGGCCGAAGGCGAAAACCTGATCGATGTCGAGACCGACAAAGTGGTGCTGGAACTACCTGCGAGCAAGTCCGGCGTGCTGATCAAAATCATCAAGGGCGATGGCGAAAAAGTGGCCAGCGAAGAGCTGATCGCGCAGATTGACACTGCGGCACAGGCAGCTACTGTATCGCCTTCCACATCCCCGGCTGCTCCGCCCGCCGTGCCGCCCTCGGTGCGCAAGCTGGCGCGCGAACATGAGGTCGAAGCCGCCAGCCTGCAAGGCAGCGGGCGCAACGGGCGCGTCACCAAAGAGGATGTGATGAGTGCGGTACAGCAGACTTCACCGGCGCAAGCGTCAAGCAGTGCCGCGCCGCAGGCCGCTCCCGTTATCGCACCCATCGGCAGCCGCCCGGAACAGCGCGTGCCGATGACGCGTATCCGCCAGCGCATCGCCGAACGCCTGCTGCAATCGCAGCAGAACGCCGCGATCCTGACCACCTTCAACGAAGTGAACATGCAGCCGGTGATCGAGCTGCGCAACAAGTACAAGGATGCGTTCGAGAAGAAGCATGGCATCAAGCTCGGCTTCTCGTCGTTCTTCGTCAAGGCGGTGGTGTCGGCGTTGCAGAAATTTCCCATCGTAAACGCTTCGATTGACGGCACTGACATCATCTACCACGGCTATTTCGATATCGGCATGGCGATCGGCAGCGAGCGCGGCCTGGTCGTGCCGATCATCCGCGATGCCGATAAATTATCCTTCGCCGACATCGAAAAGCAGATCGCCGATTTCGCTACGCGCGCCAAGGTCGGCAAGCTGACGATGGAAGAACTCACCGGCGGCACGTTCTCGATCACCAACGGCGGAGTGTTCGGTTCGATGCTCTCCACCCCGATCATTAACCCGCCGCAGAGCGCCATTCTAGGCATCCACGCCACCAAGGACAGGCCGGTGGCCGAGAACGGCCAAGTGGTGATCCGCCCGATGAATTATCTCGCGGTATCCTACGATCACCGCATCATCGACGGGCGCGAAGCGGTGCAGTTTCTGGTTGCGATCAAGGAGGCGTTGGAATATCCGGGGCGGGTGTTGCTGGATTTGTAGATTGCTGGTCTGTTCGGAATTAACAATGCCGTTCGCCCTGATAACCAGCGACTTGGCTGGCGTTTTTTGACGGCCTAGTCGAATGGCTAGTTGTTTCATCAGGTATCGAAGGGGGCATCATAATAAATGGCCGTTCGTGCTGAGATTCTATGATTTTCGTCAAGCATTTTTTGTAATCCTTTCCGGATTAAAGACTGACTTGTAATGATGGATAGACCAAGCGGCTCGGGCAATT
>JAHFRA010000014.1 GCA_023259035.1 Gallionella sp.
ACATGAATATTCATTCGCCGGACGAAGCTCTCAAGTTTTCGCCGGGCGCATACACCACCAGACCGGCAGGGCACGAGCCCAGCGTCATGGGAACCAACGTGGTATTGAGGGGTATCCCCGATTATTCGAGGACGCTGGTGCTGGTTGACGGGCAGACCCTTAACGATCCTTACATCGGGGCAGTTACCTGGGAATCCGTACCGGCGGAAACCATCAAGCGTATCGAGGTCGTTCCGGGGCCATTTTCTTCGCTTTATGGCGGCAGCGCCATGGCCGGCGTGATCAATATCATTACCAAGGTACCTACCAAACGGGAATTTTCCTTGAAGGGCGGGTATGGGACAGATAACTTCAAGAGCGGCTCTTTCGTCTATCAGGATCGTCCTGCGGAGTGGCTCGGGGTGGCCTTTGATTATGGGTACAAGCAAAGCGACGGGTTCGTGAAGGATGAAGTCCTGATAGCGCCCAGTGGCGCAGGCGGAGTAGCGGTTGCTGGCGCACAAAAAACGACCGATGCGTCCGGCAATTTGCGCTATCTGATAGGCGACAAAGGTCCCATCGGCTGGACGTCGGAAAATATCGGAGCCAAGTTTTATCTCGACTTGTCCGAAAACTCGAAGCTTTCCGTCGGCGCTTCACAATTCAAGTACGGCAGCTTTGGCCGCAACCACTACAATTTGTATTTGCGTGATCTGACCGGCAATCCTGTTGTCCCTGGTACTTATACGGTAAGCGGCACGGGTGCAAAACTTGCATATAAAGAATCAGCATTGCTCACGGGACCCGATAGCGATATCAAGACACAGAACCGATACACGCTGGAGTTCGAAAAACAACTGGCACAAGCCACGCTAAAGGCAACGCTTGGACACACCGATATACCGCTGTATAACAATTACATCGTGTTGGGTGGCGCGGACACCTTGGCCGGCGGAGGGGCGGCAACCCGCATGCTTCGCCCGAACAAGGAAACTTCCGGATCGCTCCAGTTAAGCGTGCCGGTCGCGGATAATAACTTTCTGGTTGCCGGTGTTTCGGCTGGCAAAAGAGATATTTACACTGTAACTTACAATATTGCCGATTGGCGAAACAAGGACTCTGCCGGTCCGATTGCGAATCAAACAAGTGGCACGGATACGTCTTATGCCCTGTATGTTCAGGATGAAATCAAACTGTCCGACAAATTGACCAGCTATCTGGGCGGACGTTACGACAGTGTGACAGCGCAGGGATACATTGAGGGTGCCGGGGGCGTTGCGACGCGAACGACCTATGCGGCTACGAACCAAACTCATTTCAGTCCCAAGGTATCCATGGTTTATCGGCCGCAGGAACAAACAACACTGCGGGCATCGGTCGGTAATGCATTCCACGCTCCGCAGTTGCGCGATACCTTCGGCTGGTGGACCCCGATGACCGGCTATACCTATACGCCGAATCCGGCCCTCAAACCTGAAACTGTCACCTCTTGGGAACTTGGCGTCGAGCAGCAGGTAGGCAGCGGCACATTGCTGCGCGCCACCTATTATGAGAATAGCCTGAAAGATCTCATTTACCGGACGCAGATCGATTATCCGGGTGGAGGAGGGGTGCAGAGTGTCGCTAATGCCGGTGCCGCCAAGGTGAAAGGAATTGAATTGGAAGCGCGCCAGAAGTTGACCAGCGAGCTAACCGCTTTCGTGAACGTGACTTGCAATGATTCCAAATTCACCAAGAACCCGGCAAAGGTGTTGACCGAAGGCAAACGCATGACGAACACACCCGATAAAATGGCCAACCTTGGAATACAAGCGGCAACCGGGCCATGGAGCGGGTCGTTGCTGGGGAAATACGTTGGCAAGGTTTACGCGAACGATGTCAATCTGGACAAAGTGAGCGGAGTGTTTGGCTCGTATGATCCGTATTTTATTATGGACGCCAAAATATCCTATAAGGTGAAAGATTCGGTGATGCTATCCTTGTCCATTAGCAACTTGGGTGATCGCCGGTATTATCAATCTACCCTAGCACAAGGCAGGGCTTATTTCGGCGAAGCAGAGTTCAAGTTTTAAGCGCTGCGGTTGATGCTGTGTTTTCAAAGAAAGTGAATATGAGCAACTTAGCTATTGCACTGCTTGTTGCTGCTGCGGTGACTGCTTGTCCGGCGTTGGCGGTTGATCACGCCAGCCACGGCAAGCCCGGTGCGCCGGCTTCAACCGCCGCGCCGGCAGACAGGGAAAAAGCCTGGCAGGAGATACTCGCCAAACCGTCGCTGGCCGTCAGCGCTGATTTCGATGAGAAAGGGCGTTTGTGGCTGGCGGCAATCCGCGGGCAGCATATTTACGTCAGTTATTCCGATGACCGTGGCGCCAGCCAAAGTGCGCCGGTCAAGGTCAATGCGGAGCCCGAGAATATTCTCGGCGACGGCGAGAACCGCCCCAAGATTATCGTGCGCAAAGGGGTGGTTTACGTGTCCTACACGCAAGGGCTGGCGAAACCGATGACCGGCGATATTCGCTTCAGCCGGTCGGCAGATGATGGGAAAAGTTTTTCCGCGCCGCTTACCGTCAACGACAACCACGAAATTATCAGCCACCGTTTTGATTCCATGACGGTGAATGACAAAGGGCATGTTTATGTCGTCTGGCTCGATAAGCGCGACCTGAGCGCCGCTCAGAAAGCGGGGAAAAAGTACAGCGGTGCGGCTATCTACTATGCGATGTCGGATGACGGCGGAGGCAGTTTCCATGGCAACGTAAAAATTGCCGACTATGTTTGTGAATGCTGTCGCACAGCCATGGCTGTAGATACCGACGGCTATCCTGTTGTCATATGGCGGCATATCTATGAAACCAATATTCGCGACCACGCGCTGGTCAAGCTGGACGGCAAAATGTCCCCCGTGAGGCTCAGCCAGGAAAACTGGGATATCGCTGCCTGCCCGCATCACGGGCCTTCCCTTTCCATCGCTTCGGATGGCATATATCACGCCACCTGGTTCAGCAACGCGCCTGAACACCATGGATTGTTCTATGCGCACTCGGCCGACCGGGGCAAGACTTTTTCCAATCCGCTGAATTTCGGCAACTTCGAAGCGCAACCGGCACATCCTTATGTGCTTGGTCTGGGCAATCGCGTTTACCTTGTCTGGAAGGAATTCGACGGGGAGCGCACCAGCATCCTCGGGATGCTTTCCAATGACGGCGGAAAATCCTGGTCTGCGCCAAGAAAATTGGCAGCCACGTCAGATGTGTCCGATAATCCGCTGCTGATCGGTGAGAACAACCGGGCTTACCTGTCCTGGAACACCAAGAATGAAGGCTATCGCCTGGTCGAAATAGGCGCAGAAATTAAATGAAGCGATTGGGCTTGTTGATGGGGTTGTGTCTGACCGTATTGTTTTCTGCTCCGTCAGCAGCGTTCGCCGCACAGGAAATAAAACCATTTGTGCGCGGCAGTTATCAGCAGATCATTGCTGCACGGCAGGGAATGCCTTTCATCGTCAGCTTCTGGTCGTTGACTTGCAGCTACTGCATGGTTGAACTAACCATGCTTAAAAAGCTGGCCAAAAAATATCCCAAACTTGATTTGGTGCTGGTATCTACCGACACGCCGGAAGAAGAAAAACTGGTTGCCGCTACGTTGGAAAAAATCTCTCCGAGAAATGCGGAGGCTTGGCTGTTTGCCGACAGTTACGCCGACCGGTTGCGTTTCGAGGTTGACAAGAGGTGGCAAGGAGAATTGCCGCGCACCTATTTTTTTGGCGCAAAAAACGAGGTAAAGGCCTATAGCGGCAAGCTTGAACGCGAAGAGGTGGAGCAGTGGATCAAAGAGCAATATGCTCCCTGATTTAGAGACTTTCCAGTGAACTCGTTGGTCTACCCACCAGTACTGACTATTGTGAACCCGGCAGATTTGCCGTTGCGCGACCGCTCGCTGATTGTCGCATTGGTGGCGCTCGCGCATGTGTTGCTGTTGTGGTTATTGGCGACAATACCTAACCCGCCCAATCCGGTGCGTCATGAAATGTCGGTTAGCATCGCGGCTTTGCCCAATCCGCCGCAACCGGCGCCTCCGCCGCAGCCCGCACCGGCGGAGCCGGAACAAAAACCTGAGCCAGTGGTGAAGCCCAAGCAAGAACCGGTGGTGAAGCCTAAGCCCGATCCGCTGGTAAAACCCGAGCCGGGTGAACCTCGGAGCGTGCAGCCGGCTTCGGAAATTGCAACACCTGCCGCAATCGTAACGTCTGTCGCGTCTGCTGAAACAGCCGCGCCAGCAGCGGAGGCGGGCAGCGCACCCTCTCAACCGGCAATTGCCGCGCCCAGTCTGCCGGATCGCGAGCCGGATTATCAGGCGGCCTACCTTAACAATCCGGCGCCTGCTTACCCGATGGTGGCGCGGCGCATGGGCTGGCAGGGCAGGGTGGTGCTGAATGTCGAGGTGCTGGCGAGCGGTTTGCCCGGTCAGGTCAAGTTGCATCAAAGCAGCGGGCATGATGTGCTCGACAATGCGGCGCTACAGGCGGTGCGCGGTTGGCGCTTTGCCGCAGCGCGCCAGGGCGGGCAGGTGGTTTCCAAGTTTTTTCTAGTTCCGATTCCGTTTATTTTGAAAGAGGATTGATGATGCAGTTATTCAGCGGTGGTTCGATTGTCGTCAGCATCACACTTTTTGTGCTGCTGCTCTGTTCTGTGTTCACTTGGTCAATTGTGATTTACAAGCTGTTGCAACAAAGGCGCAACGGCAAGCTGAACAAAACTTTTGCGCAGCAGTTCTGGGATTCGCCGGACTGGAAAAGTGCCGAGCATATGAGCGAGCAACATGAAGGACAGCTCGCCAGTCTGGCGCGCACCGCTTTTACCGCCTTGAAAGAAATGGCCAGCGGCAAGACTGACCTGAAACATGCGGGTGCGCCACAGGAGTTGATGGAAAACGCCTTGAGTCAGCAAATACGCAACTTGCAGCGCAAGGGGGAAAGCGGCTTGGCCGAGTTGGCCGGAATCGGCTCTACCGCTCCTTTCGTCGGGCTATTTGGCACGGTGTGGGGGATCATGCATGCGTTGCAGGAAATCGGCAAAACCGGTTCGGCCAGTCTGGATGTGGTGGCGGGACCGATTGGTGAAGCGTTGATTGCGACCGCTTTCGGCATTGCGACCGCGCTGCCTGCGGTGCTGGCGTACAACTATTATCTGCGCCGCTTACGATTGAATCTCACGGAGCTGGAGAATTTTTCAGACGACTTTGCCAGGTTGGCGCGCAAATACGACTATAAGGTGTGATATGGCTTTTCAGACGCAATCCAATCAGGAAATGATGAGCGAGATCAACGTCACGCCGCTGGTGGACGTGATGCTGGTGCTGCTGGTGGTGTTCATTGTCACCGCGCCGTTGCTGTCGCAATCGCTGGAAGTAAAGCTGCCCAAGACGGCCGCAGTGGCGGAGCGCATGAATACCAAACAGCAGATCATCACCATCAATGCGCAAGGGCAGATCGCATTGGATAGCATCTCGCTGAGCGATGAAAAACTGGCGCAGCAACTCGCCAATGCTGCGGCAGGAAAGGATAATTTCGAGCTGCACGTCCATGCCGATGAGACCGTTCCTTATGGGCGCGTGGCGCAGATTATGGCCATCGCGCAACATGCCGGGGTGAGCAAGCTGTCGTTCATGACGATGGCGGGAGAGTAGGCATAACCGATGACCAGTAGTTTCATCAGAGGATAAAGTCTCGTACAGCACATGAAAAAAGGCACGCCGAAGCGTGCCTTTTTTGTTGCCGCGAATTGCCGATTAACGGCTATTGCCGTTGTTGCCGCGCCCGAGTGCGTAACTTGGACGATCCCCATCACGGCGTGGCGTGCTGTTGCCGCCGCGATTCTGGTTCTGACCACCGAAGCTGCGTTCCTGGCTACGCGGTTGAGCCTGGCCGCCAAATCCCGAAGGACGGCCTTGTCCACCAAAACCCTGGCCTCCGCCAACTCCCGGAGTGTGGCCTTGGGTGCTATTGCCGTTTGCTTGGCCGTGCCATTGACCATGACCTTCCTTGCGTCCGGCATGACTATGACGGCTATCCGGCGCGCTGTGATGAAAGCCGCCGCCAGCGTTGTTGCCGTGGCCGGCAACACCAGCATTACGATTGCCGCCGAAGCCGCCACTGTTACCGCCACCAAATCCGCCACCGCTACTGCGGCGCGGGCCGCTGTTGCTGCGCGGACGATCCGACGACGGACCGCCGGTGCGTAGTTTGTATTTCGGCTCCAGTCCTTCGATGGTGTGCATCTTGATGCTTTGCTCGGTGTAGCGTTCGATGCGCTTCAGCAGCTGCGCGTCGCGGTTCGAGGCAAACGAGATGGCGATGCCGGACTCGCCGCCGCGACCGGTACGGCCGATACGGTGAACATAATCTTCGGCGAACTTGGGCAAGTCGAAGTTGATCACATGCGAAATGCCGCGCACGTCGAGACCGCGCGCCGCCACATCGGTGGCGACCAGAATGCGCACATTGCCGTTGCGCATATTGAGCAGCGTGCGGTTGCGTTCGCGCTGGTTCATGTCGCCGTGCAATGCCGCGACAGAATGGCCTTGTGCGGAAAGCTGATCGGCGAGGCTGTCCGCGTCGCGCTTGGTGGCGGTGAACACCAGCGCCTGATTCATATCCGCATCGGTCAGCAAGTGGCTGAGCATCTTGTTCTTGTGCGCCACGTCATCGGCAAACATCATGCGTTGCTCGATGTTCTCGTGCTTGTCTTTGGCTGCCGAGACGGTGATGCGCTTCGGCGACTTGAGCAGGCGCGAGGCCAGATTGCCGACCACGCCATCCAATGTGGCGGAGAACAGCAGGGTTTGACGTGTGGCCGGTGTGGCTTTGGCGATGCGTTCCACATCGTCGACAAAACCCATGTCCAGCATGCGATCCGCCTCGTCGAGAATCAGCATTTCCAAGCGCGAGAAATCGATGCGGCCGCGCTCCAGATGGTCGATCAGACGGCCCGGTGTGGCGACCAGAATATCCACATGGCTGGACAGCAAACGGTTTTGTACCGGGTAAGGCATGCCGCCCAGAATGCTGATGATCTTGAAGCGCATGTTTTTGCCGTACTTGGTTGCGGCGTCGCAGACTTGTTGCGCCAGTTCGCGGGTCGGTGTCAACACCAGCACGCGCGGGCCTTTGCCGGGCACTGCAGAAGGCGTGGCCAAGCGGTTCAGCGCGGGCAGGATAAACGCGGCGGTCTTGCCGCTGCCGGTTTGCGAAGAAGCCATCAGGTCGTGGCCGGCCATGATTTCGGGAATGGCCTGCGCCTGGATGGCGGTGGGTTCGGTGTAGCCGGTATCGGCAATCGCCTTGAGAATGGCGGCGTTTAAATTTAAATTTTCAAATGACATGGTGCTTCCTTTTTTATAATTAAAGGGAATCCGTTTCGTTATCCTGGCGCGAGCCAACATCCGGTTAAGAAATAACCGAATGCCAAACCGAATTTGGCACGACGAACTTTTAGCAGTTCCCTAAGGTGAGCGCAGGCAGTAAAACTACCCGTTGAACGGGGAGGCGATTAACCGGCGCATAAAACATCGTTGCTAACCGGAAAACCCAGAATTTCTTGATGAGTTTTTTAGACAGGCGCGATTTGCATACGCGCGAGAGATAGGTCAGAAAACGATGAACAAAATGCCGCGAGGGAATTCCCTAACTGCGGCAAGGCGCGCATTATAACGATGAAAAAAATAAAAGCCAGCGGTATTTTTGAACCGAATTCACTCAGGATCGGGCGTGGGACTTACGGATTCAACGGCTTATCCCAAGAATTGTTCGGCCGGGTACAGTTGCGCTCGGCACAACAGATCAATCGGGTGAGCGATGGAGTATGGCGTACGATAGAATGCCAGATGATAAAAGCAGCTCTGGCGTTATTTCAAGGAAACCGAAGCAGAGCAGTCAAGAGGGTGAGCATGAGCAGGGAACCAAGCGCGCAAGATCCGCTGCAAATAGCCGCTGGGCGTAAAGCTTCAGGCGATGCGCTCGATGAGGGCAACCGTTTTTTCTCCACGCTGGCACGGATCAGCCCGGTGGGAATTTTCCGGACTGATGCGCAGGGTAACTGCGTATATGTTAACGAGCGCTGGTGCAAAATTACCGGCATGAAATACGACGAGGCGCTTGGCGCAGGATGGGCGCAAGCCGTCCATCCGGATGACCGGGAGAAAGTTGCCCAAGCCCGGTACATATCGGCGCAGGCTCGCCAGCACTTCATCATGGAATACCGCGTGCAGCGGCCGAACGGCGTGACGCGCTGGGTGCAAGGAGAAGCTGCGGCCGAGATGGATGCTGCGGACGAAGTGATTGGCTATGTCGGCACCATCACCGACATCACCCAGAGCAAGCAGGCCGAAGATGAATTGCAAAGATTTTTCAATATCATTCCCGATCTGGTGTGCATCGCGTCAATCAATGGGCGTTTCCTGAAAATCAATCCCATGTGGCGGGAAATGCTCGGATATACCGAGCAGGAAATTCTTGCCAAACCTTTCCTCGAATTCATCCATCCCGATGACCGGGATGCAACGATGAAGGAAGTGGAACAGCAACTGGCTGGCGAGTCGACCATGCAATTCACTAATCGCTATCGTTGCAAGGATGGCAGCTACAGATGGCTGGAATGGAAGGCGACACCTGCCGTTGACAAGAAACTGCTGTTCGCTTCCGCGCGCGATGTTACCGAGCGCAATAAAATAGAGGCGGCACGGCATGAAGCACTGGATCGCTTCCAGAAAATCACCCAGTTGGTGCCCGGAATCGTTTACCAATTCCGCTTACGTCCCGATGGCAGCACCAGCATTCCTTACGCCAGCGAAGCAGCCCGCGCGATATATCGGCTTGACCCGGAGGAAGTTCGCGAGGACGCGTCCAAAATATTCACCCCTGTTCATCCTGATGATCTGGGAAGCTTTATGGCTTCCATCCATGCATCGGCACGGGACTTGACCCCGTGGCAGCACGAGTATCGGCTGAAGTTTGGCGATGGCGCGGTGCGCTGGCTGTTCGGCAACTCGATTCCGCAGCGCGAAGCAGACGGCTCCACGCTCTGGCACGGCTTTATTACCGACATCACCGAGCGCAAGGAGAGCGAGGAACGCCTCCGGCAAAGCGACAGGAAGCTGCGGGCCTTTCTGGATAATATTTCCGACATTATCTGGTTAATCGATGCAAACTTGAACATGGCCTATGTATCACCCAGCGTCACACGTTTGCTGGGTGTATTACCCGGGGAGCTGGTCGGCCACCCAAGCGCCCTGGTCATACATCCGGATGACATGGGTGTCATAGACAATGCCATGCGCCATGTGATGGAGCATCCCGGTGAACCCCACACGATCCAGTACCGCGTCAGCCACAAGGATGGCCGCTGGATTCATGTGGAGAGCACCGGCGTAAATATGCTGGACAATCCGGCGATCAACGGAGTGCTCGTCACGATGCGGGATATCACCGAGCGCAAGCAGGCCGAACAGGCTCTGGCCGAGAGCGAGAGCCGTTTCCGCGAAATCTTCAACACCGTCAGCGACGCAATTTTTATCCACGATGCGGAGACGGGCCGCATCATCGATGTCAATCGCCGCATGCTCGAGATGTACGGCCTCACCCGTGAACAAGTCCTCGTCTGCGGCCCCGATGACCTGAGCGCCGGCACGCCGCCCTACTCATCTACCGAGGTCGCCGAAAAAATCCGCTTGGCACGTACCGAAGGCCCGCAGACCTTCGACTGGCTGGCGCGTGCCCGCGATGGGCATCTCTTCTGGGTCGAGGTAAGTCTTCGATTTGCGCACATCGGCAACCAACAGCGGATACTGGCTGTGGTGCGCGATATTTCAGATCGCAAGCAGGTGGAAAATGCTTTGCGTGAAAGCGAGAGCCGTTACAGGCTTCTTGTCGAGTCCTCCCCGTTCTGCATTCATGAAATTGACCTGGAAGGACATTTGCTATCCATGAACAGGACGGGGCTTGACATGCTCGGCCTGGATGATGCCGGGAAAATTCGTGGTACGCCGTACCTTGATACAGTAAATCAGCGAGATGCCGGCCGCGTCGGCGCGCTTTTGCGGGAGGCTATCGCCGATGGAATTACAAGTCATTTTGAATTTGCCGCTACCGGGGATGTGCTGCGGTATTTCAAGTCATGTTTCATCCCGATCATAGACAGCGGCGGCAAGGTGCTAAAGCTGATGGGGATAACCGAAGATATCACTGAACGCAAGCAGGCCGAGGAGCGGATCCGCAACCTGGCTTTCTACGATACTTTGACGCAACTGCCCAACCGCCGCCTGCTCAATGATCGTCTCGGGCAAATAATGGCCGCCAGCAAACGCAGCAGCCATTATGGCGCGTTGATGTTCCTCGATCTGGATAACTTCAAGCCGCTCAATGATATGCACGGGCATAGTGTTGGCGACTTGCTGCTGGTGGAGGTAGCGCATCGCCTCACCAGTTGCGTGCGTGAGGTGGACACTGTCGCGCGTTTTGGCGGTGATGAGTTCGTGGTGATGCTCAGCGAATTGGACGAAGATAAAGCCGAGTCCACCGCACAAACCAGCATCGTCGCGGAAAAAATCTGCACCGCTTTGGCCGAGCCATATCTGCTGACACTCAAGCAAGAGAATAATGCGGAAAAAATCATCGAGCATCATTGCACAGCGAGTGTCGGCGTGGTGCTGTTCATCAATCATGAAGCCAGTGCAGAAGATATTCTCAAGTGGGCGGATACGGCGATGTATCAGGCTAAAGCGGATGGGCGCAACCTGGTTCGTTTCCATAAATAGTGATGGTTATTCCTGAGCCAATTTTTGGCGCTGGTATTCGTGTATAAGGCTCTTAAAGATAGACGCCGCCTCACCGCAGGCGTAGCATTCGCATAGAAACCGCATTGAAATTCCTATTCACCCAAGCAGGCCATGAACCACCAGCAGAACAAACCGGATCAAGCGAAGATTGCCGCGTTGCAGCAAGCGTATAAATCCGCCTTGCTCAGCGTTGACAAGGCTCGGGCGGAGAAAATCTTGCGCGATGCTTCGGTCATGTTTGCGTCGCCGCTGGAGGTAGCCGAACTGTGCCTTGCGCCGGTGCTGGAACAAATGGGCGAAGCTTGGGAAAACGGCCATTTGGCTTTGTCGCAAATCTATATGGCAAGCCGTATCTCCGAGGAGTTGATGGAGCGTATCCTGCCGCCGTTCCAGGAAATGCGCGGTGAGGCACCCAGAATCGCCCTGATGCTCTTGGAAGATCATCACATGCTGGGGAAGCGGCTGGTGCAGTCGGCGTTGCGCCTGGCCGGGATTCCGGTGCTGGATTGGCAGCGGGTCACTGTCGAGGAATTGATTGCGCGCGCGATACGGGAGCGGCCTGACCTGATCCTGATTTCCACGCTGATGTTGCGCGCCGCATTGCACGTCCGTGATGTGCGGAAAGGTTTGGATAGCGCCGGGCTGGCTATCCCCATCTACGTCGGAGGCGCGCCATTCCGGCTTGATCCCTTGCTGTGGCAGGAGGTAGGCGCAAGCGCCATGGGCGCCAATGCCACTGAAGCCATCCGTTTGGTGCTGGGCTTTCTGGAGCATCGCCATGCCGTCCGATGAAATGACTTCCCTCCAGCGCGTGTTAACGACGCTCAGCCTGAAAGAGCCGGATCGCGTGCCGCTGTTCCTGTTGCCGACCACACAGGGTGCGGCGGAGATGGGCGTTCCTCTCAAGGATTATTTTCGTGCGCCCGGCTTGATGGCGGAGGCGCAAGTGCGCTTTCGCGAGCGTTACCGCAACGATTGCCTGTACGGTTTCACCTACGCGGCGGCCGAGTTCGAGGCTTTCGGCGGCGACATCATTTTTTATGACCGCGCGCCGCCCAATGCCGGCGCGCCCTTCCTGCATACACCGGACGATTTTGCGCGGCTTGCCGCGCCGCAGATCGAAGATTGCCCCGTGCTGTGCCGGACGCTGGAATTCCAGGCACAATTGCGTCGCGCGGCGAACGGAAACGCACCGGTGATAGGCGTAGTGATGTCGCCGACCTCGCTCCCGGTCATGCAGCTGGGATTTCCCGAATATCTCAGGTTGCTGATGGAACAGCCGGATTCGCTGACGCCGCTGTTCGAGATCAACGAAGAATTTTGCGTCTCATGGGCCAACGCCCAACTGGCGGCGGGTGCCGACGCGCTGGTCTATTACGATCCGGTAGGGTCGTGTACGGTCATCGAACCGGCGCATTACCGTCGGCTAAACGCCCCCATTGCCAAGCGTGTTATGGCGCGGATCAAGGGGCCTGCTGTCACCCATTTCGCCAGTGGCCGCTCGTTCGCCATATTGCCCGACGTCGCCGAAACCGGAACCGGGGGCGTGGTGGTGAGCGGTGATGATGATCTCGCCGCAGTCAAGGCCGCCGTGGGAAATCGGCTCCCCATTTTTGGCAACCTGAATGGCCTCGCCATGCGGCATTGGGATGCAGAAATAACGGAGCTTCAAGTGAAGAATGCCATCGCCGCCGCCGGGGTAGGCGGCGGATTCATTCTCACCGATCACCACGGCGAGATACCCTTCGATGTGCCGGAGCGTGTTCTTATATGGATTTCCGAGAGCGTTGAGCGGTGGGGCCGTTATCCTCTGACATGGGTGGACGCATGGCGGGAGCAGCAATGAACCCAGAAAAAACAGTTTGTCCACGAAAGGCACGAAATGGGGTAAGTGAGCGTAGCCTGGATGGAATGCAATGGAATCCGGGGCGCGCTCTGGCGTGCACACTGCCCCGGATTATGCTTCGCTGCATCCGGGCTACATTTGGTTCCGGCTCGCCCGGCTTGGGATGATGAGAGCAGCGCTGAACCCCCGCTTAAAGTTGGAAGTATGCGCCTTCTTCGAGGATGAATTTCGGGCGGCGCTGGCGGCTGAGAAACGCGGCGACATCGAGATCGAGCCGATACAGGGTGCCTGCGACGAGCGTCGCCGTCGTCTTGCCACCGCGGAGACGCTGCCCGCACAAAGCGAGACGCAGACGCTGTGCTTGATGGGCATCTGCTCAGGTCGGACAGCTTGCCCAGATACACCCCACTCCTGCTTTGAATTCCTGCTCGGTCCCGACAAGGTGGATGCACTTCTGGGCGAAGGCGCGCACCTGCTGACGCCCGCCATGGTGCGCGCGTACCCGGAAACGCTGCAATGCCTGAACGAACAACCGGAAAATCTCCACGCGTATTTTGCCGAGTCTGTCCGCGCATGGGTGGTGGTGGATACCGGAGCAGCTCCACTCACTGCTGCAGAGCAGGCGGCCTTCCTGTCCGCCACTGGCGGGAAGATGGAGTTACTGTCAGCGGAACCACATCTGCTTCGCGCCAATTTGCGCGCCGCCCTCGCGCAATGGAAGGCTGACGCTATTGGCACCCGTTCCACCGGGCAGATTGCCTCGCTCCAGCACCGCTTGGCCGATTACACCATGGCCTACGATCTGATCAGCCGCTTGATCCCCCACCAAGGGGAGCAAACTATCGTCACTGCCATTCTGGAATTATTCTACATGCTCTGCGCACCGCGTGCGGTGCATCTTCTGCTGGTTCAGGACGGGAGCAAAGATGGCGATGCCGGCACCGTAGAAGGAGCGGTGCAACATTTCTCGCAGCCCGCCGATAGCGACAGGAAAAATGAACTCAGCGAAGACCAGCTCCGCGTATTCCTGTATTGCCCGACTCCCTGGGGCGAGATCGAAGCGCCAAGAGGTTTCTATTTCCAGATACGTCAGGAGGACGCGCAGGCGTTGGGGGTCGTGGTGGTCGAGGGTGCGTTCCTGCCGGAACATCAACGCAATTATCTGGATATTGCGCACTTGCTGATGCCCATATTGCGGCTTGCCCTGCATAATGCCCGCAGCTATGACCTGCATAATGCCCGCAGCTATGAGAAGTTATGCAACACCGAGCGCGAATTGCGTGTCTCGCAGATGGAATTGGAGCGGCGGGTGGAGGAACGAACCGCCCAGTTGACGGCGGAGATCGCGGTGCGCAAACAGAGCGAGCAGGCGTTGCGCGAGGCTGAGGCGCGATTCCGCTCGTCGTTCGAAGCTGCGGCCATCGGCATGGCCCTGGTGTCTATCGAGGGATGCTTCGTTGATGCCAACCCGGCGTTGTGCCAGCTCGTCGGCTATCCTCGCGATGAGTTGACACAAAAAACCTTCCAGGAAATTACTCACCCCGACGACCTTGATGCAGACCTGAACTACGCCAGGCAACTGATGGCTGGCGAGCGAGCCAGCTACCAGATGGAGAAGCGCTACTTCCACAAGGACGGTCATATTATCTGGGCTTTGCTCACCGGATCGACGGTCCGGGACGCGCAGGGAAACCTGCTGTATTTTATTGCGCAGATACAGGACATCACCGAGCGCAAGCAGGCGGAAGAAGAGCTCAAGCGCTCCAACACAGAGCTGGAACAATTCAGCTACGCCGTTTCTCACGATATGCGCCAGCCGTTGCGCATGATTTCAAGCTACTTGCAACTGATCGAGATAAGCATGTCCGATCGGCTCGACGGCGAGAAGCGCGGCTACTTCGAGTTCGCCATCGAAGGCGCCAAGCGCATCGACCAGATGCTGGTGGCCTTGCTCGAATACTCGCGGGTGGGCAGGATGGGCGAACCACCAGCTTGGGCCGAGAGCCGCGCAGCACTCGACGAGGCGCTGCAATTCCTCCAGCCAGCCATCGCCGAAGCACGGGCCAGGCTGAATATCAGCGGCGACTGGCCGCGCATTTTTGCCCGTCACGACGACATAACCAGGCTCCTCCAAAACCTGATCGGCAATGCCATCAAATACCGCGTTGCCGCGCGGATACCGGAAATCACCGTCACCAGCAAGATAGTCAGGAATGAATGGCATCTGTGTGTTGCCGACAACGGTGTCGGCATTATCCCCGACCAGATCAAACGATTGTTCAAGGTGTTCCAGCGACTGCAATCGCGCGAAGCCTACGAAGGCACCGGCATCGGTCTCGCGCTGTGCCGCAAGATTGCCGAGCATCACAAGGGGCGCATCTGGGCAGAATCGGCGGGGGAAGGGCGGGGCAGCGAGTTCCGTGCCATATTACCTGTGTTGCGGGAAGATACAATAACCGCAAGAGGAAAAATCATATGAACACTGCAACTCAGCCTTTTGTTATTCTGTTGATCGAAGACGAAAAAACGGATGCCGGCCTCGTTGACGGGAAAAATACATGAGTGAAAATTTCCCACGAGCGCTTTCGGTTCTGGTGATAGAGGACGATGCCGGTGATTTCGGGTTGATTCGGGTGCATGTGCAGTTGTCAGGCCTTGTGCAGGGTGGCGGCAAAGAGCCGGTGATCTGGGCGAAAACGCTGGCTGACGGCATAATCGCAGCCAGGAACAACAAGCCTGATGTCGTGCTGCTCGACTTGTCGCTCCCTGATTCTGCGGGGCTAGACACTGTGCAGGCGATGCGTGCAGCATTGCCCGGCGTGCCCATCGTGGTGTTGACGGGTCACGACGACAATGCTCTCGCCGATGCCGCTTTACAAGCCGGCACCCAGGATTATCTGGTCAAGGGACAATTCGATCACGATGCGTTGGGTCGTGCGGTGCGTCATGCCCTGGTGCGTCATGCTCTGGAGTTGCGGCTCAAGGAAAGTGAAAAAATATTGCTTGATTCCCGCAATCATCTGAAAGAGCAAGTTGTAAAAATGACATCCCAACTGAAAGAGCTCAGGGATGAGTTTGAAGACGTCAATACGACGCTAAAAGTTTTACTCAAGAACCGGGACACGGATAAGTCCGCTACCCAAAATGCGCTGGTGCGCGAAATGAGCCAGGAGGTCGCGCCATTCCTGCTGAAGCTTAAAAAAAGCGTCCGGGATCGCAAGCAAATCCGCTTGCTGAGTGTTCTCGATAACAACCTGCAGCAATTAGCCTCTTCATACGGTAACACGAGTGCCTACACGTTGCTTTCATGGCAGTTGACGCCGGTCGAAATACAAGTGGCATCCATGATCAAACAAGGCCTGTCGACCAAGGACATCGCCACGGCCTTGTCTCTCTCGCCGGAAACCATCAGTGTTCATCGGAAACATATTCGTAAAAAACTCGGATTGAACAGCAAAGCGGTTAATCTCCGCAGCCATCTAACGTCACTGTCCGGTTGATTCAAAACAGCACCGGACCAATCCCTTCAATGGTTATTTCAATAACCATTTACTTACCCATTCAATCACGATTTTAAACGCTTGCCCATCGCTATCACCACATTTAAGGTATGCACGGGTTTTTACGTATCGGATTTGCCTTTATACCTTGGCGCATGAACACTGCAATTCAGCCTTTTGTCATGTTGCCAAAGGCGTATGTTCTATCAACAAACAATGGATATTTGAAGCGTGAATGTTAATTTCATCAACCCGGTTCTGGGGTCAATACTGGATGTGTTATCTACTATGGCGCATATTGAGCCGGAAGTGGGCTCTCCTAAAAGAAAAGGTAAGCACGATGTCGTGCATGGGAAAAATATTACCGGCGTAATAAGCATGGTGGGAAGAAGAGGAAATGCTTCTATCGCCTTAACTTTTTCGGAAGCCGCCATATTGCATATTGCAAAAAAAATGTTGCCTAGCGAAATTACCACGATTGACGGAATTGTTATTGACCTGGTGGGGGAGCTGGCCAATATGGTTCTCGGTGGCGCAAAAAGGGATTTGGAAAACCGGGGCTATTCATTCCAATTATCACTGCCAACAATAATATTCGGGTGTGACTATCTGATCGCCCATAAGACAAATGCGCCCATCATCATGCTGCCATTTACTATGCCGGAGGGCGAGTTTGTTGTTGAAGCAGGATATGAAGAAGTCAACGAGTATGTATATAGCTCATCATTGCCGTCTAATCTGGCTCCATGATTACACAATTTTTAATTTCACGTTGGCTGTTGCACTTCGAACTTGAATCTGCCTCATGCATCAGTGAGGTGGTTTTTATGATTACAACTTTCGGACATAGGAGGACGTTACCATGTATGGACTAGTGAACAAAACCTTGCAAGAGATGATCATTGACCGCTATGGGAATGCGAAATGGGAAGAGATCAGGAAAGAGTCGGAGATTGAACCCCTGTTCTTTATCGCTATGGAGTGCTACCCGGATGAAATGACGTACAAGCTCGTCGCTGGCGCCAGCAGCGTACTCGGCGTACCTGCGGATCAGCTCATACGCAGTTTTGGGGAACACTGGTTTCAGGTTGCCAAAGTGGGATACAAGGAAATACTCGATTTTGCGGGCGACAACTTTGTTGATTTCCTCAAGAACCTTGACAATATGCACACGCGAGTCGGCTTGATTTTTACCGGCTTTCGGCCACCCTCTTTCAAGTGTACGGAGGTTACCGATAGCTCTTTGCGGCTTCACTATTACTCGGAACGTGCCGGGCTAACCCCTCTGGTTGACGGGTTGTTGGTGAGCGTGGGAAAGCATTTCTCCCTGGAAGTCGATGCTGTGCTGGACAAGAGCCGGGCCGGGGGCGACGATCATGACGAATTTATCGTCCACTTCAGAAAAGCCTGAGGTGATCTTGTCGTCCGGGTTCGGCTTGGGGCCGCGTGAGTTGGACTCCGTCTTCCCTTTTCATTTCGTTATCGACAGCGATACCAGAGTCATTCGTGCCGGTCCCGCCATCCAGCGCCTGCTGCCGGATTTTGCTGGCGGCAAGAAGCTTGACAGCTTGTTCAGAATCAAGCGCCCGGCCAATTTAGTTGGGTATAGGGAGATATGCGAGCATAGTGACCAGCTATTCCTGCTTGAAGCCAGGTCATTAGACAAGCTGTTACTCAAGGGGCAGATGCTGTATCTGCCGCATGCCGATGCTATTGTTTTTATCGGCGCGCCGTGGCTCACAGACAGTTCCGATATTGGTGCGCTGGGCCTGACCCTCAACGATTTTGCCATTCACGATTCAGTGCCGGATTATCTGCTTCTCTTGCATACGCTGAAGACCTCTCTGGGTGATGCGCAGGCGCTGGCCGAACAGTTGAATGTCATGAACAGGCAATTGGAGGGGCGGATCGAAGAGCGGACACAGGAGGTCGTTTCCGCGAACGCCACATTGAAGGAAGCCAACCACAGGTTGCTGCAAGAAATTGCCGAACGCAGGCGGGCCGAGCAGATATTGTTTGAGAGTGAAAGCCGTTTCCGCATGATGTCGGACAGCGCGCCAGTATTGATCTGGATGTCCGGGACGGACAAGCTGTGCAACTATTTCAACAAAGGCTGGCTGGATTTCACCGGACGGACGCCGGAACAGGAAATGGGCAACGGCTGGGCAGAAGGAGTGCATCAGGAAGATTTCAAGCGTTGCCTGGATACCTACGTTTCCGCCTTCGATGCCCGCCAGGAATTCAGTATGGAATATCGGCTGCGTCGCCATGATGGGGAATATCGCTGGGTGGTGGATCATGGCGTGCCGCGTCATGACAATCATGGCATCTTCCTTGGCTATATTGGCTCTTGTGTTGACATCACCGAACGCAAGGAATTCGAAGAAGAGCTCAAGCGCTCCAACACCGAACTGGAACAATTCAGCTACGCCGTATCCCACGACATGCGCCAGCCGCTGCGCATGATCTCGAGCTACCTGCAACTGCTCGAAAGAAGCCTGGCCGGACAACTGGACAGCGAAAAGCGCGATTACTTCAACTTCGCCATCGACGGCGCCAAGCGCATCGACCAGATGCTGGTGGCCTTGCTCGAATACTCGCGGGTAGGCAGGACGGGCGAGCCTACGGTATGGATCGAGAGCCGCGCAGTGCTCGATGAGGCACTGCAATTCATCCAGCCAGCACTGGACGAAGCACAGGCTAAATTGAGTATCAGCGGCGACTGGACGCGTATTTTTGCAAGCCATGATGAGATACTGAGGCTCATCCAGAACCTCATTGGCAATGCCGCCAAGTACCGCGTCGCCGGGCGGATACCGGAAATCACCGTGACCAGCGGGATGGTCAAAAATGAATGGCGCTTGTGCGTCGCCGACAACGGCGTCGGCATCATCCCCGACCAGATCAAGCGGCTGTTCCAGGTGTTCCAGCGCTTGCAATCGCGCGAAGCCTACGAGGGCACCGGCATCGGCTTGGCGCTGTGCCGCAAGATCGCCGAACACCACAAGGGACGCATCTGGGCGGAATCGGCAGGCGAAGGCAAGGGCAGTAAGTTCTATGTTGCGCTGCCTGTGTCGCGGGAGAAAATATGATGCGCTACCTGATGCCATGTCGAGGCCTCGGCAAGCCGCTATCGTGGCTGGTGCTGGCCATTGGATTTGTACTCATGCTTTCCGGTTGCGGGTGGCTGGCTGACAAACCCATCTCCATCGCCTCGGTCATTTGGGTGGGCTACGAGCCAATGCGCCTGGCGCGCAACGAAGGTTGGCTGGATGTCAGGCGGGTGCATCTGGTCGAAATGGCTTCTGCCACGGATTCCTTACAAGCATTGGTCGAAGGCAAGGTGGATGGCGCTGCACTGACATTGGATGAGATGTTGAAAGCGCGCGCCAAAGGCATACCGCTATCGGCGGTCATGATCTTTGACGTCTCGGCCGGCGCCGACATGCTGGTTGTTCGCCCCGGCATCAAACAACTTTCCGATCTCAAAGGGCGGCGCATCGGGTTTGAACAAGGCGCCGTGGGTAGTTTAATGCTGACAAATGTGTTGTGGGCTGCAGGGCTGACCAAAGACGATGTCGAACTGGTGCCACTTACCATTAACAATCATCGCGATGCCTGGGAACGCAACCAAGTGGATGCCATCGTTACCTACGAACCGGTAGCCAGCCAGTTGCTGGCGCAGGGGGCGAATAAGCTGTTCGATAGCCGGCAAGTTCCCAACACCATTATTGATGTGCTGGCAATACGCAGCGATGCGCTCGACCACAGCCATGCGGCCGCTATTCGCCACCTGATTTCCGCCCACTTACAGGCGCTAGATTACCTGAGACGGAACCCGCATGATGCCGCCTACCGCATGGCAACCCATCTGGGCTTGCCTGTGGACGATGTGTTGCCAACTTTCAAGGGGCTATTGCTGCCGGACGCCACCAACAACCGTCGCTTGTTGACAGGCTCACCGCCGCAATTACTGGACATCGCGCGCAAGGTATCTGTTTTTATGGTAAAGGAAAAACTTTTACCGCGCGACGATACGTTCATCGAGCTGATACGCGCCGATTTCTTGCCTGCTGATTACTTATTAAATTGATCATGAACGTCCTCAAATCAACCAGCCAGGAAATGTTTAACCGGATTGCCAGCGTATTGCTGTCGCTAATTGGTTTGCTGGTAATGCAGCTCACTTCTGCTTACGCTGCCGAACCGGTGAAGATTGGCGTGCTCGCCTTTCGCCCCAAGCCGCAAACGCTGGCGCAATGGCAACCCTTGGCAACCGCGCTCAAGCAGGCGATACCGGAGCGCGATTTTGTCATCGAGGTATTCGACTATCCGGAACTGGATATGGCTGTCGCCACCCGCCAGCTGGATTTTGTGCTCACCAACTCGGGGCACTATGTCCTGCTGACCAAGCGCAGCGGACTGTCGGCGCCCCTCGCCACACTGTCTGAAGAGATGCAGGGCAAAACCATTGCCGTGATGGGAGGCGCCATTTTCAGCCGTGCGGATAATGCGGCGATACGGTCGCTGGCGGATCTGGAAGGCAAGTCCATAGCCGCCACCAGCACCGAAGCAATATACGGCTATCAGGCGCAGGCGTACGAATTGAAGCAGGCGGGCATCCACCTGCCGCAAGACGCGAAAATGCTGTTCACCGGGATGCCGCTCGACAATGTGGCCGAGGCGGTGCTGGCCGGACGCGCCGACGCGGGCTTTGCGCGCTCTGGCGCGCTGGAGGAGATGGCGCGCGAAGGCAAGCTGGACATGGCGCAAATCAAGATTATCAACCGCCAGTCCCTGCCGGATTTTCCGGTGCAGGTTTCCACCCATCTCTATCCGAATTGGCCATTCGCCGCGTTGCCGCATATCGACGAGAACCTCTCCCGGCATGTCGCCGCCGCACTTTTCTTGCTGGAGGAAAACCGCGCTGCGATAAAAGCCATGGGCATCCACGGCTTTGCCATTCCTGCCGATTACACCCCGGTGTCAGACATGTTGCGAGACCTTCGTATGCCGCCCTTTGATGCGGTGCCTGACTTTACTTTGCACGACGTGTGGCGCCAATATCGCTGGTGGATAATTATCATCCTGATTGCTGGCGGATTGATCTTGTTGCTGGTTTTGCGGGTGCTGATAATCAACCGGAAGTTGAATGTTGAGCGCCGCATCACGCTACAGCAGAAGCAGCAGTTGGAAGAGAGCGAACGGCGCTATCGCTTCCTGTTCAATAACAATCCGATGCCGATGTGGGTTTTTGCGGGGGACAGCCTGAGATTTCTTGAGGTGAACGAACGCGCGGTCGAACACTACGGGTTTACGCGCGAGGAATTCAGCCGGATGACGCTATACGACCTTCGCTCTGTAGACGGTGTTCCGGAACTTGAACGCGCAATTTCCAGCTCGCCGGGCGGCAAAATCCTGACCGAAGCCCGCCACAAAAAAAAGGACGGTGCGCTGATCGACGTCGCAATCAACGCCATGCCGATGGAATACGGCGCAACTCCCGCATGGATCACGCTGATACAGGACATTACCGGGCGCAGGGCCATGCAGAGGAAGATGGCGAATCAACTGGCATTCACCGAAGCGGTCATTAACGCCGAGATGGATGCGCTATCAGTTTGCCACGGCATCGCCGAGCCGCCTTATACCCGCTTCACAGTCTGGAATCCGAGCATGGAGAACCTGACCGGTTATCGCTTGGAGGAAATCAACCGTCTCGGCTGGTACCAGACCGTCTATATCGATTCAGAAGTGCAAGAACAGGCGCGGCAGCGCATGGAACGCATGCGCCAGGGAGAACACTTACGCGGCGAGGAATGGACTATCACCCGCAGAAATGGCGAGCGCCGGGTTGTCCAGATTTATACGGTGACTGTTGCCGAAGATGATCGGGGGGCGCATGTGCTTGCCGTCATGCGCGACATCACCGAACGCAAACATGCGGAAAAAGAACTGCGGGAGAAAACCCAGCTTCTCGATAGTATCGTCGAGAACATCCCGAATATGATTTTCCTCAAGCGCGCTTCGGATCTTCGTTTTGCATTATTCAACCGTGCTGGTGAAGCGCTGGTAGGGCATAGCCGCGATGAGCTTCTGGAGCGCAACGATTACGACTTTTTCCCGAAAGAACAGGCGGATTTCTTTACCGGCAAGGACCGTGCGACGCTGGAACAGGACGGCATAGTGGACATAGCGGAAGAACCGATCGAGACTCCGCGCGGAACCCGCATCCTGCATACAAGAAAACTGGCACTC
Source organism: Gallionella sp. (assembly GCA_023259035.1). Lineage (GTDB taxonomy): Bacteria > Pseudomonadota > Gammaproteobacteria > Burkholderiales > Gallionellaceae > Gallionella. The sequence continues at coordinate 22,414 of JAHFRA010000014.1, forward strand.
AGGGATGAGCAGGGCCAGCCCCAGTACCTGCTGGGTATTTCTGAGGACATCACCGAACGCAAGCAGGCCGAGACAGCATTAAAACGGCATAAAACGGTGATCGATACCGCCAAGGACGGCTTCTGGATGTACGACACCTCCGGCTATCTGCTCGAAGTGAACCAGGCCTATGCCGACATGATGGGTTATACGTGCGAAGAACTGATCGGCATGCACATTTCCCAATTATCGGTGCTGTTGAATACGCCGGAACTGGTCAAGGTACGGATGGAGAAAATCATCAAGCAGGATTCTTCTTCCCATTTTGAAACACAGCACCGCCATAAGGATGGGCACATCGTCCACTTTGAAACATCCAATGCCTTCATGCCGGAATCAAATATTGTATTTTCTTTCCTGCGCGACATCACCGAGCGCAAGCAGGCCGAGGAAGAGCTCAAACGTTCCAACGCCGAACTGGAACAATTCAGCTATGCCGTGTCCCACGACATGCGCCAGCCGCTGCGCATGATATCGAGCTATTTGCAATTGCTCGAAAGGAGCCTGGCCGGACAACTGGACAACGAAAAGCGCGACTACTTCAACTTCGCCATCGAAGGCGCCAAGCGCATCGACCAGATGCTGGTGGCCTTGCTCGAATACTCGCGGGTGGGCAGGATGGGCGAGCAGCCAACAATTATCGACAGCCATGCCGTGCTCGACGAGGCGTTGCAATTTCTCCAGCCCGTCATCACCGAAGCGCAGGCCAAACTGAACATCGTCGGCGAATGGCCGCGCATCCTGGTCAGCCACGATGAAATATTGAGGCTGCTGCAAAACCTGATCGGCAATGCCGTCAAGTACCGCATCGCCGGGCGCATACCGGAAATCACCGTCACCAGCGAGACGAGCAAGAACGAATGGCGTCTGTGCGTCGCCGACAACGGCGTCGGCATCATCCCCGACCAGATCAAGCGGCTGTTCCAGGTGTTCCAGCGCTTGCAGTCGCGCGAGGCTTACGAAGGCACCGGCATCGGTCTGGCGCTGTGCCGCAAGATAGCCGAACACCACAAGGGGCGCATCTGGGCGGAGTCGGAGGGAGAAGGCAAGGGCAGCAGGTTTTGCGTCGTGTTGCTTGTTCCGCTGGAGAAGACAATATCAGCAATAGGAGAAACCAGATTATGAATGCTACAGCCCGCAGAAATCCGTTGCGTCCGCTCCTGCTTGCCACCTTGTTGTCCAATCTGGTCTGTGGGTTTGTCGCTCCCTCTGCTGCGAGAGCGGATGAAGGTACTTCGCTCGCCGATTATTCGCTGGAACAGTTGATGAACTTGAGCGTGGAGGTCAGTTCTGCGGCACGCAAGCCGCAGAAGCTGGAAGACACTGACGCAGCCATTCATGTGATTACCCGGCAGGATATCCGCAGTTCCGGCATGACCAGCCTGCCGGAACTGCTGCGCATGGTGCCGGGTATGCAGGTGGCGCGAATCGACGGCGGCAGTTGGGCCATCAGCAGCCGCGGTTTCAATGCCAAGAATAGCGACAATTTGCTGGTGATGCTGGACGGGCGCGTATTGCAGGCACCGACTTTCACCGGCGTGTATTGGGATGCCCAGGACGTGGTGCTGGAAGATGTGGAGCGCATCGAGGTGATACGCGGTACCGGCGGCGCGCTGTGGGGCGCGAATGCGGTTACCGGCATCATCAACATCATCACCCTGCCCGCGTCGGCAACCCAGGGCGGCATGCTGAGCGGCGGAGCCGGAAACCACGAACGTCAAGGAGCGGCGCGCTTCGGCGGCAAGCTCGGTGAAACCGGCCATTTCCGCGTCTATGCCAAGGATGCGGCCCAGAGCAATTTCAAGCAGGTTTCCGGCGCCGGGGCGCATGACCGGCACGGCTTGCTCAGCGCCGGTTTTCGGGCGGACTGGGATATGTCCGACGGTAACTCGCTGACTGTGCAGGGCGATACCTATACCGGCGGTTCCGACCACCTCAGCACGGCATTTTCACTTTCGCCGCCTTACAGAACACCGACCGGTTACACCATCGACCTGACAGGCAGCAACTTGCTGGCACGCTGGAAAAGCGCGCTATCGGTTACCGATGAGTGGGCATTGCAGTTCTACTACGATATTTATGAGCGGCGCTACTTCAATCTCGGCGAGCGGCGCGCTACTTACGACCTGGATTTCCAGCGCCGTTTCCTGTTGGGCGACCGGCACGACATTGTGTGGGGTGCGGGTTATCGGCAAACCGGCGACAGCATGGGCAATACTTTCGGGGTGTCATATATGCCGGCGAGCCGCACGGACAGTGTTGCCAGCGTTTTTTTTCAGGATGAAATCGCGCTGAACAAGGACAGCCTGCATTTGATCGCGGGTTCCAAGTTCGAGCACAACGACTACACCGGATTTGAGTATCAGCCCAACCTGCGCCTGCGCTGGAAAATCGACGAGCGGCAAACTGCCTGGGCGGCGGTATCCCGCGCCGTGCATACGCCGTCCCGCACCGACGCGGATAGCAACATCGTAGCCTCAGTCACACCGGGCGCAACGATCTCCGTAATGCGGCTAATAGGCAATCCGGCAATCCAGTCCGAGCAGGCGCTTGCCTACGAGACAGGTTACCGTAGCCAGCTTACCGAGCAGGTGCAGATGGATATCGCCGCTTTTCACAACGAGTTTCGTCATGTGATGACCCTCGAGAGCGAGGCGAATTTCACCGAAGCCGGACACACGGTTACCCCGCTGGTGTTTTACAACAAGGCAAATGCGACAACCAACGGCCTGGAATGGAGTAGCAGTTGGCGACCGACCGACCTGTGGCAATTCAAGGCCGCTTGGTCATGGTTGAAAATGAATATCCACCGCGATGCGGGCAGCACATCATCGATTGAGTCCGAAGTGGGGCGATCGCCGCAGAACCAGTTCCAGTTCCACATACGCCACTCTCCGGCGGATAGCGTCGATCTGAGCACCTCGCTCTACTATGTGGACAGCCTGCCCAGCCTGAACGTACCCGCCTATACCCGTCTGGATGCGCGCATCGGCTGGCGCATCCAGCGTAACCTGGAACTCAGCCTGACCGGGCGCAACCTGCTCGATCCCGGCCATCCAGAATTTATCAACCCTTCAGGGCCGCGAGCCAGTGAAGTTCCGCGCAGCATCTTCGGAGGTGCGACATGGCGATTTTGAGGGTGAGGCTTCGTGGCGTCTTCCCCATTTGCAAAAGGGGGATTGAGGGGGATTTGCCGGTGGCAGAAATCCCCCCTGACCCCCCTTTTCACCCGCAAGGAGTACGCCGGTGGGTTCCCCGTTGCTGCGCAACGACCCTTCCGCAGGCAAAGGGGGGAATCTCATCCTTGGTAAAGGGGGAAATCTCATTTCTCGCAATGGTTCGCCTTATCTGCGGCGTGATGCTGTTGCTCACGCTGACACCGGCACGCGCCGCCACGTCCGAATATGAGCTCAAAGCCGCGTTCATTTACCAGATTGCCAAGTTCGTCGAATGGCCGTCTTCCGGCACGTCTCTGCGCCTGTGCGTGCTTGGTGGCAATCCGTTCGGTCCGGCGCTGGAGACTATCCGGGATAAACCGGTTAATGAACGCAGAATGGAAGTGTCGCTGCTCGATACAAACGCAGACACCCGCGAATGCAACCTGCTGTTCATCGCCGCCCCGGCGGAAAAACATATCGAGCGTATCACTGCAATTTCACGCGGTAACGGCGTGTTGACCATAGGTGACACGGAAGGATTCGCCCAGCGCGGCGCGATAGTCAATTTCTTCCTGGAAAACGGAAAAATCCGTTTTGAAATTAATCTGGAATCATCCCGGCGCGCCGGGCTCAAGATCAGTTCGCAACTGCTGAAACTGGCGCGCATCATCCAGGAGGAAGCGCCATGATGCAGATGAAATGGTGGCAGATTGAATGGTTCCGGGATGCGCCCATCAAGCGCAAACTGCTGATGATTGGCTTGCTGACTTTTGGTTTCGCGTTGCTGTCCGTCAGTCTGATCTTGACGGTGAGAGACATTGTCGAATGGCGCAACCGGACGGTGCTCGAACTGACGACTTATGCCAGGGTGATCAGCACCAATGCCGCACCAGCCATGGTGTTCGACGACCGTAAGGCTGCTGTCGAGATGCTGTCCGCCCTGTCCGCCAAACCGGATATCGTCCATGCCGTTATTTACGACAAAAAAGGAAAAGAGTTCGCGGTCTTCCATGCCACCACCCATCCGCCACAACCCTTGCCATACACCAAAATTGGGGAGCAACGGTTTACCTTTGATAGCCTGACCGTTTCAAGCGCGATCCACTTGAAAAATGAATTGCTGGGCAGCATCACCCTGGAGTCTGATCTGCGCGGCTTATATACGGGGGTTATACGCAGTATTGTGCTGATTTTTCTGTCGGCATTCTGCGTGTTTCTGCTGGCCGCGATTCTGTTTGCCAGGCTTCAGAAAATCATCGTCACGCCTATCATAATAATGGCTGAGGCGATGCAAAACGTCATAACGGAACAGAATTTCACGGCGCGGGTGGCACCCCATGGAAAGGACGAAGTTGGCGCGCTGGCCGACACCTTCAATGCCATGCTGGGATACATCCAGTTGCGCGATGCCTTATTGGTGGAACACCGGGAGCACCTGGAGGAAGAGGTCGCGCACCGCACCGCCAGGTTGACCGAAGCGCAGCGTATTGCCCATCTCGGCAACTGGGAATGGAACATTGCGGACAATAAGCTGATTTGGTCCGATGAAATTTACCGTATTTTCGGCCTCGCGCCACAGCAGTTTGGGAACAACTACGAAGCCTTCCTGCAAACCGTACACCCAGAAGACCGGCAGCTTGTCGATACCAGTATCCGTGCGGCGCTGGAGCAGATGCAGCACTATAGTATTGATCATCGCATCGTGCTGCCGGATGGTTCGGTGCGTTACGTGCATGAGCAGGCCGAGGTATCACGCAGCGAGGATGGACGCCCCATCAAGATGCTGGGAACGGTGCAGGATATCACCGAGCGCAAGGAATACGAAGAAGAACTCAAGCGCTCCAACGCCGACCTGGAGCAATTCAGCTACGCCGTGTCCCACGACATGCGCCAGCCGTTGCGCATGATCTCGAGCTACCTGCAACTGCTCGAGAGGAACCTGGCCGGACAACTGGACAACGAAAAGCGCGACTACTTCAACTTCGCCATCGAAGGCGCCAAGCGCATCGACCAGATGCTGGTGGCCTTGCTCGAATACTCGCGGGTGGGCAGGATGGGCGAGCAGCCAACAATTATCGACAGCCATGCCGTGCTCGACGAGGCGTTGCAATTTCTCCAGCCCGTCATCACCGAAGCGCAGGCCAAACTGAACATCGTCGGCGAATGGCCGCGCATCCTGGTCAGCCACGATGAAATATTGAGGCTGCTGCAAAACCTGATCGGCAATGCCGTCAAGTACCGCATCGCCGGGCGCATACCGGAAATTACCGTCACCAGTGAAGCGGCCAGGAACGAATGGCGTCTGTGCGTCGCCGACAACGGCGTCGGCATCATTCCCGACCAGATCAAGCGGCTGTTCCAGGTGTTCCAGCGCTTGCAGTCGCGCGAGGCCTACGAAGGCACCGGCATCGGGCTGGCGCTGTGCCGCAAGATTACCGAACATCACAAAGGGCGAATATGGGCGGAATCGGAGGGAGAAGGCAAAGGCAGCAGGTTCTGTGTCGTGCTGCCCATGCTAAATGAGAAGGCCCTATCCACACCTGGAGTAACCACATGAACGAGCCGAAACCAAAAAGGGGGAGGTTGTCTTTTCGTATCCGTGAAGAAGACATCATGAGCGAGAAGCAAAATAAGCAAGGCACGTTACACGCAGCATCCGGGGCTGTCGTAGTGAGTATTCTTGTCGCAGGAATGGCTGGCTCCTCTGCATTTGCTCAGGAGGAAGAGAAATCACCTTGGCGCTTTAATGGCGTAATCCGGGGAAATTATCAATATTTGGACTACGTCTCCAGCCGCAAGGGTGTGCTTGAGTTCGATACGCTTTTTGGCAAGCTTGCTTACGACGATGGATCGGTAATCGGATCGGGACAGATACGTTATTACAGGTACTCTCACCGGCAAACGGGCGGTACGGATTCGGGCGAGATGGTGTTTCTGCAGCATCTTTGGGTGGGATATCGCTTTAATGACCAGAGCGAGTTGAATGCGGGGCTCAGTTCACAACCGTTTGGCCTTTATCCTTATGCCGGAAACAATCTCTCCGAATCGATGGCGTATTGGGCCGGGTATGAAGATACGCAAAGCTTCGGTATCAAATATTCGCGCAGGGATGGCGAGCTGGAGACACAGCTGGCTATTTACCCGAGTGATGGCGGATACGGCTGGGCGTCGGCATCGGGCGGCAACTTTCTGGAAAAAGAATCGGCGCGATATAGCTACCACGCAGTTAATGGCAACCTGGAGAGCAACACTGTTGTCGCTCGCGTTGCTTATGGAATTCAGCATGGACAAGATGAAAAATCGGAGATCGGGCTTTCCTACCTCAATGGCAGAATCGATAGCACAATCAATCAGGCTGGTAACAGGGACGCCATGGCGGTTCACTATGCCGGATCATTCGGCAAACTGGGGGTCAGGTTGCAGGCCATGCAATATGACTATCGGCTCAATGGTTCACCCACTACGTTATCGATTGGCTCCTACGGTTACTCGAACAAACTCGCCACCAAGGGAAACATTTATATTGCCAATGTCAGTTACGCGCTTGATGGCAGTATCGGGCCTTTCAGCGGTTTCACTGCATACAACGACTATAGCGTGCTGAGCAAAAGTGCTGCCGGTTTTGTTGATTCATCCCAAAATGTTGCTGGCGTTTCGGCTGATGCCGGAAAGTGGCGGGGCTATGTCGATTACATGCATGGCAAGAACTCGACGTTTATGTCTCCCGTAGGCTATAACGGCCTGGGTTCGGGTGCTGCAACCAACAATATGGGCAAACGCATCAACATAAACGTTGGCTATTATTTTTAACTTTAATTTTTATTCATGGGGTTTTGCTGAATGATGCTCCATAAATCCGTAGCTCCTGTGTTACACAGATGGGTAGATAAATAAATTGAACGCACACCCTGATAACCCGCCAAAAAAGGCCGGCGAGATCATAAAGATTCGCGGCTATGCGCTGGTCTTTGCGCTGCTGGGAATTTTCTTTACTGCCGTTGCTAATGGCAGCAGTGGTGTCAAAGAAATACTAACACCCGAGGAGCGTCTCTGGCTCACACAGAACCAGCCACGCCTCGTCCTCGCGGTCGAAACCGGTTATGCGCCATTTGTGTTCCTCGATTCAACAGGCCAGCCGACAGGCTTTGCCCACGATTACATGCGCCTGATCGAATCGAAGCTTGATACCCGCTTCAAGCAGAGACGCTTCACATCCCTGAATGATATCTTCGAGAAGGTTCGCAACGGGGAAGTGCATATCGTCAACGCCGTCACGAACACACCCGAACGATCCAGATTCCTTTTCATGACGGATTCTTTTGTTTCGGTGCAGAATGTCATCATCGTGAGAAAGGATCATTCAGGCCAGATGCGCGAGAAAGACTTGTCCGGATTGAAGGTCTCGCTGGTAAAGAGTTATGCCGTCACGGAACACCTTAAAGATACAAATCCAGGTTTGGTGCCCAACCTGGTTCCCGACGATCTCACTGCGTTGCTAAACGTTTCTTTCGGACAGTCCGATGCTGCTGTTATCGATCTTGCGACGGCGTCCTATCTGATCTCGCAAAAGGGCATCACCAATCTCCGCGTGTCGGGTGAAGTGGATTTCGATATCCGGCTTGCGATAGGCTCGCCGATAGGCGAACCGGTGCTGCACGACGTCCTCAAGAAGGGGCTTGATGCGATCACGGAAGAAGAAAAACAGGAGATTCACAAGCGCTGGATCAATACATCCAGCCAGAGCATCCTGACTGACTGGCGGTTTTGGGTTGTTACGGGGGGCGCACTTCTCATCATTTTTGTGGTAATTGCCGTAATTCTCATTTGGAATCGCGCGCTCAGGCAGCAGGTTGCCATTCGCACCGAAGCTCTTGCCAAGGAAAGAAAATACATTGCCGAGCGCAAACAGTTGGAGCAGCAACTCTCCCGTCGCCTCCACCATCGTGACATCATGGAACGCATCACGCAGATAAGTTTTGAAAGCACTGCCGTTGAAGAGTTGCTGAAAAAGGTGCTCGACGAAATACTGATCGTATTCAATGCCGACCGTGCCTGGTTTTTGTACCCATGCGACCCCGATGCGCCTTCCTGGTCAGTGCCGATGGAACGCACGCGCCCGGAGTGGCCGGGGGCTTTTGCGCGCGGTATGGTGATTCCGATGACCCCGGAAGTGGCCGAGGTGCTCCGTGAGGTGCTTGCATCCAACAAGCCTCTGCCTTATGGCCCGGCGGCATCCCGTGATATTCCCGCTGCGGTGGCCAAGCAGTTCTCGATACGATCCCAGATTCAAATGGCGTTACGCCTCAGGGTCGGTAGCCCATGGGCAATGGGCCTGCATCATTGCGCACAGGCTCACGCTTATGACGAGGATGAGCTGATGCTTTTTAATGACATCGGGCAGCGTGTCGCAGATGTCTTGAGCAGCATGATCATGCTGAATAACCTGCGCGAGAGCGAGCAGAAATTCCGCGCGCTCTTTGAGGGGATGGTGAGCGGCTTTGCGTTGCACGAGATAGTCTTCGATGAAGACGGGAAGCCTGTGGATTACATCACGCTTGAGGTCAATCACGAATTCGAGCGGCTGCTTAACACTACACGGGAAAATGTAATCGGTAAAAAAGCCTATGAAACCATTCCAGGGCTGGATAAAAAATGGCTCGATATCTTCAGCAAGGTTGTGCTTACCGGGGAGCCTTTAAGTTATGAGGAATATGCATCGAATCTCGGTAAATGGTTTTTCGGAACAGTGTTCTCGCCGCAAAAAAATTTAGTTGCAGGCACGTTTATCGACATTACCGAGCGCAAGGAATATGAAGAAGAACTCAAACGCTCAAACGCCGACCTGGAGCAATTCAGCTATGCCGTCTCCCACGACATGCGCCAGCCGCTGCGCATGATCTCGAGCTATTTGCAACTACTCGAGAGGGGCTTGGCCGACCAGCTTGACGGCGAGAAGCGCGACTACTTCAACTTCGCCATCGAAGGCGCCAAGCGCATCGACCAGATGCTGATGGAATTACTCGAATACTCGCGCGTCGGCAGGATGGGTGAACCGCCAGCCTGGATCGACAGCCGCGCGGCGCTCGATGAGGCGCTGCAATTTCTTCAGCCCGCCATCATCGAGGCGCAGGCCAACCTGAATATAAGCGGCGATTGGCCGCGCATTCTGGTCAGCCACGACGAGATACTGCGGCTGCTGCAAAACCTGATCGGCAACGCCGCCAAGTTCCGCATCGCCGGGCGCACACCAGAAATCACCGTCGCCAGCGAGGTGGTCAAGAATGAATGGCGTCTGTGCGTCGCCGACAACGGCGTCGGCATCATCCCCGACCAGATCAAGCGGCTGTTCCAGGTGTTCCAGCGCTTGCAATCGCGCGAAGCCTACGAAGGCACAGGCATCGGTCTGGCGCTGTGCCGCAAGATAGCCGAGCACCACAAGGGGCGCATCTGGGCGGAATCGGAGGGAGAAGGACAGGGCAGTAAATTCTATGTTGTGTTGCCGGTGCTGGGTGAGTGGATATAGCTATTTCCGTGAAGGTGAGAATGGAAGAGATTTTTTCTCATCCCCTGAAGTTTGTGAATAGGTGCTGAAAACCTACTGAATCGTGAGCGATAAATTGGACAATAAAACAGCCATACAATCCGTGCAGATGCGCCAGATGATTGCGGCAAGCAATATGTCGCTGGCTACCAGCACACTTCTTGCCGCGATTCTTGCTTATATGCAGCGGGATGTAATCGACTTTTCTGTGGTTATTGGCTGGTTTACCCTGATTGTGTTGGTCATGCTTTCACGAGCCGCGCTCGTTATGGCTTATCACCGTACTCCAGTGGATGGCGGTGCGGCTACTCATGCACGGTTGGTGAGATTCCGTTTTGGAGTCCTGGCGGCTGGTGTGGTGTGGGGTTCGGCTGGCTTTCTGCTGTTCCCCGCCCATCATCCGCAGCATCAGATGTTCCTGATCTTTGTGGTGGCCGGTTTGACGGCGGGCGGCGTGGTGTCATATTCAGCCGATCTACTCAGTGGAATTATATTTTCCGTATCCGTTATTGTGCCGCTCGTAGCCCGCCTGTTTGTTGACGGAGACAGCATGTCTGTGGCAATGGCGATGGCGTTAATGCTGTATCTCGGATTCATGATCATGAGCCTGCGCCATATTAACCGGAATATATGCGAGAACATCACCCTGCGTCTGGAAGCAGTCGCGCGCGAGAAAATAGTGCGGGCCAATGAGGAGCGCTACCGTTTGTTGCTGGATCATTCGCCAGTTGGCATTTTTCATTATGACGCCAGCCTCGTCATTACTTATTGCAACGATCGCTTCGCCGAGATGCTGCAAAACTCAATTGAACGCATCATCGGGCTGGATATGAAACATCTCAAGGATCAGTCTTTCCTGCCAACCTTGAGACAAACCCTGAAAGGAGAGAGTGCCTATTACGAAGGTCATTATAGCGCCACCTTCAGCGATGCCAGAGGATGGACAGCCATGACCTGTGCGCCTTTACGAGATGATAGAGGAGAAATTGCGGGGGGTATTGCCATCGTTCAGGACATCACCGAGCGCAAGGAACACGAAGAAGAGCTCCAACGCTCCAACGTTGACCTGGAGCAATTCAGCTACGCCGTATCCCACGACATGCGCCAGCCGTTGCGCATGATCTCGAGCTATTTACAACTGATTGAGATTGGCTTGGCAGACAAACTGGACAGCGAAAAGCGCGGCTACTTCGACTCCGCCATCGAAGGCGCCAAGCGCATCGACCAGATGCTGGTGGACTTGCTCGAATACTCGCGGGTCGGCAGGAAGGGCAAACCGTTAGACTGGATCGAGAGTCGCGCTGTGCTCGATGAGGCGCTGCAATTCCTCCAACCAGCCATTGCCGAAGCGCAGGCCAAGCTGAGCATCGCCGGTGAATGGCCGCGTATTTTGGCCAGCCACGATGAAATGCTGATGCTCCTGCAAAACCTGATCGGCAACGCCGCCAAGTACCGCATCGCCGGACAAACACCGGAAATCACTGTCACCGGCGAGATAGTCGAGAATGAATGGCACTTGAGCGTCGCAGACAATGGCGTCGGTATCATCCCCGACCAGATCAAACGGCTGTTCCAGATGTTCCAGCGCCTGCACACGCGCGCTGTCTATGAAGGCACCGGCATCGGGCTGGCGCTATGCCGCAAGATTGCCGAACACCACAAGGGGCATATCTGGGCGGAGTCGGAGGGGGAAGGCAAAGGCAGCAGGTTTTGTGTCGCGCTGCCCGTGCTGCGGAGGCGTAGGCCCTGATTGTTGATTGGAAATGTCACCTTGATGATCGTTCTCACGCAGAGCATGGGAACGATAAAAGTGCGTAGACAATGTCATCTTGATTGCAATTGTGCATTAACAGAAAGAATTTGAATATGGTCAGTAATTCCAAATTTGAAGAAATCAAGGCAAGTGGCCATTTGCCCACTCCTAAAGGCGTGGCTTTGCAGGTGATTCAGTTGACCCACAAAGATGACGTGACGAACCAGGAGATTGCCCATGCGATCAAGTCCGATCCGGCGTTATCCAGCCGCATCATCAAGGTAGCCAATGCGCGCGTGGCATACCAGACGCGGCCTGTCGTGTCAGTGGTGGATGCGGTCGCGGTGTTGGGTTTGAGTTCGGTGCGGCAGTTGGTGTTGGGCTTGTCGTTAATGGAGAGCAACCGCAAGGGGACATGCCAGCAGTTTGATTATCAGGGCTTCTGGGGACACTCGTTGCTGACGGCGATTACCGCGCAAAATCTGGTGCTGCACAGCGGCATCGGGTCAGCGGAAGAAGTGTTTATTCTCGGCTTGCTGGGGCAAGTCGGCGCACTGGCGATGGCGACGGCATATCCGCAGGACTATGGACGCATCCTTGGTGTGGCTGCGACGCAGGCGGATTCTGAATTGGCCAACCTTGAGCGCGCCGAATTCGGGTTTGACCACAACCAATTGACGCAGTCGATGGTGGCCGACTGGGGTATGCCACGGGTATTCCAGGAAGTCGCGTTGCACCATGAAAACCCGGAACAGGCCCATTTTACGGAGGGTGGACGGGATTGGCGCCTGCTGAATATGCTGCACATTGCGGACTATTTTTCCAGGGTGTGTTTGGCCAAAGGGTCGCATCGGCGCAAGATGATTTCCAAGTTGATCCTGATAGCCACCCGGATGGGCGTGGAGTTGGAAGCGCTTGCTAGGCTTGGCGACAAGTCTGTGCACGAATGGCACGAGTGGTGCAAGTTATGCGGCATCCGTTCACAGGAGCTTCCAGAGTTCGCGGACGTATTGAAAGCGGCGCCGCTGACACCGGACATGCTGGATGCGGGGAGTGAGTTGCCGGGCGCCGCAGACACGCTTTATAAATTGCGTATATTGCTGGTGGATGATGATCGTGCTGTTTTGCTGCTGCTGAAAGCGTTATTGGAAAATGCCGGACATGCTGTGGTCACGGCCAGCAATGGGATGGAAGCGTTAAGCCTGCTTGAAAAATCGACGCCGCAACTCATTATCACCGACTGGATCATGCCCAGGATGGATGGCATCGAATTTTGCAAGGCGCTCAGGCAAAACCCGAAATGGCGCAACACCTACGTGTTTATTTTGACGGCACAGGAAAGCACGGACAGGCTGGTGGAGGCTTTCGAGGCAGGCGCAAACGACTACATGACCAAGCCGATCAACCAGAGGGTGCTGGGGGCGAGGCTGCGCGCCGTGCAGCATGTGGTGCATTTGCAGGAAGACATGGAATTCGACCGCCAGCAATTGCATAAATTTGCCGATGAGCTGGCGGCATTCAATCACCGGCTGCGCAAGAGCGATGTGAGTATGCGCGCCATCCTGGACAATTCGCCCTATATGGTTTGGCTGAAAGACACGGAAGGCCGCTATGTCAAGGTGAACAAGGCTTATGTCGATTATGTCCGGCGGAAAGATGCCCAGCAGGTCATCGGCAAGACCGATTTTGACCTGTGGCCGAAAGAACTGGCCGGGAAATACCGCGCCGACGATGCCAAGGTAATAGCCTCACGCGAGCAGCTACACACCGAAGATCCCTCGCTTGACGGCGACATGGTGCACTGGGTGGAAACTTTCAAGACTCCGGTCATCGACGAAAACGGCAATGTGCTGGGCACTACCGGCTTTGCCCGCGACATCACCGAGCGCAAGGAATTCGAGGCAGAGCTCAAACGTTCCAACGCCGAACTGGAACAATTCAGCTATGCCGTGTCCCACGACATGCGCCAGCCGCTGCGCATGATATCGAGCTATTTGCAATTGCTCGAAAGGAGCCTGGCCGGACAACTGGACAACGAAAAGCGCGACTACTTCAACTTCGCCATCGAAGGCGCCAAGCGCATCGACCAGATGCTGGTGGCCCTGCTCGAATACTCGCGTATCGGCAGGATGGGCGAACCGCCGACGTGGATCGACAGCCGCGCGGCACTCGACGAGGCGCTGCAATTCCTCCAGCCAACCATCACCGAAGCGCAGGCCAAACTGAACATCGTCGGCGAATGGCCGCCTATCCTGGTCAGCCACGATGAAATATTGAGGCTGCTGCAAAACCTGATCGGCAACGCCGTCAAGTACCGCATCGCCGGACGCACACCGGAAATCACCGTCACCAGCGAGACGAGCAAGAACGAATGGCGTCTGTGCGTTGCCGACAACGGCGTCGGCATCATCCCCGACCAGATCAAGCGGCTGTTCCAGGTGTTCCAGCGCTTGCAGTCGCGCGAGGCTTACGAAGGCACCGGCATCGGTCTGGCGCTGTGCCGCAAGATAGCCGAACACCACAAAGGGCGCATCTGGGCGGAATCGGCAGGGGAAGGCAAGGGCAGCAGGTTTTGCGTCGTGTTGCCTGTGCCGCAGGAGGAAACAATATTCAACACAGGGAAAACCACATGAACACCGCAGCTCAACCTTTTGCCTTAGGCTGCCCAATTGATATGGAAAAAGGTTCACACTACTCAAGGAGGGTGGATGTTATGAAACGTATTTTGCTCGTATTGGGTTTGTTTCTTGGACTGTCAGTCTTGTCGCCCGTTGTTTATGCCGTAGAGCGCCTGGTTGTTGCTGACGCGCCTACCCTGTTGACCGGCCTGGTAGGCATTGCCGCAGAAAAGGGATATTTCGCCGAGCAAGGGCTGGAGGTCGAGATCAAGGATTACAAGACTGGGGATGATGCCACGCGCGCGATGTTCGAGGGCACGGCGGATATTGCAACGGTTGCGGAAACCGCATTTGTCTTTGACAGTTTTCGGGAAAAGGACTTCAGCCTTTTTGCCACTATCGGCAGTTGGGACAACGAGGTGAAAATCGTTGCGCGCGCCGACCGGAATATCAACAGCATTGCCGATCTGCGCGGTAAGCGCGTGGGAACCCACCCCAAGATTTCCGTGCATTACTTCCTGTCTCAGGCCCTGCTCAAATACGGTCTGACGATGCGCGATATCACGCCTGTGTTCAAGAAAGCCGGCGAATTGCCGGCGACCCTTGAAGCGGGTGAAATTGATGCGTTTTCGTTGCGCGAGCCATTCATCGGCGAAGCGTTCCAGCGGCTTAAAGGAAACGTCAAAGTGTTTGCGGAACCGGGCTTATACTGGAAAACTTTCAGCCTGGTGGCGCGCAACAAAACACTGGCGGAGCGCCCCGATGCATTGCAGGGGTTTCTGCGCGCCCTGCGCAAGGCTGAAATACTGGTGCGAGAGCAGCCGCGAGAAGCGGCAAGCATCCTGGCGGCGCGGCTCAACAGCACACCGGATAAGATAGCGGCTGACCTGGATCAAGTGAAACTGCGTCTTGGCTTGGAGCAGCGGCTCGTTTATGTGCTGGAAAATATCGCGGCCTGGGCGCTGGATGAAAACCTCCTGACGGCAAAGGCTGTGCCGAATTACCTGCTCCTGATCGATGCGGATGCGCTGCGCAAGGTCAAACCCAATTCCGTAACAATTATTAAGTGACGCCATGCTCATTCGCACCCGACTGATTCTGATTGGATTGCTGCCAGTGCTGCTGCTCCTGTTGTTTATCGCGGGAATGATGGTGACTCAGCTCCAGCTTGATTCATTCAGGGAAAAGGCAACCTTCGCCAGTGACATTGAGAAAAACTTCTTCAATCTGTTCGTTGTCGCGCACGATATAAGGGAGAAAAACAGGTTTGAGCGATCCCGTCAGCAATGGCCACCCATCACGCAAGAGCTTGGGCAGCAACTACCGAAGGCCAGGGAAATGTTCTCCTCAGCCGACGAAAGCGAGCTCATCGAGACGTTGCTTGGATATTTTGAAGACAGCCAGCGTGATTTCCGTGAGTTGGAGCAGTGGCTCGATCAACACCAGGACCGGACGTTGAATACGGCGCAACAAGACTACTTGTCCAGCTTGAGCGAACGTCTCCATATCAGCTTGCAAAGTGCGATTCCCATCGCCAACCGGATTGCCGCGATCAATCAGGAAAACGCCGAGGCTTTCGATAAAAGACGCGAGAACGTGCTGGCCTCCATACTGATTTTTATTACCGGAGTTATTCTTCTGATTCTCTGGCCGCTGACGCGCGCCCTCATGCGCTCGGTCGATCACCTGAAAACCGGCATGAATCAGGTGGCGCTCGGAGACCTTGAATTGCGCATCGCAATGACGGGTAAAGATGAATTTGCGCAACTCGCCCGGCACTTCAATGAAATGATCTCGAAGCTCGCCGAAGTCACTGTCGCGCGCGAAACGCTGTCTGCGGAAGTGGCCGAACGCAAGCAGAAGGAAGTTGAGCTGAAAGATAGCAAAGACCGCATCGAGATGTTGCTGAATTCGGTTGCCGAAGGAATATACGGCGTTGATACGCGTGGAAATTGCACTTTCATCAATTCGGCCGGATTGCGTTTGCTCGGTTATCAGGAAGAAGCAGAGCTGCTGGGCAAGCATATGCACGATGTGATTCATCACACGCGCGCGGATGGGTCGCACTACCCATCCGACGAATGCCGTTTGTACCGTTGCCTGCACTCCAATGAAAGCGTTCATGTCAGCGACGAGGTGTTCTGGCACAAGGATGGCAGTTCTTTCCCTGCTGATTATTGGTCTCGCCCGACTAAATTGAATGGCGAGGATAGCGCGGTCGTCACGTTTTTCGACATCACCGAGCGCAAACGTGCCGAAAATGAATTGTGGGAAAAGGAAGAGCGCCTGGCGCTGGCCACGCTCCAGAACGGCGTAGGCGTCTGGGACTGGAACCTGATAACCCAGGAGATGGTCTGGGACGATTCGATGTACTCGCTCTACCGTATCCGCCGCGAAGACTTCATCGGCACCGAAGAGGCATGGAGGGCGGCTTTGCACCCTGATGACCTCGAGCGCGGGGACCGGGAAGTCAACGATGCGATCACGGGTAAAAAGCCTTTCGACACCGAGTTCCGTGTAGTCTGGCCCAACGGCGAAGTTCACCACATCAAGGCCGTGGCGAAGGTGTTCCGCGACGAGCGGGGAACCCCTTTGCGGATGCTCGGCATCAATATGGACATCACCGAGCGCAAGGAATACGAAGAAGAACTCAAGCGCTCCAACGCCGACCTGGAGCAATTCAGCTACGCCGTGTCCCACGACATGCGCCAGCCGCTGCGCATGATCTCGAGCTACCTGCAACTGCTCGAAAGGAGCCTGGCCGGACAACTGGACGGCGAGAAGCGCGACTACTTCAACTTCGCCATCGAAGGTGCCAAGCGCATCGATCAGATGCTGGTGGAACTGCTCGAATACTCGCGCGTGGGCAGGATGGGTGAACCGCCAGCGTGGGTCGAGAGCCGCGCGGCGCTCGATGAGGCGCTGCAATTTCTCCAACCAGCCATCGCCGAAGCGCAGGCCAGGTTGGTTATCAGCGGTGAATGGCCGCGCATCCTGGCCAGCCACAACGAGGTGCAGAGGCTTATCCAGAACCTGATCGGCAACGCCGTCAAGTTCCGTGTCGCCGGGCGCGTGCCGGAAATCACCGTCACCAGCAAGGTGGTCAAGAATGTATGGCATTTGTGCGTCTCCGACAACGGCGTCGGCATCATTCCCGACCAGATCAAGCGCCTGTTCCAGGTGTTCCAGCGCTTGCAATCGCGCGAGGCCTACGAAGGCACCGGCATCGGGCTGGCGCTGTGCCGCAAGATTACCGAACATCACAAAGGGCGCATCTGGGCGGAATCGGCGGGTGAAGGTCTGGGCAGCAAGTTCTGTGTCGTGCTGCCGGTGCCGGGAGAGAAGAAATGATGCTCTTGTGGCAAATGCAAAAGTGCGCAGGGTGCATTTCATGCACCAATGGCAATGGTGCATGGAATGCACCCTGCGATATTGCATTGCCGGAAAATTCAGAACGAACATGGAAAAGACAGATACTTCTGCACGCATGATGAACCACAGAGATAGCCTGATGTACATACTGAAGCTGCTCGGCGTGGCCGCGCTCTATGCGCTGCTGGCCAAGATCGTCCTCACTTTTTTTTCGGCCAACGGTGTCGTCAGCATTGTCTGGCCGCCGAGCGGACTGGCGCTGGCTGTGTTGCTGATCGGGGGGAAGCGGTATTTTCCGGGCGTATTCCTCGGCGCATTACTGGCAAACGCAATGACAGGACTTACCTTGGGAGTGGCCGCCAGCATTGCCATGGGCAATACTCTTGAGGCGCTTCTGGGTATCTGGCTGCTCACCCGCAACGGTAGGTTTAATTCAAACATGGGTACATTGCACGACTACCTGCGGCTGGTCGCCCTGGGCGGATTCGTTGCCTGTAGCGTCGCCGCCTTGAATGGCAGCACGACCCTTCTGGCTTCCGGGTTCATCACTACCGAAATCTATTTTCAGAACCTGCTCAATTGGTGGATGGGCGATGCGCTCGGCATCATCCTGCTTACCCCCTTGATACTGGTCTGGCAACGGATGCCCGATAGATGGCTCGAACCAACACGGGCGGCTGAAGCCATATTGCTGCTTAGCCTGATGTTCCTGTCCAATCAAATCGTTTTTCTTGGCTGGTTTCACGACACGAGTGGAATATTTGAACAGGTAGCCCGAGGTTACTGGATGTTTCTGCTTGTCGCCTTGATAGGAGTACGTCTCGGAACCCGCGGGGTGTTGATTGCGCTGGTCATGACGGCAATTCAGGCACTGTTTGGCGCGGCTCTGGGCGTGGGCTTTTTTGCGGGTGACATTGCCAAAACCGGGCTGATCAATTACTGGTTTTACATAGTGGTTCTGTCCGTGGTCGGTATGGCGCTGGCAACTTATTTCGCCGAACGTGAACAGATGGAAAGGGCGCTACGCCGCAGTGAGGAGGGCCTCAATCGCGCGCAAGCCGTTAGCCAAACCGGCAGTTGGTTTCTTGATATTCCCACTAGTCGGCTGGAATGGTCGGCGGAAACCTATCGCATGTTCGGTATCCCGCAGCAGCAGACTGTTGATCTGGCAACTTTCGTTGCGATCACCCACCCCGATGACCGCGACTTTGTGCTCAATGCATGGGGCGAAGCGATGGCGGGAGCACCCTACGACATCGAGCATCGCATCATGGCCGGGGGGCGGGAGCGCTGGGTAAGGGAACGCGCCCGGATTGAACGTAATGCGGAAGGCCGTCCGCTTACCGGTATTGGTACGGTGCAGGACATCACTGAGCGCAAACAATTAGAGATGGCGCAGCGAGAGAGCGAAAAACTCTATCGCTCCCTGTTCGAAAATATGCTGAACGGATTCGCCTATTGCCAGATGATTTTCGAGCAGGATCAACCGCATGATTTCATTTATCTCAGCGTCAATGCTGCCTTCGAGACGCTGACGGGATTGAAGAATGTCGTCGGCAAAAGAGTATCCGAAGTCGTTCCGGACATACAGCAGACCGACGCCAAGCTATTCGAACTTTACGGGCGAGTATCCCTGTCCGGCAAGCCGGAACGCTTTGAAATATACCTAGAAGCCTTGCAGCAGTGGTTCTGGATATCGGTGTATAGCCCGGAAAAGGGTTACTTCGCGGTTACATTTGATGTTATCACCGAGCGCAAGCAGGCAGAAGAAAAACTGCGTGCGAGCGAACAGAAATTTATGCGGCTTTTTATGGAGATTCCCATTCCGTTGGGTGTTGCCAACAAAGACGGTGTCATCGCTTACTTTAACAATAAATTTACCGAGGTCTTCGGCTATACCACCAGCGACGTACCGACGCTGAATGAATGGTGGCTAAAGGCCTACCCGGATGAAACTTACCGTCGCTGGGTTATGGATAACTGGAACGATGCGGTAGCTAAAGCGGCAAAGGAAGGAGCGAATGTTGAATCTGCCGAATACCGCGTGACCTGCAAGAATGGCGCGGGGCGCATTGTCATCATTGGCGGGAGCCCCGTTGAAGGGGGTGTTCTTGCGATATTTAATGACATCACCGAGCGCAAGGCGGCAGAGCAGGCATTGCAACAATCCAAAGATCGCCTCGCGCTTGCCCTTAAAGGATCAAGCGATGCCCCTTGGGACTGGGATATAGAACGGGACCAAATGTACTACTCGCCGCAATGGTGGCACATGCTCGGTTATGCGGTGGATGAGTTGCCGAACGACGCCGGGCTTTGGTTGCGGCTTGAGCATCCCGACGATATCGCCACGACCGGGCAGGCATTGACCGATGCCCTGCAAAATGCGCAGGAAAGTTTCGCAGTCGAATCACGTTTGCGTCACAAGGATGGCCACTATGTTTCCGTCCTTACGCGTGGTTTTATCATGCGCAACGAATCCGGCAAACCGCTACGCGCGACTGGCACCAATATGGATTTGACAGAACGCAAGCAGTCAGAGGAGGCTTTGCGTGAAAGCGAGAACCGTTACAGACTTCTTGTCGAGTCCTCGCCGTTCTGCATTCATGAGATTGACCTGGAAGGGCGCTTGCTATCCATGAACAGGGCAGGGCTTAACATGCTCGGCCTGGATGATGCCAGGAAAATCTGTGGCATGCAGTATCTTAGTATGGTAAGCCTGCAAGATGCCGGGCGCGTTGGAGCGCTCTTGCGGGATGCCATCACTAACGGGATCCCAAGTTATTTTGAATTTTCCGCTGCCGGGGATGTACCGCTGTATTTCAAGTCATGCTTTATCCCGATCAAAGACGCCAGCGGCAAGGTGCTAAAGTTGATGGGGATAACCGAAGATATCACGGAGCGCGAGCAGGCAGAAAAAGAGCTGCGGGAGAAAACCCAGCTTCTCGACAGTATCGTCGAGAACATCCCGAATATGATTTTCCTCAAGCGTGCATCGGACCTCCGTTTTGCATTATTCAACCGTGCCGGTGAAGCGCTGGTAGGCCATAGCCGCGATGAGCTTCTGGGGCGCAACGATTACGACTTTTTCCCAAAGGAGCAGGCGGATTTCTTTACCGGCAAGGACCGTGCGACGCTGGAACAGGACGGCATAGTGGACATAGCGGAAGAACCGATCGAGACCCCTCACGGAACCCGCATCCTGCATACAAGAAAACTGGCACTCAGGGATGAGCAGGGCCAGCCCCAGTACCTGCTGGGCATTTCGGAGGACATCACCGAGCGCAAGGAACACGAGGAAGAACTCAAGCGCTCTAACGCCGACCTGGAACAATTCAGCTACGCCGTGTCCCACGACATGCGCCAGCCGTTGCGCGTGATCTCGAGCTATTTGCAACTACTCGAGATGGGCTTGGCCGACCAACTTGACGGCGAGAAACGCAACTATTTCAACTTCGCCATCGAAGGCGCCAAGCGCATCGACCAGATGCTGGTGGAATTACTCGAATACTCGCGCGTCGGCAGGATGGGCGAACCGCCAGCCTGGATCGAGAGCCGCGCAGCACTCGATGAGGCGCTGCAATTTCTCCAGCCAGCGCTAATCGAAGCACAGGCCAAACTGAACATCGCAGGAGACTGGCCGCGCATCCTGACCAGCCACGACGAGATACTCAGACTGCTGCAAAACCTGATCGGCAATGCCGCCAAGTTCCGTGTTGCCGGGCGCACACCGGAAATAACCGTTACCAGCGAGGTGGTCCAAAATGAATGGCGCCTGTGCATCGCCGACAACGGCGTCGGCATTATCCCCGACCAGATCAAGCGGCTGTTCCAGGTGTTCCAGCGCTTACAGTCGCGCGAAGCCTACGAAGGCACCGGCATCGGGCTGGCGCTGTGCCGCAAGATAGCCGAACACCACAAGGGGCGCATCTGGGTGGAATCGGCGGGTGAAGGACAGGGCAGCAAGTTTTATGTCGTGCTGCCTGTTTCGCAGATGAAGACAACATTGCAATAGGAGAAGCCGCATGAACACTGCCATTCAGCCTTTTGTCATTCTGTTGATCGAAGACGAAAAAACGGATGCCTATCTCGTTAAATGGGCAATTGAAGAAAACCGGATCATGGTTGATTTGCGCCATGCCTTTGATGGTTATGAGGCACTGGCATATTTGCGTCGGCTCGCACCGCGTTTTGTGGGTGCACCGCGCCCTGATTTAATCCTGCTCGATCTCAACATGCCGGGTATGGCTGGACTGGAGTGTCTCGCCAGCATCAAGCAGGACCCTGCGCTGCGTGATATTCCGGTAGTGATGTTGTCCACTTCGTATGCCGAGAAAGATGTAGCCGCTTCCCGCAATCTCGGTGCCGCCGACTACTTCACCAAGCCGATGGATATTCACCAACTCGTGGAAACTTTTCGCGTTCTGGGTGAGCGCTGGATCACTCCTCGCGCGGTTGCCACAGCGCATATTGGCGGGAGAAACGCGTGAATAAAACTTTTTCACAATCCATTTCGATTCTGGTGATCGAGGACGATCCCGGAGACTTCGGATTGATCCGGGCGCATGTGCGGTTGTCGGGTCTTGTTCATGGTGGCGACAAGGAGCCAGTGGTCTGGGCGAAAACTCTGACCGAAGGTATAGCCGCAGCCCAATGTAACAAGCCCGATGTCGTGCTGCTCGACTTGTCGCTTCCTGATTCCGCCGGGCTTGCTACAGTGCAGGCGATGCGCGCCGCTTTGCATGATGTGCCCATCGTGATATTGACAGGGCATGACGATGCCGCGCTCGATGCCGCCGCTCTGGAGGTTGGCGCGCAGGATTATCTGGTCAAGGGGCAGTTCGAGCACAACGCGCTGGGCCGTGCGGTGCGTCATGCACTGGTGCGCGGTGCGCTTGAGCAGGAGCTGGAACGCAAGAACCGGGAATTGCAGGAACTGCATGAAAGCGATATGGATGACATGGCGGTCGCCAACGACATCATGAGCCACATCATGCGTTCGGAAGGGTTGCGCGATTCGCAAATCCGCTACTTCCAGCGCCCGACACAGCAATTCAGCGGCGACTTCATTGCTGCCGGTCGGGATAACAATGGCGACTTGCGTGTCATGTTGGCGGATGTTACCGGCCACGGTCTGCAAGCCGCGCTGTTTCTGCTGCCCATCTTCCGGGTATTTCATACGATGGTGAAAAAAGGACTTCCAACCTGCGACATTGTCACGGAAATAAATCAGACCATGCGGGAAATCACCGCGCCTGGGCGCTTCATCGCGGCGGTGGCAGCGCACATCGCCCGCGATGGCTCTTCAATTGAAGTCTGGAACGGCGGCATTCCCACCGCTGTCTATGTGCAAAAAAATGGCGAACTGCATAAATTCCGTTCGCGGCATCTCCCGTTGGGCGTGGTGGATGCCGATGCCTTCGAAGCGACCACCGAGATTTTCCAAGTGCAACCGGGAGTGTTGCTGCTCTGCTCGGATGGCCTGACCGAAGCGGAGAGTGTTTCCGGCGAGCCATTCGGTGAAGCACGATTTGAAACCATACTCCAGATATCACCGCCGGATGAACTTTTTGACAATATTCTTTCCGCACTTGAAGCGCATCTTGGAGGAGGCATCGCTCATGATGATTTATCCATGGTGCTTGCCCAATGTGGGGCTTGAATCTGGCGGTACGTAGGTTGATTTTTTGAAAACCTCAATAGTGCAGTTTTGATTGTGTCTTTATAATCTCTTCACCAGCCGAATATTTGGACTAATCATGTTAAAACGTATCCCAGTCGAACATCTGCGCGTAGGTATGTACATTCACGAGTTTTGCGGCTCATGGTATGACCACCCGTTCTGGCGCAATGCGTTCACGCTGGGCAAACCCGAAGTCCTACTGGACATCTTGTCCTCCGGCATCAAGGAAGTATGGATAGACACCGGCAAAGGGCCGGATGTCGAGGGCGGCGAGGGCGGCAAGAGCGAAAAGGCGGTAGCAGCAGAAGTTGACAACACGCTTACGCGTGCCGATGCCGGAAGCAAAATAGCGCACCATGTCGACATTACTCAGGAAGCGGTACGCGCCGTCAAGATTTGCGCCCAATCCAAACAGGCAGTCGCCTCCATGTTTCATGAAGCACGCATGGGCAAAGCCCTGAATGCCAGCGACGCGCTACCTGTCGTCGATGAAATCACCACCTCTGTAGTGCGCAACCCCGGCGCGCTGATCAGCCTGGCGCGCCTGAAGAACAAGGACAATTACACCTACATGCATTCGGTGGCAGTATGCGCATTGATGGTTTCCTTGTCACGGCAGTTGGGTTTGGGTGAAGAAGAAACTCGCCAGGCCGGCATGGCCGGTTTGATGCATGATATCGGCAAAACGATGACCCCGCTTGAAGTCATCAACAAACCTGGCAAGTTGACCGAAGCTGAATTTCAGGTGATGAAGAACCATCCTATTGAGGGACACGTAATATTGCTGGAAAGTAATGGAATAAGCGATATTGTGTTGCATGTATGCTTGCATCATCACGAAAAAGAGGATGGTAGTGGTTATCCGAGCAAGCTTGCCAATGGGCAAATCGACCTGTATTCAAAGATGGGGATGGTGTGCGATATTTATGATGCAATCACGTCCTTTCGCGCCTACAAGAACGGATGGGAACCTGCCGAAGCGATACGCAAGATGGCTGAATGGAGCCACAGACATTTTGACCAGCTAATTTTCCATGCTTTCGTTAAAAGTATCGGCATCTATCCAATCGGCACACTGGTCAAGCTAGCGTCCGACCGACTGGGTGTGGTCGTCGAACAGACCGATAATTCGCTACTTACGCCAATCGTGATGGTGTTTTTTTCTGTCAAAACTAATTGCAGAATTACCATGGAGATACTGGATTTATCGAAACCGGCATGCAGGGATAAAATAGTCTCGCACGAAGACCCCGAAAAATGGGATATCAATGATATTCAGGAGCTGTGGAGCGGTTTGGCTGCCACGCCTGCTTAATGCGAAACTCGCGGCATTCCCTTTTGGTTCCGTCTCGTCCGACTTGGATTGGCAGACTATGTGTACGGCAAAATCAAGGAAAATTATGAGTGAAGTTTTTCAGCAAGCTATATCGATCCTGGCGGTAGAGGATGATCCCGGCGATTTCGGATTGATCAGGGCGTATGTGCGCTTGGCCAAACTTGGCCTCAGTGAAGACAAAGAGCATGTGACATGGGCAAAGACGCTGGTTGAGGGCATCGCCGCAGCCAGGAGCAACAAGCCTGATGTCGTGCTGCTCGACCTGTCATTACCCGATTCGGCTGGACTCGCCACGGTGCAGGCGATGCGTGCAGCCTTGCCCGGTGTGCCAATCGTGGTACTGACGGGACACGACGACAGTGCTCTTGCCGTCGCCGCCCTGCAAACCGGTGCTCAGGATTATCTGGTCAAGGGACAATTCGATCAAGATGCGCTGGGTCGCGCGGTGCGCAATGCACTGGTGCGCGAGGCGCTTGAATCACGCTTGCGGCTGTTCGAGGCGGCGCTGAATTCGGTCGCCAATGGTATCGTCATCACCGACATCAATTCACATATTCAATGGATCAATCCGGCCTTTACGCAGCTGACGGGGTTTTCGCTGGAGGAAGCGCTGGGCCATAAGCCGGGTGAGTTGCTAAAGTCCGGCAAACATAACCCGGTGTTCTTTCGGAACATGTGGGAAACCATCCTGTCCGGCCAGACGTGGCACGGTGAGATTGTCAATCGGCGCAAGGATGGTTCTCTTTATGATGAGGCGCTCATCATCGCCCCGGTAAACGATGCGGATGGAACGATTCAGCATTTTGTCGCCATCATGCAGGACATCACAGAACGTAAGACGGCGGAAGAGGAAATCAACAATCTGGCTTTCTATGACACCTTGACGCAGCTGCCCAACCGCCGCATGTTAAACGACCGCTTGGGGCAAGCGATGGCAGCCAGCAAACGCAGCGGCCATTATGGCGCACTGATGTTTCTCGATCTGGATAACTTCAAACCGCTCAATGACACATACGGGCATGGTGTGGGTGATTTGCTGTTGATAGAAGTAGCGCACCGCCTCACCGGTTGTGTGCGTGAAGTTGATACTGTCGCGCGTTTTGGCGGCGATGAATTTGTGGTGATGCTCGGTGAGCTGGATGTAGATAAGGCCGAGTCCCGCACGCAGGCCAGCATTGTTGCGGAAAAAGTCTGCGCCACCTTGTCCGAGTCTTATGTGCTGAAAACCCGGCAAGAGGGAAAAGCGGAAACCACTATTGAGCATCATTGCACAGCGAGTATCGGCGTGGTGCTGTTCATCAACCATGAAGCCAGTGCAGAAGATATTCTCAAGTGGGCGGATATGGCGATGTATCAAGCGAAAGAGCGCGGGCGCAATCAGGTTTGTTTTTTCGATTCGAAATCCCGAATACGGGCATTGTGCTAAGCGTTCGGGATTGACTCCTCCTCTGTGCTAGAATGCGCGCCCTTTTCACATAGCAAGGCTGTTCCCATGTCCCGCGAACTCCGTAATATCGCCATTATCGCCCACGTTGACCACGGCAAAACCACCCTGGTGGACAAGCTGCTCAGCCAATCCGGCACGTTTGCCTCCTACAAACATGTTGCCGAGCGCGTCATGGACAGCAACGATCTGGAAAAAGAACGCGGCATCACCATTCTGGCAAAGAACTGCGCGGTGGATTACGAAGGCGTGCATATCAATATCGTCGATACGCCCGGACACGCCGACTTCGGCGGCGAGGTGGAGCGCGTGCTGGGCATGGTGGACGGCGTGCTGTTGCTGGTGGACGCGGTGGAAGGCCCGATGCCGCAAACCCGTTTCGTCACCAAGAAGGCCTTGGCGCTGGGCTTGCGCCCGATCGTGGTGATCAACAAGGTGGATCGCGATGGCGCACGCCCGGATTGGGTAATCAACAAGACTTTCGACTTGTTCGACAAGCTCGGCGCAACCGAGGAGCAACTGGATTTTCCGGTGGTGTATGCGTCGGCTTTGAACGGCTATGCCACGCTCGATCTGGCACAAACCAGCAAGGATATGCGCCCGCTGTTCGATGCGGTACTCAAGCATGTGCCCGCGCCGGACACCGATGTGGACGCGCCGCTGCAATTGCAGATTTCCGCGCTGGATTATTCCAGTTTCGTTGGCCGCATCGGCGTGGGTCGTGTGCGTCGCGGTCGCGTCAAGCCGGGTCAGGATGTGATGGTGTTGAACGGCGATAAAGCGCCGAAGCGTGCGCGCATCAACCAGGTGCTCGGTTTTCGCGGCATCGAGCGCGTGCCGCTGGATGAAGCACTTGCGGGCGATATCGTGCTGATTAACGGCATCGATGAAATCGGCATCGGTGTGACGCTGGCTGACGTGAGCCAGCCGGAAGCCTTGCCGATGCCCAAGGTGGATGAACCGACGCTGACGATGAATCTGATGGTGAATACCTCACCATTGTGCGGTCAGGAAGGCAAGTTCATCACCAGCCGCCAGATTCGTGATCGCTTGACCAAGGAGCTGTTGGTGAACGTGGCGTTGCGTGTCGAAGATACCGCTGAAACCGACGTATTCCTGCTGGCCGGGCGCGGCGAATTGCATCTGACTATTTTGTTGGAAACCATGCGCCGCGAAGGTTTTGAAATGGGCGTGGGCAAGCCGCGCGTGGTGTACCGCGAAATCAACGGCGAGAAGTGCGAGCCTTTCGAAGTGCTGACCGTGGACGTGGAAGACACCAATCAAGGCGCGGTGATGGAAGAGCTGGGTCGGCGTCGCGGCGACTTGCAGGATATGCAGCCGGATGGACATGGCCGGGTGCGTTTGGAGTACCGCATTCCGGCACGCGGGCTGATCGGCTTCCAATCCGAATTCATGACCATGACGCGCGGCACCGGCATCATGGCGCATGTGTTCGACGATTATGCGCCGGTCAAGGCCGATATGCCGGGCCGCCGCAACGGCGTGCTGATTTCGGCGGAACATGGCGAGGCGGTGGCTTACGCGTTGTGGAAACTGGAAGATCGTGGCCGCATGTTCGTGTCGCCAGGCGACAAGCTGTACGAGGGCATGATCATCGGCATACACAGCCGCGACAACGATCTGGTGGTTAACCCGATCAAGGGCAAACAACTGACCAATGTGCGCGCCTCGGGCACCGATGAAGCGGTGCGCCTGACACCGCCGGTTCGCCTGACGCTGGAATCTGCCGTGGAATTTATTGACGATGATGAGCTGGTGGAAATCACGCCGTTATCCGTTCGTATGCGTAAACGCTTTTTGTCGGAAATCGAGCGCAAGCGCGCGAGCCGCAGTTAAAATATCTCGCCATTCCAGCGCCCATTGCGGCGCAGAGTGGAACGCCGTGCAGTGCTATACTGCACGGCGTTTTTATTTGTCCTTTTGCCATGTTGGAAATCATCACTATCGTTTTGCTGTCGTGCATCCTGGTCACCGTGGTATTGCTGGTGGTGCGGGTGATTCCGCTTGCGCGGATACAAACCGAATCGCCGGAAATATGGGCGCGCGCACTTGAAGAAAAGCATCGCCTGATGCTGGGCGATCTGCACGACGGCCTGAACAAGCTGGGTGACCGCATGGCGCAAGCCACGCTGGACAGCTCCGAACGGCTACGCGAGAGCGTGGCGCAGGAGCTCAAGCTGACGCGCGAGGCAATGCAGGCTTTGCAACTGGCGCAGCGCGACGGCCTGTCCGGCACGCGCGAAGACTTGCTGAAGCAACTCGCCGCATTGTCGGCAGAGCTGCAAGCCAGACAGGAAGCGATGCGCGTCGAGGTAATTGGCAAAACATTGCAAACATTGGCAGAGCAGGGGCGTGCCGAGCAGGAGTTGATCCAGTCCACGATGAAGCGCAGCACTGAGATGTTGACGCAGACCATCGATGGGTTGACCAAAAGTACCGACTCCCGGCTGGAGCAAATTTCCGGCAAGGTCGCCGAGCGGCTGGATGAAGGATTCAAGAAAACCAATGAGACCTTCACCAACGTGATGACGCGACTGGCCACGATTGACGAGGCGCAGAAAAAAATCGACGGCCTGACAACCAACGTGGTCAGCCTGCAACACTTATTGGGTGACAAGCGTTCGCGCGGCGCATTCGGCGAGGTGCAGCTGGAAGGGCTGGTGCGCAACATCCTGCCGCCCGATGCCTACGCGTTCCAGGAAAAACTTTCCAATGGCAACCGCGTGGATTGTTTGTTGATCCTGCCGCCGCCGACCGGCAAGGTGCCGGTGGATGCCAAGTTTCCGCTGGAAAATTACCACCGCATGCTGGATCAGGATCTGGCCGAATCCGACAAGCTTGCGGCGCGCAAGCAATTCAAACTTGACATCAAAAAACACATCGAGGACATCAGCCAAAAATACCTGATCCGCAACGAAACTTCTGATGGTGCGGTGATGTTCGTGCCCGCCGAAGCGGTGTTCGCCGAGATCCATGCCTACCATTCTGACCTGGTCGAATATGCGATGCACCAGCATGTATGGATTGTTTCACCGACCACGCTGATGGCGGTGCTGAATACCGCGCGTGCGGTGATGAAGGATGTGCAGATGCGCGAACAGGTGCATATCATCCAAAGCGAGCTGGGCAAGCTCAGCGTGGATTTCAAGCGCTTTGACGAACGCATGAAACGCCTTGCCGACAATATTCGCAAGGCGAATGAAGAGGCCGGCCAGGTGGAGATTTCCAGCCGCAAGATTAGTGACCATTTCGCCAAAATCGAATCGGTGGAGTTATTGGAGGAGCAGGTGGGCAAGGGCAATTCTGAATAGTTTTTTTGCAACAATCACCGTTACTGTTTGGTAAAATACTGTTCGCCCAAAGCGGCTCACGCGATCCTGCTGGCGAATCTGGCGCGTGTCCTACCATCCTGTTATGTCACTACTGTTTCCAAGGAGAAAAAAATGAAAAATACCACGATGACTATTACTTTGGCGGTTGCATTACTGGGCATGACAGCGGCGCAAGCCGGCGAATTTGATGGCGGTTATGTTGGTGGAAAAATTGGCGTAAACCGTACTGATATGACGGCTGTTTCAAGACAATCACCTATCGCCACCGGTCTTGAAGGCGGCTATAACTGGAACATGAACAGCATGTTGCTGGGTGTGGATGGTTTCCTGGATTTCAACGGCAAAAAGACGCATACAGGCGTTGCGCCTGCGCCGGCTACCGTGCACTACGGCAGCCACGTTTATGGGCTGGATTTGAAACTCGGCCTACCGAACGGCAATTGGATGCCTTATGCAAAATTGGGCTATGCACATACCGGCGGGCGCGGCGACGCTTATGCTTCAGCAGTTGGCGGTAGCGGAGCGCATCTCGGTCTGGGTGTTGAATATAAATTCGCACCTAACTGGAGCGTTGCCGGTGAATGGACAAACAACACCGGCAAGAGCGGTGCCACCAAGTTGAATAATGATAATTTTACCCTCGGCGTAAATTACTATTTCGACAAGCCTTATGTTGCGCCTGTTGCACCTGTTGCGGCGCCGTCCGCAGTGAAGGTAGAGCCAGAAGCCGCACCTGCTCCTACGCCTGCTCCAGCGTACGCACCCGCACCAGAACCTGTGCCTAATGAAATTTGGAAGACGTTGCTGGAAAATAAGCCAGTGTGTATAGAGGGAGCCAACTTTGAGTTCGATTCGGCGAAATTGCGCAGCAGAGAAATCAAGAAACTGGATGAAGTGGTATCCTTCGCCGAGAAACATCAGGATGTGCAACTGGAATCGAGCGGACACACTTGTAGTATCGGCACCGAAGCCTACAACCAAAAACTGTCCGAGCGGCGCGCCGAGTCTGTCAAGGCTTATCTGGTCAAGCATGGCATCGCTGCGCAACGCATTACCACCGTCGGTTATGGCGAGTCCAAGCCGATGGCAGACAACAAGACTCGTGAAGGCCGCGAACTGAATCGCCGTGTCGAGGTTTGCACCGTACTCAAGGTGGAAAAGAAAGTGCGCGTGACTGAGTAAATTTTTCTCGGCATCAT
The DNA here is from genome assembly GCA_023259035.1 of Gallionella sp. GTDB lineage: Bacteria > Pseudomonadota > Gammaproteobacteria > Burkholderiales > Gallionellaceae > Gallionella. Next base: position 52,907 of record JAHFRA010000014.1, read on the forward strand.
ACAGATGCGGGTGGCAACAGCAGAGGCCAGACATGCCCTAGAAGAGCTGGACGGCTGGCTCAAGCGTAAACTTGCAATCAACGAGGACCGTGATGGCGCAGTGGTGCAAGCCACATGAACCATGTTTTCCCGAAGTCATGCTCCGATCGGTGTCGCTCATCGATACGATGCGACGGTTACATTGACGCCGGTCGGCTAATGGGTGACCACTTCGCACCCTAAGCCAATATTCATCAGAACCCATACCCGCACAGTCATAAAAATCTCCGAGCCAACCTATCTACCGGTAACATAAGAACCCGCCGTGTTACACCTTGAAGATTGCTGCATGACATGATTTCTGAAACATCCGAACTGGCGTTAACCGCACCCGGCACCATCGGCTCTTGCCACGTCGGCCCCGATGCCTTGCTGGGCATCAAGCGCCAGCAGACCAATCCCACGCGCTGGAACGGGCAGGGCTGGCATCCATTCGCCGCCGCGTTGCGCGACAGCGGCATCGAACTGCGCGAAAACATTGCCGCACGCGGCACCTTTGCCACCGATGCGGGCGGCACAGCTTATGGCTTGCCGCATGGCGTGGTGATCGCGCGCAGTGCCGCGCAGGTTTCTTCGTTGCTCAAGGCGGCGCAACAATTTCGCGTGCCGGTCACGGTGCGCGGCGGCGGGTTGACTACCGAGGGAGAGTCTGTTGCTTTTGGTGGTGTGCTGCTGGACATGACCGGGATGAGCCGGGTGTTGCACGTCGATAGCGACGCGCTGACGGTGCGCACCGAGGGCGGGATTTTCTGGCACAGCCTGGCCGAGGAGCTGCGTCGTCATGGCATGGATTATCTTTCCGCACCGCTCAACCTGACCTCTTCGGTCGGCGGCACGCTGGGCGTTGGCGGCATCGACGTCAACTCGCCGCGCCTCGGGTGCAGCGCCGATCAGGCCTTGTCAGTTCAGGTGGTCACGCCGACCGGTGAGATCGTCGAATGTTCCGATACGCAAAATGCCGAATTGTTTCAGCGCGTGATTCTGGGTTATGGTCAGTTCGGTGTGATCACCGAGGCTACGCTGAAGATTCGCCGCTATACGCCGCTGCGCATGCATTATTTTTATTACGACTCGCTGCGCACGGCGGTTGAGGATATGCAGTTGCTGAATAAAAACGATGCCAGCGATTACTCGGGCATCCTGACCATCATGGATTGCGCGGTGAACCTGCTGGTGGCATTCGATTCTGATGAGCGCGAAGCGGCGTTCAAGGCAAACTGGCAATCACGCTTGCGCGGTCACGGCGAATTCGGTTTTGCGCTGTGCATGTTGCGGCGCTATGCGTTGCGCCCGTGGAAGATTGCGGAGGCTTGGTATTTGTTGCAGCGCAAGCGCGAGCTGTTCCCCGAATTCCGTCGCACCGAATACATGCGCGACGGCCTGATGTACGACCGTACCGTGGTGTTTTCGCACGCGGTGTGGAAGTTCTGGGGCAGCAAGCAGATGGTGATCCCCGACCTCGCGACGTCGGCGGAAAAATTCGTCGCGGCGGTGGAGCGCGGCAACGCGGTGTGCCGCAAATATTTTCCGCATTACACGCTGTATTGCGTCGGCATCAAGCTGCGTGCGGAGCACAAGCCGCATTACGAAATGTCTTGTATCCCGCCCGATGCCGAGGGCTGGGCCTACGGCTGCGAGTTCGAGCCAATGATGGATGACCGGGTGTACAGCCGCGATTACCTGCAATCGTTCAAAAACGCGATCTACGACATCGGTGTAGACTTGGGCGGCAGCTATTACCGCTTCGGCGGCATGATGAAAGGCTATATCCGGCGCGTGTTCGGCGACGAGGTGGTGAACCGCCACTTGGCGATGAAACGCGAGGCCGATCCGGCGATGATTCTGAACAGGGATGTGATTTTTTGATGGGCGGTTTTGTTGTTGATGGCTACATAAATCCAGAACCTCCATTAGCACCGTCATTCCCGCGCAGGCGGGAATCTGGTTGGTTGGATAATTCCCGCATAGCGGGCCAGCATTGAAGTTTTGTCCGCTTTGCGGATTGTTTATTTTGCTGGATTCCCGCCTGTGCGGGAATGACGAATGTTTAAAGGTTTCTTGATGTTTGATTTTTTTAAAAACACATTTGCTCCGCGCCGCAACTATAGCGACTGTAGCGGTTGCAGCCTGTGCCTGCTGGTGTGCCCGGTTTGGCGACAACACCGGGACATCAGCCTGACTCCGCACGGTCATGCCAAGGCATTGCAGAATGTGAACAGCGCCGCCGATGTCGTCGCATCGGTCGAGAATTGCACACTGTGCATGGCCTGCGAGCCGGTGTGCCCGGAAAATATAGACATCATCGGCATGATCCTTGATCTGCGCCGTCAATTGGCTGCACCGACCTGGCTGCACGAGTTGCAAACCCGGGTGAACGAGAGGGCAACACGCCCCGTCGCACCAGCGCCATCCTCTTCAACCATGCTGCTGCCCGACCAGGCACTGTATGCGTACCCTGATATTCTGGCGCGGATTGTCGCCTTGTTGAGAAGCGTTAACATCAGCGACGATGACGGCTCGGACATTTCGCTGGCGCTTGAATCCGGCGCGGCCATTCCGGAGCAACGTCTGCAACGATTCCTGACCCAGCTGCGCCAACTGAAAAGAATCATCGTCGCCGACGGCCTGTTATTGCGCCATCTGAAGCAATGGCTGCCGAATGCAAACATCATCGGCTTGGGTGTAGCGCTCAGCGGCCATGCCGTTGTGCGCCGCAACCTGCGCGCAACCGACCTGTATGTGATCGAGCCGCGCGCCTACCACGCGGACTACCAACGTCTGGTTAAATACTATGATCGCTTGCGTGTTGCTCACGGCTGCGCTTTCAACCTCGACCTGCAACGCATCGCCATTCCCGCCACTGCGCGCAATCTGCCGCAGCGGCTGGGGCTGGCGGCGTCAAACGATGACGGGCAGACGCACTGGATGCTGCACGGTCGCAGCATTACGCGCATCGTGGTCGAAAATCTGGAGGAGCGCGCCGCCCTTGAGAAGGCCAGCGGTTTTCCGGTGGTACATCTGGCGGAGTTGGCGGACGATGGTGTTACGTAGGTCGGGCTGCGCTCGACATATCGGTGCTTCACAGCTACATCCAGCTTGCTATATACTTCCGCCATATACATAAATCCAAGGAGATGGGATGACTACTAGCACCGTTTTTATCAACAACCGCACCCAGGCGGTGCGGCTTCCTGCCGAATTGCGTCTGCCTGATGACGTGAAGCGCGTGGATGTCCGTGCGCGGGGCAATGAGCGAATTATTTCTCCAGTGGGACAGACTTGGGATAGTTTTTTTCTGGATGGTTTGCCCGTGTCCGAAGACTTTATGCAAGAGCGCGCACAGCAAAATCAACCGGATCGAGAAGTGCTGTAATGTTGCGCTATTTGCTGGACACCAACGTCGTTATCTACGTGATGAAACGCCGCCCGGCTGAAGTGCTGGATGTATTCAATAAACAAGCGAACCGGATGGCAATCTCCGCAATTACTTTGGCGGAACTGATGCATGGTTCGGAAAAAAGCAGCCGTCCGGCGGAGAATCTTGCTGCGGTAGAAGATTTTTGCAGCCGGTTGGAAGTTTTGTCCTACACGCCCAAAGCCGCACAGCACTACGGAGCTATTCGCACATCGCTCGAAAAAATCGGACAGCCAATTGGCATCAACGATCTGCATATTGCGGCACATGCACGCAGCGAGGGGTTGATTCTGGTTACCAACAACATGAAAGAATTTGCCAAGGTGCCTGCTCTTCAACTCGAAAACTGGATTGAGCCTGCCTGATGCGTACCGTTGATGTCATTATCGTCGGCGCCGGACTAGCCTCGGCTGCTGCTGCCAAGCGTCTTGTGGATGCCGGGCTGGAGACCATCGTGCTGGAGCGTTTCCAGTTGCCGCGCCACAAGATTTGCAGCGGCATTCTGTCGCCGCGCGGGCATCGTTTCCTGCTGGAAAATTTCGGTCCGTTGCCGCGCGAGACGCTGCATGACCCGGCATCGTGCCGCGGCGTGACCTTCCATTTTCCCAGCATGGTGTCGATGCCGATGGATTTTTTCGGTGGCACGACGCCGCATCTGCACCGCAAGGAGGCAGACCATTGGGCGATCCAGCGCAGCGGGGCGGAAGTCCACGACCAGACTTCGTTTACCGGCTTGCAGGACAACGGCAACCATGTGATCGTGCAGGCCAAAAGAATGGGCGAACCGGTCGAATACCGCGCGCGCCAGGTCATCGGTGCGGACGGGCCAAGCTCACCGGTGGTGCGTGCGGTCTATCCGGAATATCAGCAATCCATCCCGTGGTTTGTTGTTGGGCAGAAATTTCACGAGATCATCGACTGTCCGCTGGATGAACAGTATTTCCATTTCTGGTTTCATCCCGATCTCGGGCACTACACCTGGAGCCACGCCCGCGACGGGCGGCAGATCGTCGGCGTGGGCTTCAAGCGCGGCGACAACTTCGCAAAGAAACACGCCAACGTGGTGAAGTATTTCTCCGAGAAGCATGGTGTGCGTCTGGGAGAGCCGCTTGACGACGAAGGCTGCGGTGAGAATTTCGGGCCGTCGCTGATCAACCGCTACGTGTTCGGCAAGGGCAATGTGCTGATCACCGGCCAGGCGGCGGGCTTCCTCAATATGATCGGCGAGGGTATGAGCTGTGCGCTGCATTCCGGCGCGATCTGCGGCGAGGCTATAGTGGAAGCCAGGCTGCGCAACCGTCCGATGCAGGAGATGTACCGCAGCATGATCGCCTCGGAAGTGCGCCGCACCTCGGATCAGTGGAACCCGCTGAAGATCGCCTTCGACCGCCCGCATGAAGCCGATTTCCCCGCCGCGCTGATGGCGCTGGGCTGGCGCGACCGCGCCAAGGTGCTGCGCGATATGTGGAACTTCGTCGTGCTGTACAAGGAGTTCAAGTGGGGCAGGCAAATCATGCGCGCCGCCTTGCAGCGGCCTTTGATCGGCGGATATTCGATGCAGCGCTGGCTGTGAAGTGAATCCGACGTGAACACGACGAGCGGGAAAATCCGCTGTATCTGGCGCGGCACTGCCGCATTTCTCTCTTGGCTTAATTCACCAAGAACAATTTGGCTCCTTTGGTTCTCTAGTTGCTCACTAGGCCGAATTGCATATGCATTTCGGCCTATACGCCAGAAGGGCCACTGCTGCTAGACTGCTGACTTATGTATTTGGAGCCCCGTGTTACCTGAACGGGAAATTAATGGTTATATCTTAGGAGCCGCAAAAATTGGCAACCCACGACGAAAATAAAATGATTTCGTATCTCACAGAAAAGTGGGGCGTCATAGATTGCCCTATGTGTCGCAAGGGACCTTTACAGATTCAAGACAAAGTTTTCCAATTAAATGAATATCATCAGGGAAATTTGGTCGTTGGTGGTCCACTGGTTCCTGTCATTCCTGTAACCTGCATAAACTGTGGCTATACTCTTTTGGTTAATGCTCTCATATCTAAGTCTATTGATCTTGCTGTAGCTTCTGAGGCAGTTCCTGAGACCAAGACGCAGGAGCAAAAAGCATGAGCAACTTCACGATGTCTCAGGGCCTAGAAGTTCTGAGCCCAAAGGATGACAAAGCATTGCCAATTCCATGTAACGAGTGGGATATTCTTAAGGGAAAAATTAGAAACCTCACCACAGAACCTTGGCTCTTCCAGACAGCAGGATCAACACTAATTGGCGCATCATTGGCTACTGCCATATCAGTGTGGACAGGGGCAACATCGGCCACGTCTATTCCCAATGCGATTGTTATTGCTTGGGCTGTCACTGTGGTGTGCTTACTTGTCGGATTGGTGTGCTTGTTTTTTGCTCATATGGAACGTGGGGTTCATAGAACAAAAGCAAGTGACGTTGTTACTCAGATGGATCTGATTGAACAGCGATTTGAACGTGAGAAAATCTAATCTCTCTATCTAGCGAACATCAAAAAATACGTTGTGAGTCTGCTGCATATTCCAAACATTGGTTTTTGAATGGCCGCATACGTGTCGGGAGCAGAGCGCAGAAACTGCTAAGAGTCTGCACAAAAGCGGAACGTCAAGGTAGTAAAATGACCTCTTGCCAGTGCCCAGATTTATCTCTTCTGGTGCACCAATCCAATATGAAACGTGCACTCGAATCGAGTGCACGTTTTTGTTTTCCATGATGGCCGTGTTGTTTGGCCTGAAAGTTTAAAGCGGCTTGCTCACCTTCATGATGCCCTGATCCTCTTCGCTGATTTTGCTGGCGAAGCCGAGGCGGGTCATCAGTTTGAGCATCTTGTGGTTGTTGCTTGGCACCTCGCCTTCGATCACCGACAGCCGGTTGGCGCGAGCGGCTTCCATCAGCGAGACCATCAGCTTCTGTCCCAAGCCCTTGCCCTGAACGCTGTCCGCGACTACCAACGAGTGCCATGAGCGCCAGGGTCGAGTTGTTTTCAGCATCTCAAGTGTTCACGCCGCCAGCTTGAGTTCTACTTTCTTTCACGCGCGCGTGGTCATGGAGGGGAAACCTCAGGGGCAGACTACCATTTTCTACAACTTTGCCAGGCCAGGCTTTGCAACCAAGGGAAATTGGCTGGGGTCGCGAATTGAATCTACCGACAGGTCAACATCAAGCAAAGGCCAGTAGAGGTGGTTGGGGGTCGGCCATTCGACGGTAGTAACCTGCTCCAGCGTGGCCCTTCTGAACCAGGGAAATTCTGTGTAGGGAACAAACAGTTCCTCGTTCTTCAGGAGCAACCAGAAGCCCTTGTTGGATACCAGGGAAACTTCAATTTCAGAAGTGGCTACGCCAGGCATGGGTAATCTCCTCATAATGATCCTGCACTAACGATGATGCTTCGTTGAGCTGCTTGTTCGAAAGTCCCTGATTCATTGCCAGCTCGATCTGCGGCTCCAACCAGAACTTGGCTTCTCCGTCGGTATGAGCAACGTGTACATGCATACGCGGCTCTTCGCGCGAGAAGAAGAAAAAGCGGAATGCGCCTTGACGGAATATGGTGGGAGCCATGGACAAATCATAGCAGTTTCCCGCGCCAGCTACAGCGGCTTGCTCACTTTAATGATGCCCTGATCATCACCGCTGATTTTGCTGATAAAGCCAAGGCGGCTCATCAGTTTGAGCATGTTGTGATTGTTGCTCAGCACCTCGCCTTCGATTACCGACAACCCTTTGGCGCGGGCGGCTTCCATCAGCGAAACCATGAGTTTCTGTCCCAAGCCCTTGCCTTTAATGCTGTCCGCGATTACCAGTGCGAATTCGCATGAATCCCCATCCGGGTTGATGTTGAAGCGTGCGACGCCGAGTTCTATTTCCTTGTTATGCACGATGGTCACGGCGATCAGGGCCATCTCTCTGCTGTAATCGATTTGGGTAAAACGCACCAGCATGGTTTCGGTGAGTTCTTGAATGCTGTTCATGAAACGGAAATATTTGGATTCCTCCGACAAGCCGCGCACGAACTCCTGTACCAGTTCGGCATCTTCGGGGCGGATCGGACGGATCGTGATGTCCGTGCCGTCGGCGAGTTGCCACTGGCTGACCAGTTGCGTGGGGTAGGGATAGATCGCCATGTGCGCGTAGCGGTCGGCACTCGGCTGGCGATATTCGACCACCACGCGCGCGTCGGCGGCCAGTGCGCCGTTCTCGTCAAGGATCAGCGGATTGATATCCATCTCCTTGAGTAATGGCAGTTCGCAGACCATTTCCGACACGCGCAATAACACGTCTTCCAGCGCATTCATATTGGCCGGAGCCATGTTGCGGAATGCGCCGAGCATTTTGGCGATGCGGGTGCCCTGGATTAATTCCCTGACCAAAAAGTTATTCAGCGGCGGCAGGGCGACTGCACGGTCACCCATGATTTCGACGGCAGTGCCTCCCGCGCCGAAGGTGATCACCGGGCCGAACACCGGGTCGCTGGTTACGCCGATCATCAGTTCACGGCCATTCGGCTTGACGATCATCGGTTCGATGGAGATGCCGTCCATGTGCGCATTGGGACGGTTGTGCTGCACGTTGTCGATGATGTGCTGGTAGGCGGCGCGCACCTCATGGGCATTGTTCAGGTTGAGCACCACGCCACCGGCATCGCTCTTGTGCGTGATGTCGGGCGAGTTGACTTTCATCGCGACCGGGAAGCCGAGTTGCTGTGCGATCAGCAAAGCCTCGTTGGGCGAGTGCGCGACCATCGTGCGTGCCACAGGAATATTGAAGGCCGACAGCAGCGCTTTGGATTCCATCTCGGTCAGCACCTTGCGGTGTTCCTGCATTGCGCCCTCGATGATCAGGCGCGCGCTTTCCACATCCGGTTCGACATGGTGCGAGAACGGGCCGGGCATCTGCATCAGCAGCTTCTGGTTGCGGTAGTAGGCGGACAGGTGCGAGAACACTTCCACCGCCGGTTCCGGTGTGCGGAAATGCGGTTTATGAGCTTTGGCGAAGGCATCACGCGCTTCCGCAACTTGCCTTTCACCCATCCAGCAGGTCAACAGCGGCTTGCTGTGATTATCGGAGAGCGCGATCAGTGCTTGCGCCGATTCCAGCGGTTTGGTCATCGCCTGTGGCGTGAGAATAGCCAGCACACCGTCCACATTTTCATCTTCCAGACAGGCTTTGACGGCGTGGTGATAGCGATCTGCTTGAGCATCGCCGATGATGTCGACCGGATTGCTGTGCGGCCAATTCGGCGGCAGGTACTGGTTGAGATATTCAATCGTGGCATCCGACAGCGTAGCCATCGCAAGCCCCAGATCGGCGGCGCGATCGGTCGCCATTACGCCGGGACCGCCGCCGTTGGTAACGATGGCCAAGCGGTTGCCGACCGGGCGGAAGCCGCACGACAGCGCCTTGGCGGCGGTGAACAGTTGCGTGATAGTCTGTACCCGTACCACGCCGACACGGCTCACCGCCGCATCGAACACGTCGTCCGCACCGACCAGCGACGCGGTATGCGACATCGCCGCCTTCGAACCAGCCGCATGGCGACCGACCTTGACCAGGATCACCGGCTTGATGCGCGCGGCGGCGCGCATCGCGCTCATGAAACTGCGCGCGTTGCGGATACCTTCGATGTACATCAGGATGCTGTGGGTGTTGGGATCGGACACCAGATAGTCGAGGATTTCGCCGAAATCCACATCGGTGGATGAGCCCATCGACACCACGCTGGAGAAACCCACGTCGTTGCTTTGCGCCCAATCCAAAATCGCGGTGCATAACGCGCCGGACTGCGACACGAACGCGATGTTGCCGGTGTTCGCGCCACCCTTGTTGAAGGTGGCGTTGAGGCCGATGGACGGGCGCATGATGCCCAAGCAGTTCGGCCCGATCAGACGGATGTTGTAGCGACGTGCGGTCTCCAGCAATTCCTTTTCCAGCGCCGTGCCAGCGGCACCGGCTTCGCCGAATCCGGCAGTGATGATGACGGCTGCTTTTACGCCGTGGATACCGCAATTCTCGATAATGCCCGGCACGGTTTGCGGCGGCGTAGCGACTACCACCAGCTCAACCTGCTCGCCGATATCGGTAATGGAGGCGTAAGCTCGCTTGCCTTGTACTTCGGGGTTTTTTACGTTGATCGGGTACAGCGCACCCTGAAAGCCGCTTTCCAGCATATTCTGGAACACGATCTGGCCAACCGAGTCGATTCGGTCGCTTGCGCCAAATACAGCGACGGACTTGGGTGCGAAGAGGGTACTTAGGTAGTGTTTGCCCATGATATTGCGCCCCGTATTGAATGTTGGTTCGGTATGATAGCACCGGACCAACGCCATATCATTACTATGCAAACTGCCTATATCAGCCATCCGCTCTGTCTCAAACACGACATGGGCGCACATCACCCGGAATCTCCGGCGCGCATCCACGCCATCGAGGATCAATTGATTGCTGCCGGATTAATGGATTATTTGCAGCGCCATGACGCGCCGGAGGCGACCAACGAGCAGTTGTTGCGTGTGCATGAAGAGAGCTATATCGATTCAATCGAGCTCAGTGTGCCGCAGCACGGCATCGTACAGCTTGATGGCGATACCGCGCTGAACCCTTTCAGCTATCGAGCCGCGTTGCGTGCGGCGGGCGCCGCTGTGCTGGGTGTCGATCTGGTGATGGCGGGCAAGGCCGAAAATGCCTTTTGCAACATCCGCCCGCCCGGTCATCATGCCGAACGCGCGCGCGCGATGGGCTTCTGCATTTTCAACAATGTCGCAGTCGGCGTGGCGCATGCGCTTGCCGCACATGGATTGAGCAGGGTGGCGATCGCGGACTTCGACGTGCATCACGGCAATGGCACGGAAAACATTTTTCACGATGAGCCGCGCGTGATGCTATGCTCCAGCTTCCAGCATCCGTTCTATCCGTATTGCGGCGCCGATAGCGGCAACGACCACATCATCAACGTGCCGCTCGCCGCCGGTTCGGGCAGCGGGGAATTCCGCGATGAGGTCACACGCTACTGGCTGCCTGCGCTGGAACGCTTTCAGCCGGAATTGCTGCTGATTTCGGCGGGGTTCGACGCACACCGCGACGACGACATGGCGATGCTGCGCCTCACCGAAGCGGACTATATGTGGGTGACGGAAACGTTAAAACGTATCGCTGAAAAATACGCGCATGGCCGCATCGTATCGGCTCTCGAAGGGGGTTATGAACTGCATGCGCTGGGACGGAGTGTGCTGGCGCATCTCAAAGTGCTCAGTGGCCTGTAAATAAAGCGCTTGCCGAACCAAAGGACAGACACGCTTCCGGGTGTATTTTTTGTTGCGCATTTTTGTTTGAAGCGTGCCAAGCTTTCGGATACAATGCGCGTCGTTTTAGGCGCGTAGCTCAGCTGGTTAGAGCACTTGGTCGACATCCAAGGGGTCGTTGGTTCGAGTCCAATCGTGCCTACCAAAAAATCAAGGGGTTAGGCTAAAAGCCTGACTCCTTTTTCTTTTCCTGTAGCAAAAAACGTAGTAACTTCTGGTACGATTTCAGACGAAACTGCTGGCCTGCGATCTACCCATTGTTTGAGATGCTCACTGGAAAGGTGCGCATACTTCTGCACCATCACCGGCGATGACCACCCGCCCAATTCCTGCAACACGTACAGCGGAGTGCCTTCCTGAATGTGCCAGCTTGCCCAAGTGTGCCTGAGATCATGCCAGCGGAAATTCTCGATGCCAACCCGCTTTAATGCATTGCGCCATGCCTTGGAATTCACCCAATGCACTGACTTGCCCCTGAAACTAAACACATTGGCCTGATGCTTGCCGATCTGTTTACGCAGCACAGAAACTGCCACGCTCGATAGTGGAACGGCAATGGCTTTTCTGGCCTTGGCTTGGTCGGGGTGTATCCATGCCGTCCTGCGGGCTAAATCCACCTGTGACCATTGCAGGCCAGTGACATTGGAACGCCGCAAGCCTGTTTCCAAGCTGAAGCGCACCATGTCAGCCAGGTGCGGCGGCAATTCGGCAATCAACCTGTCGGCTTCATTCCGCGTGATCCAGCGCACCCGCTTGGTCGGTTCCGGCAGCATACGCACCATCGGAACACGATCAATCCATTCCCATTCGTTGCAGGCTTTCCTGAGGATGATCCGAACTACTTCCTGCACACGATTGACCGTAGAGTTTTCGACGCCCTCGGCTTTTTTCGCGGCAGAAATTTTATCCAGCAAATCCCGCTTGATTGTCTGCAACTCGACGCCGTTCAGGTATTTATCCAGCCAGCGCAAATGATACATATCGCTGACTTGCGAGGCTTTGTGTTGCGTCTCGCGTAGATACCTCACAACAGCATCGTTCCACTTGTAGATCGGCTTGACGCCCAGCCTTTCCTGCTCCCACAAGGATGACTTCAGTCTGGCTTCGTACTCTTCCGCTTTGATGCGCTCGGAAGTGCCAGAGCTTTGCTGTATTCGCTTTCCCTTGTGGGTGAAACGAACCCACCAGATTGATGAGTCCTCACGCTTGTAAAGTGACATGGTAAATTCTCCTTTGTGTCACCTTCCAGCGTTCGCCATTTGGAAGAATAGAGCGAACGCAGATAGGACACAAGATCATCTTTGATAAATGCCCAGCACTTGCCGGGCTTGGCTGCTGGAATCTCGCCAGCGCGCGCCTTTGCCTGAACCGTGACGGGGTGCATTTTGAGGAACGCGGCGGCTTGCTTGAGATCAAGCGTTTCCATCATCGCCATCCTTCTCGCGCTGGTAGGCATCGGCTGCTTCCTTCAATTCGCGGGCAGCACCCACCATGTTTTTTTGGTTCTCGATGGTGTTGTACTTTCTGGCCTTGGCTTTCACCTTGCGCCCGACATAGCTTTGGAATGGCTCGCCCTTGCTGGCGTGAAACTCCGTTGCCTGTGCGAGATATTCGCCCAGCCCTTCGCCGAAATCCTCGATGCCACGGCTTGCCATGAATGAGGTGAGGCCACCCAACCCATGCACAAACAGCCGCTCATCGGCGGGCAAGCGCGATGGTCTAAAGCGTTGTAAGCGGGGCTGGTCGAGGGGTAGGGCATACACCCCGGCAATGGCATCCCACAGCGGCTGGTTAGGCCAGCGATCCCGCTTGCTGTCGTTGGGGTTGGGAATCGACAGGCGCAGCCAGTCATGCGTCAGGTAATGCCATAGCGCGGCCTGTTTGCTCAGTAAATCGGACAGGCTGATGATGCCTAGCTCCTTGAGCGTTTGTTTCTCGGTTTGAAATTCCATGCGCCAAACCTTTTCGCCGACCTGCCAGCCGTTGGCTTGCCATAGACCGAAGAGATAGGTTTTTTGCGACTTGTTGACGATCTCGATAACTTTCTCATACAGGCGGGCGTGCAGATTGCCACCCATGCCGATTACCCAGCCGGTGAAAGGCTCGTTCAGGCGGCAATCGAAATATTTTGCCATCAGGTTTGCCCGCGTGATCCAGTCGGGTTGCTCGATCAGGGCGAGATTGTCAGCACAGACGAAATCCAGAAACAAATCGGTACGGCTGACACTGGCTGCACCGTCAACGATGCCCAGCGTATTGACCACCATGCGCAAATCCAGTTCGGCAGCTTCGGCGCCAACCGCAGCGAGGTATTCGCTGGAAATCTGCACATGCGCCATTGGCAGCGTTTTGGACTGCTTGCGATTCAGTTTGATGAAAAAGCAGTTATCAACCAGCACATAGGGAAAACGCGGCATGCCCTTGTCGCGCACCTCGAAAATGTGCGACCCGATGCTGACCTGTGCCAGAGCTTGTTCGGCCTCATCTTCAGACTGTGCTTTGGTCTTTAGCGCATCCAGCCGGATATTCCACTCATCGGCGAGTTGCCCGTGATAGGAGAGATACAGACTATCAACACCAAACCGCAGAGGCTTGAATTTATCTGTATTGTCGTTTGAGGGTACTGTGTTACTAGGCGGCGTACCCTGTGAGTCCTCGCCATGCTCCCGTCCGTCCGCCGCGCGCGGTGCGCGCGTACGGGCGGGCGGTTGCACGGCTGTGGTTTCGATGTTTGCTTGATTGTTAAAACATGCTGAAACATTAACAGATGATTTTTTTTGCATGATAAATTTCCTATCCATCGGCGGATATGCAAATGCTCTCCGCAACGGATACGAAACTTATGCTTGAAAATCAGGTATGGCGACGACGCTAAATTGCAATTTCATGTCGCCGACTGTTTTTCTGCCTTCCAGCGCTGAATAAAGCGCATCAGACTTCTGGCAGGGTCTGCCCCATTGTCTGAATAGAGCTTGAGTTCGTGGATGAACAACAGATCAGCCTCGGACAAGGTGAGTTCTGGCAGTGCATTAAGCTCGTGCATAATCTGCAACATGAAGCGCAAGTCTTGGTGCATCAGCAGCGCCTCGTGGGGCTTGGCTTTCATGGCATGGCGCAAGCGAAGCTTGAAGTATTTGTCGCCAAACATATGAGCGCGGGTAAGGCGCGCAGCAAATGAAGGGCAGGCAAGCACGGTTTGATCCACTCTGACAGCCCTGAAGAAAGCATCGTCATTGCCGCTTTTCGCCATTGCTACCAAATCGTTCATATAGTGGCCGTAATAGAACACGCCTAATAGCATGCCCATATTGGCGTAATGCACGGCAAAAACATCCTCCATCGTGAACAGCCCGCTATGTCCCCCGGTGTAGTCCTCCTCGTCTTCTTCGGATTCCATGCTTCTGATAGCCTCTTCAACCATGAACTGGTTGAGGTTCATGCCTTCCTTTGCAGCTTGGGCTAACGGTTCCAGCAGCCCCATAACAGCCAAACGGACAATGTTGAATTCCTTGACGTCCAGTTCGTAGTATTCCGCCCAGGAGAAGTCAGCAGGCAGAAGCTTATCCACCTTCTCGGGTTTGGATTGCACCAGCCTGCGCGTTTCATCCGGCACTTTACGGAGCTTGGTCAGGATGGAGCGCAGCTTCTTGAGTGTGGACAGGCTAAAGCCGCCATACGTCTTTTGTGTGTTATCCATGGTGTCTTTCGGGTGCAAAGTTTTACGGAGGGGCTGGCGTAATATACACTTGCGCGCAAACAAAAAACAAAGGGGCGGGGCAGTGGCTGATAACGCGATTTTCAAAGACTATCTGGCGCTGATAGAGCAGGCCTGCAAAGCGGGCAACGCCACCGAGCATACTCACCGCCCTGCACTTAAAGACCTGCTTGAAGCATTCCAGTCAGGCGTCACAGCCACCAACGAACCCAAGCGCATCAAATGCGGTGCGCCGGATTACATCATCACCCGCAAAGATATTCCGCTGGGTTTCGTGGAAGCCAAGGACATCGGTATTTCGCTCGACGACACCGAAAAAAGCGAACAACTCAAGCGCTACCGTGACGGCCTCGCCAACCTCATCCTTACCGACTATCTGGAGTTTCGCTGGTATGTAAGCGGCGAGTTGCGCCTGACCGCGCGCCTTGCCAAGCCGCAGGCCAATGGCCGGTTACGTGCGGAAGCGGAGGGGGCACAACAGCTTGCCGAATTATTGCAGGCATTCTTTGCCGAGAATATCCCCGTTATCTCCAGCCCCAAGGAGCTTGCTACACGCATGGCGGCACTGGCGCGGTTGATCCGCACCATCATCGGCAAGACCTTTGCGGAAGAGGGCGAGCAAGGCGCGTTGCACGAACAGATGGAAGGCTTCCGCAAAGTGCTGCTGCATGACCTCACGGCGGAGCAATTCGGCGACATGTATGCGCAGACCATTTGCTACGGCCTGTTTGCCGCACGTTGCAACAGCACCGGCGCGCACTTCACCCGCACCCATGCCGCCTACGACCTGCCCAAGACAAATCCGTTTTTGCGCAAACTCTTTGCCCACATCGCCGGGCCGGAATTGGATGAGCGTATCGTGTGGGCGGTGGACAATCTTGCCGAGCTACTCAATCGCGCCGATATCGCCGCCATCCTGCAAGACTTCGGGCGCGCGACGAGGCAGGAAGACCCGGTCGTGCATTTCTACGAAACGTTCCTCGGCGCGTATGACCAGAAAATGCGTGAGGCCAGAGGGGTGTATTACACGCCCGAGCCGGTGGTGTCCTACATCGTGCGCAGCGTGGACGCCATCCTGAAAAAGGATTTCAAGTTGAGTGCAGGGCTGGCCGACTCCAGCAAAGTAAAGCTGACCCGCCCGAAGCAACGCGGCAAGGGCACGGAAACCATCGAGACCCACAAGGTGCAAATCCTCGACCCTGCCACCGGAACCGGCACCTTCCTGTATAGCGTCATCGGACAAATTTACCAGACCTTTGCGGGCAATAAAGGAATGTGGCCGGGTTATGTGCAGGAAAATCTGCTGCCGCGTGTGTATGGCTTCGAGTTGCTAATGGCTCCCTATGCCGTGGCGCACATGAAGCTCGGCTTGCTGTTGCGCGAAACCGGTTATGATTTTTCCAGCGACGAGCGCTTGCGCGTATTCCTCACCAACACGCTGGAAGAAGCGCACGAAATGACTGGCTTGCCGCTGTTCACGCAGTGGCTGGCGGACGAAGCCACAAGCGCCAACCAGGTGAAGAAAGAAACGCCGGTGATGGTGGTGCTGGGCAATCCGCCATATTCCGGGCATTCCGCCAATACCGGCGAATGGATTGCCGGGCTATTGCGTGGCAGCGACAGCACGACCGGGCAAAAGACCGGCAACTATTTCGAGTTGGACGGCGCGCCATTGGGCGAACGCAATCCCAAGTGGCTGAACGATGATTATGTGAAGTTCATCCGCTTCGCGCAATGGCGTATAGAGCAAACCGGCTATGGTGTGTTGGCCTTTGTCACCAACCACGGCTATCTGGATAACCCCACCTTTCGGGGCATGCGCCAGAGCCTGATGCAGAGCTTTGACGACATCTATCTGCTCGATCTGCACGGTAACAGCAAGAAAAAAGAAAAAGCGCCGGATGGCGGCAAGGACGAAAACGTGTTCGACATTCAGCAGGGTGTCGCCATCGGTTTATTCGTGAAACGCGGCAAGGTGCAGAACAAACCCGCACAGGTTTATCGCGCCGACCTCTACGGCACGCGCGAAAGTAAATACGCGGGGCTGGCGGAAAACGACGTGTCCACCACCCACTGGCAAACACTCAAACCGCAAGCGCCGTTTTACTTGTTCATGCCGCAGGATGAGACTGTGCGCGCCGAGTATGAGCAGGGATGGAAAATAACCGACATCATTCCGGTGAACGTGCTGGGGTTTCAATCCCACCGTGACGATTTTGCGATTGATTTTGAGCAAGCACAGTTGCATCAGCGCATTGCCGCGATGCGCCACACCGAGCTGGATGATGACGAATTCGCGCAGCGGTATGATTTGAAAGATAACCGAGACTGGAAACTCAATTTGGCAAGGCGGCAAGTTCGAGAAGATGCGCACTGGCAAGAAAATCTTATTCCGTGCGCCTACCGTCCCTTCGATACACGCTGGGCTTACTTCAGCGAAGCGGCAATGGACTACCCGCGCCGCGAGCTAAAAGAAAATGTGGCCGGCAAAGAAAACCTTTGTTTGAATGTCGTGCGTCAAACAAAAACCGAGCATTGGCAACATGCGGTGATGACCGACAAACCCGCGCCTGCTGTTTTTGTGGAAATAAAAGATGGCTCAACTGCATTTCCACTCTACCTCTACTCCAGCGCCAAAACCGACCTCTTCGACGACAGCGCAGCAGGTGGACGCCGCCCCAATTTCGCGCCGGAGTTCATCGCCGATTTTTCCGCACGGCTGCAACTGGATTTTGTGCCGGACGGCTGCGGCGATATGAAAAAGACCTTCGGGCCGGAAGATGTGTTCCACTACGCCTACGCGGTGTTTCATTCGCCGACCTACCGCAGCCGCTATACCGAGTTCCTGAAAATAGATTTTCCGCGCCTGCCGTTGACGCGCGATGTGGCGTTGTTCCGCAGCCTGTGCGCCTTGGGCAAGGAACTGGTGGCGCTGCACTTGATGGAGCAGCTTCCCCAACTGGAAACCCGCTATCCCGTTGCAGGCGATAACACAGTGGATGCGGTGCGCTATACCGAACCGGCAAGCGGCGTGCCAGGACGCGTATGGATCAATCCGGCGCAATACTTCGATAACGTGTCACCGGAAGTGTGGGGCTACCATATTGGCGGCTATCAGGTTTGCCAGAAGTGGTTGAAAGACCGCAAGGGGCGGCAGCTTTCCTACGACGACCTAACCCATTACCGTGGCATCGTCGCGGCATTGGCGCGCACCATCGAGCTACAGGCCGCGATTGATGAGGCGATAGGCGAGTGGCCGTTGCAGTAGACGTGAGCAATTAAATAGGCCTATCTGAGCTAACACATTTAGCCCGACTTGTAACATCGCTAGTGCGATCATCACGCTTCCAAACGGTTCTGTAGTTGCTAGGAGCAAGTTATATGGATGACGAGTACTCAGAATTTTCAACGAAGATTTTTATTGATTCCAATGTTGTCTTGGAGTCATTGCCTCTCAAGGATTTGCCTTGGTCTGAAATTGATCCGATTGGCCCCATATTGATTTTGCTTACACCAACACTATTGAGTGAAGTTGATTCAAAAAAGAGAGATGGCCGTTTGGGAGTGCGTGCTAGAGAGTTTAATCGCCTTGTTGCACCTATCGCCGAACATGGACAGCCAATTAACCTAGTCGCAGATACAACACCCCGTGTAGATATTGCAATCGCTAGATGTCACCGTATTGATTGGAACAGTTACGATGACCTCGACCCATCGCAAGGCGATGCGCGAATCATTGCAGAAGTACTCAACGTGCGGGGAGTTCCAGAGGAACAAAGGCTTGTAGTTAGCCAAGATATCAATCCATTATTTATGGCTCAGCGCCACGGTTTGAAAACACATCATGTATCCGATAACTGGCTTCCGAGACCGGCGCCGAGTCCGCAAGAAAAGGAAATTGAAAAGCTCAAAGGGCAAGTAAGAGAATATGCGAATACTGAACCTCAGTTTGACATCAAGTTTGAGATGCAACCTGGAACAGTGGAGGTTCATCAGGTCCAGAAGCTGACTGAAGGCGAGATGTCTACACTAGCGAAAGATATTATCGCAGCGAACCCAATACAGGAGCAAAAGCAAGACCTGTTGAGTTATATGCAATATGACAGCAGTCTCAATGACCGGTATGCGAAATACGAGCGCAAGACTGTCCCAGATTTTGTAAGGGGCTATCACAAGAAGCTCGAACTTCTTTTTGGACAAATCCCCTTTACGTTGGTTGTAGAGAATATAGGTAAGGTGAGAGCCGATCACACTAATATTGATGTACAAATCGTTGGGGGCTGGTTTAACACGAAGCCAATTCTTGCTGGCCGCCGCCCTTCCGCACCAAAAGCCAAGAATCCCTTATTACATCCGCCTCTGTTCCGCCCCACTCCGACACAACGAGTCGTGGGTAGGCATGAAATTGAGATAAATGAGCCACGTCGTTCAGAACAGTTTTCCGCACAGTGTGCCGATTTTCGGCACGGGCAAAAATGGATGTTCAGTGGAGTCGTTTGGCTGGATCCACATCAAGAGAGGGAGATAGTTATAATCGTCAAGGTAACGGCGGCAAATCTCCATGGTGAAATCTCCAAACCTTTCAAATTTGACAAGTCAGTAATTTGTAGTCACGCGTTCGAGCTGGTAGATCAAAATAGTGGCAAGGTTGTGAAGGACTATTACGTTAAGTCGTTAGTTGAAGAGGCGATCAAAGAAAATAAATACGGTGCCTTCGAGTGGGATCGCGTTTCTGACGATGACTGAGTTTGCTACCCCCTTCTTCCATCACACCTCGCCTGATTGCCAACGGGAACAGAGCAAAAGTAGAATGCGTCACAGATACGGCGGTATGGAGCCGCTTAAAGGAATTCAACAATGAACGCTAAACGCGTCAAACCAGATATTGATAAAGTTTTTGCCGATGGCCGCTTGATAGATGAAGCGATTCGCGAGGGCGTGCATCGCGCGTTGCAGGAGCATAAGCGCGCAGGCAACCCCGTTGCCGTATGGCGGGATGGCAAGGTGGTCATGCTGAAACCGGAATCGATCCCTGCCTGATTGGAGCTACAACAGCGTTGCCACAGAGTAAGATATCTTTAGCGGTTACTGGGGCTGATTTCGACGCAAGCGCGATCCTGTTCGATCAATGCCTGTTCGATTTCCGTGTGGTGGTCGAGCAGAATATTGAGCACAATCGTTTTGGAGCGGTTTGGAATTTTGAGCCAGACCACCTGCGGCGGGTGGCCTGCTACAAGTGAGCGTTCCTGAAAATCTGAATCACGGCTGACGATCACGAAGCCGTTGGTTTTTGCGTATTGCCAGATTTCGGAATCGCTTGCGCCTTCCAATCCCAACAAGGCAACTTGTGAAGAGTTGGGGAAAGCGGTTTGCAGGAAGGGGACGATGCGCCTCGACAGATTTTCGTCGAGTAGCAGTTTCATTACACCGCCACGGTGTAAAGATTGTGTTCGCGGTCTGCTGCAAAGGCCAAGCAGGCGCGAATGTCTGCGGTTTCGAGTTCAGGGAAATCTTCGATGATGTCCGCCTCGCTCATGCCTTCGGCCAGCATGTCCAGCACGTCATAAACGCTGATGCGCAGGTTGCGGATGCAGGGGCGGCCACCACGTTTGATGGGGTCAAGTGTGATACGTGAATTAGTCATGTTTCACCACCTTGCTGGTCGAGTTGTTGAGCGCACGCTCTGCTGCTTTTTTCACACCCTCAATTGCAATCGAAGAAAGCACACAGGCACACAGCGCGCGCTGATATTCTTGAGCATTGCGCAAGTGCGGGTTGTGTTGGAGCAGAGACTTAGGAGTCATGTCCGCACTATAAGATACATAGTGCGATAATTCAACAGCCACAAATGCTGCGCACTTGTGAGGGGATTGTCACAGACTGGCAAGGCCAGACTGTGGGTTGTTCAATTGGCACAACAGCGATGCTCTTGTGCAATGCGTTGTCACAGACTTGCTGTCGCGGGTTTTTAGGATTGTCTGGTTCTGTAGCACATGAATTGTCCGCTTTTTCTGCCTTGTTTGGGAAGCGGTGTAGGGCGTAGCCCGGAGCCGATTCCCAAACAAGGCGGCGCGCTTGGCGGACGGTTCAAGCGGCCAGTT
>JAHFRA010000040.1 GCA_023259035.1 Gallionella sp.
ACTTCGTCGAGGTGCAAGGCACGGCGGAAGGCCACCCCTTCACGCGCGAAGAAATGGACGAGCTGCTGGAACTGGCGAAAAACGGCATCACGCAATTGATCGAGATGCAGCGTGCGACGCTGGCGGAATAAACTTGCGATTACTTTTTCCGTTCGCCCCGAGATTGTCGAAGGGCGGTGCTCTAATTCCGTTCATGGTTCGACAAGCTCACCACGAATGGACTTGATACCGCCATGCAGAAATTAGTCATCGCCTCCAACAATCCCGGCAAGTTGCGCGAATTCCAATTCCTGCTGCAACCGCTCGGCATCGAAGTGTTGACGCAGGCGCAACTCGGCATTACTGAGGCTGAAGAACCGCACCACACCTTCATCGAAAACGCCCTTGCCAAGGCGCGCCATGTCAGCCGCCTGAGCGGGCTGCCCGCGCTGGCCGACGATTCCGGCATCTGCGTGGAAGCTTTGGGCGGCGCGCCCGGCGTGCAGTCCGCACGATACGCCGGTGACAATCCAAAGTCCGATCAGCGTAACAATGAAAAACTGCTGCAAGACCTGCAGGGCGTGACGGATCGCCGCGCGCATTACTACTGCGTGCTGGTGCTGCTGCACCACGCCGATGACCCGCAGCCATTGATTGCAGAAGGCGAATGGCGCGGCGAGATTGCGCACGAAGAACGCGGCGACGGCGGCTTCGGCTACGATCCGCTGTTCTGGCTGCCTGAATTGGGCAAGATGAGCGCGGAACTGCCGCGCGACGAAAAACACGCCATCAGCCATCGGGGCAAGGCGTTAAAGGTGTTGTTGGAAAAGTTGAAGATTATGTAGTTAGCGCAAAGAGTCGGGCCTGACTTTTTATTTTTCCAGCTCTTCCAGCCGCAACCGCGTCACCTTGCCCGCCACCACCGGCAGCGCTTCCATCTTCGCAATCGCCGCGTTGATGCGCTTTTCGCGCGTCTGGTGGGTGAGCATGATAAGGTCGGTCTGGTCTTCGCCTTCATCCGGCTCTTTCTGGATTACGGCGTCTATCGAAATCTGTTCGTCGGCAAGGATGCGCGTGATGTCGGCCAGAACCCCTGGTTTATCGGCTACGCGCAGGCGCAGGTAATAGCTGGTCTGCACCTCGTCCATCGGCAATATCTTCAGGTCGGCCATCGCATCCGGCTGGAACGCGAGATGCGGCACGCGGTGTTCCGGGTCGGCGGTGTGCATGCGCGTCACGTCCACCAGGTCAGCGATCACCGCGCTGGCAGTCGGCTCGGCGCCCGCGCCCTTGCCGTAATACAGCGTGGCGCCCACCGCGTCGCCCTGCACCAGCACCGCGTTCATCGCGCCTTCCACGTTGGCGATCAGGCGTTTGGCCGGGATCAGCGTGGGGTGCACACGCAGCTCCACGCCTTCCGGCGTGCGCCGCGTGATGCCCAATAACTTGATGCGGTAGCCGAGCTGCTCGGCATATTTGATATCCACCGCATCCAGTTTTGAAATACCCTCGATGTAGGCCTTGTCGAACTGCATCGAAGTACCGAAAGCCAGTGCAGACAGGATGGTGATCTTGTGCGCCGCATCCACGCCTTCGATGTCGAAGGTCGGGTCGGCCTCGGCGTAACCCAGGCGCTGCGCTTCCTTCAGCACGCTGCCGAAACTCAGGCCCTTGTCGCGCATCTCGGACAGGATGAAGTTGGTGGTGCCGTTGATGATGCCTGCGATCCACTCGATGCGGTTCGCGGTCAAGCCTTCGCGCAATGCCTTGATGATGGGGATGCCGCCCGCCACCGCCGCCTCGAACCCGACTATCACGCCCTTGTCCTGCGCTGCCTTGAATATCTCGTTGCCGTGCGTCGCGAGCAGCGCCTTGTTTGCGGTGACCACATGCTTGCCGTTGGCGATCGCCTTCAGCACCAGTTCCTTGGCCACGCCATAGCCGCCGATCAATTCGATGACAATGTCGATTTCCGGATCGCTCACCACGGCAAACGCGTCGTCGGTCACGCGGCATGCGCCTTGGGTGACCTTGTTGGCAAGCTCCACATTCTTGTCCGCCACCACCGTGATACGGATGGGACGCCCCGCGCGGCGCGCGATTTCTTCCGCATTGCGCCTCAATACGGTGAAGGTGCCGCCGCCCACGGTGCCGATGCCTAACAGGCCTACGTTGATTGGTTTCATTCTTTAAGCTCCAAGTCGTTAGTCGTTAGACATTAGTCGTTAGTTGCCGTTGTCCGCTGATGCGGGTTTAACTAATAACTAACGACTAACGTCTAACGACTGGGTTACTTACCATAACGCTTGCGGTAATACTCCAGAAAGCGCGCGATGCGTCCTATCGCTTCGGTGAGGTCGTCCGCATTGGGCAGAAACACCACGCGGAAATGGTCGAAGTGAGGCCAGTTGAAACCGCTGCCCTGCACCACCAGCACCTTTTCGGCTTCCAGCATTTTGAGGATGAATTTCTGGTCATCCTCTATCGGGTACATTTTCGGGTCGAGGCGCGGGAATAAGTACAGCGCGGCCTTCGGCTTGACGCAAGTCACTCCGGGAATATCGGTCAACAGCTTGTGGGCGAGATCGCGCTGTTTCGCCAAACGCCCGCCGGGGGCGACCAGGTCGTTGATGCTCTGGTAGCCGCCCAGCGCGGTCTGAATGGCGAACTGCCCCGGTACGTTGGAACATAACCGCATTGAGGCGAGGATGGTCAGGCCATCAATGTAATCCTGCGCGTGCTTCTTCTCGCCGGATACGATCATCCAGCCGGCGCGATAGCCGCAGGCGCGGTAGTTTTTGGACAGGCCGTTGAAGGTGACGAACAGTATGTCTTCCGCCAGCGAGGCCATTGAAGTGTGGGTCGCACCGTCGTACAGCATCTTGTCGTAGATCTCATCGGCGAACACGATGAGCTGGTGCTGGCGCGCGATCTGGATGATCTCGCGCAACATTTCATCCGGATACAGCGCGCCGGTGGGATTGTTCGGGTTGATGATGACGATGGCGCGGGTGTGGGATGTAATCTTGCTGCGGATGTCGGCCAGATCGGGCAGCCAGCCGCTTTGCTCGTCGCACAGGTAGTGGCGCGGCGTGCCGCCCGCCAGCGTGACCGCCGCCGTCCACAACGGATAATCCGGTGCGGGCACCAGCACTTCGTCGCCGTTGTTCAGCAAGCCCTGCATGGACATCACGATGAGTTCGGAAGCGCCGTTGCCGATATAAATATCTTCCAGTTCCACTCCCGCAATTTTCTTTTGCTGGGCGTAGTGCATGATGGCTTTGCGCGCGGGGAACAGGCCTTTGGAATCGGAGTAGCCGGAGGCGTTGGGCAGGTTGCGGATCACATCCTGCTGGATTTCTTCCGGCACCTCGAAACCGAACGGGGCAAGGTTGCCGATGTTCAGCTTGATGATGCGGTGCCCGTCTTCTTCCATCTGCTTGGCGCGTTCCATCACCGGGCCGCGAATGTCGTAGCAGACATTGCCCAGTTTGGCGGATTTCAGCACAGGGCGCATGGAAGCAGTATTGGAGGTGTCGGGTCGTTTCACGGTATTCTTTCAAATCATATCCGGAATTCTATTATTCCGGGCATCGGCGAATCCGGTAGAATCCGCCATCAACCCAATAACCACGGGCTGCAAAGGCCGCAATTCTATCCGAGCGCGCCCCGCGCAGCAAATGACCACCGGCAAATGGAGACACTGCTTGAAACTGCAACTCAACACCAGCACAAACCGGAATATTTTTACCGCCCACGGCGCAGGCTATGTCGCGGTCAGCGGCCAGCGCTTCGAGCACTCCATCGCGGTTACGTCGGAACAGATATTCACCGACTGGCAGCCAAAGGATTTTGATGCGCTGGAAGAGGGCCACTTTGAATATTTTTTAACTCTCAGGCCGGAAATACTGCTGCTCGGAACCGGAGCACAGCAGCGCTTTCCGCACCCGCGCCTGTACCGCCAACTGGTCGAGGCGCACATCGGCGTGGAATGCATGCACACCGCTGCCGCCTGCCGCACCTACAACATCTTGATGGCGGAAGACCGCAAGGTGGTCGCCGCTATTTTGTTGTAGCCGCTCGCGACTTTCAACACGGATACTTATAAGACCGCTTGTGGTGAGCCCCTAGACTCTGCTCAGGGCAGGCTTGTCGAACTGCCAGCAGATTGATTGTTTAACATTTTCGCCATTGCATGTAAAATCAGCCAACGTATCGGGCGGGGCAACGATAAGTTTCACTCTCGTCCGGTATGCGCCAGTTTCTGGTGAAGGTTAAATTTAAACTCATGGGGTTAATATAATGAAATCAATTCAGGGAAGGTATGTTGGTCTTATAGCGGCATTGTGTTTGTTCTCTGCAAGCGCCGTGGCTGAAGAAAGCAAACACGAGCAGGATCATGGCCATGGTGAACACGGCGCGTCAGGCCCGGCGTGCACGGGTTTCGGGCCGCAAACTCCGCGCGACATCGACAGCCCTAAAGGTGAAAACAAGCGTGTCTTTACGATGGCGCCGGATTACAAGGAAATGAATTTGTGCAATATCCATTTCCATAAGAATGCAGAGCACAAAGCCAAGGATTATTCCATTCATGCGGAGGGCGAGCATGGTGCCGATGGCGGTTACCAGTGCAATATCAGCAAAGAGTTGAGCAAGGCCGAACTGGCAGTGACCGCGAAACCTGTCTGCAAGAGCGAGCACGGCGAACTCAAGCCGGGCGACACCATCGAGGTGCATTGGGTGCATTCCTCCTGCGACGTCAAGCCGGGCAAAGGACTGGAATCGTGCTCGTCAGCGGCCTGCGCCAATCCGGAACTGCGTGTAGAGTCTCAAGTGTTTACCCTGGTGAACGATCCGAAGGCGCTGGACTTCAATACACTGAGCTACGATGGCAAGGTGGTCAACGGATTCCATCAGGCGAATGCGATCCCGGGCAATACCGGCAAACCGGTGCAGTTCCTGGGTTCGACCACCGGCCCGAAATGGTCAGACCAGACTTGTTCTCCGATGCAGGTTACATGGAGCGTTCGCCCGCAGTGCGCCAAGGTGGACATCAACTCGGTAGCCAAGTGGTGCGAAAAAAATGTGTTTGAGGAAGATCACGCACACGGCGTGCGCAAGCTGGTGGACAATCCCAAGCTGCTCTCCGAAATCAAAAAATAAGCTTTGAATCTTGCGGTGTGGCAGCATACCGCGAGCTGCTTCAGCCGCCCCCGCCGTAGCCATGAATCGCGGCACGGGGCGGCTGGTTTTTTGCCATTTTGCTTTTGTAGAACAGCCGGATTGCAGTCACGGTTTGATCGGAGTGAAGCAGGGGCATCGGGTATTGGGGGCAGGGGCGCTCACCAAAAGGAAAATGTGTATAATTCCCCAACGCCATCAAGTTAGATAGTGGCCGGGTCGGCTTGTCTTGAAGGCTGTCAGGGGAGAGTGTTTAACGCATCAATCAACGAAATACAAAAACAACAATATAGCAGCAGATTCCCGGCGATTGTTTCATGTTATGACAAAGCCTTCACCTTGAAGAAGGGCTTACCCGACATGCCGGTTTTGAGGCTCAGGCAATGACCTGATTGCGGTCAGGGATATTGGCTACAAACTATTTGGATAACTCCGGTTTTTACGCGATAATTTCGCCCCTTGGCTAAAAGGGACGCCGGTAAGTTGTCGGTTCGTGGGAGACCCTTAGGCTTCGGCGGTATAGCCGCCTTCGCTTAAGGCGAACGGATTATAAGATTCAGGGCAAACGGGTTTTTAATCATAGGGAATATTGAACAGGTTTTCCGTTCGAGGGAATCCCTCGCTTCGACGGCTTGGCCGTCTTTACGCGGGGCAAACGGGCTTATTCAGTGTTTCTTTGGATGCAATTAACGCAATATCCCGGGGAAGAACCAAGATGGGTGGAGCATAGTGCGGAACCCAATCAATCAGTTCATCAATCTCCAATGGATTGCGCGGTTTTACTTTTGACTTATTGATTTTTAATTACGCAATTTATGGAGAGCATATGACCGCACTAAACGTAGCACAGAAAATCCTTCTGGCCAACGCGGCCGGGGGATTGAAGCAGCTTCCGGAACAGGGAAAGCCGCTGGAAATCCAGTTCACCCACACTCTCTACCAGGACGCCACCGGCACTGCCGCCGCGCTGGCTTTCGAGAAGATGGGCGTGGACCGGGTGAAGACCACTTCGGTTATCGTGGTGGACCACAAGACCCTGCAAGTCGGCTATATCGACGGCGACGACCATCGCTATCTCGAGACTTTTTCCAAGCGCTACGGCTGCTGGTTTTCGCGCGGCGGCCTCGGCATTTGCCATAGCGTGTTTCTGGAGGATTTTGCGGTTCCCGGTAAATCGGTGATCGGTTCCGATTCGCATACCACCAACGCGGGCGGCATGGGCATGCTGGCGCTGGGGGCAGGCGGCACGGACGTGAGCTTCGCCATGGCCGGCACTTCCTATAAGATCGAGATGCCGAAAGTGGTGCAGGTAAACCTCACCGGTTCGCTGCATCCGGGCGTGCTGGCCAAGGACGTGATCCTGAACGTACTCAAGGTGATCGGCATCAAGGGCAACAAGGACATCTGCCTGGAATATACCGGGCCGGGGCTGAAGAGCCTGAATGTCACCGACCGCGCCACCATCTGCAACATGGGTACCGAGGCGGGCGTCGCCTTTTCGATTTTCCCATCCGACGATATTACCAAGGCTTATCTCGAAGGCAGAAAGCGCGGCAAGGATTGGCAACCGCTGTCTGCCGATGCGGGCGCAACTTATTCGCGCACCGTCGAGATCGACCTGTCGGCGCTGCAACCGACCATTGCGCTGTATCCACGCCTCAAGGGTATGGAGCCGGTGTCCAAACATGCCGGGATGCCTATCGACGCGGTGTTCATCGGCAGTTGCACCAACTCCAACTACGAAAACCTGGCGCGCGTCGGCGAGCTGCTGCGCGGCAAAAAAGTCAAGGTCGATACCGCCATTGCCCCCGGTTCGCAAGCTATCGCGCGCCAACTGGCAGCGGCAGGCTATCTGGAAATTTTCTACGCCGCCGGTGTGCGTGTGATGGAAAATGCGTGCTCCGCGTGTATCGGCCAAGGCTTTTCGCCACCCAGCAATGGCGTGATGCTCTCCACCGCCAACCGCAACTTTGAAGGCCGTTCCGGCACCGAGAACGCTGCTGTGCACCTGGTAAGCCCGGTCACCGCCGCGGCCAGCGCCGTGATGGGCAAGTTGACCGACCCGCGCGACCTGCTCGGCGACAATCCTGATCTCACTATCAAGCTGGTTCCGCCAGTGGTGGATATGGATGCCTATATCGCGCCGCTGCCGCCTGCGGAAGCCGCCAAGGTGCAGATGCGCTACGGCCCCGACATTGCGCCGCTGCCGACACTGGATCCGTTGCCTGCAAAATTATCCGGAGAGGTTCTGCTCAAGCTCGGCAACGAGATCACCACAGACCATATTCAACCCGCCGGCAAGTATCTGTCGCTGCGTTCCAACGCGGACGAGTATGCCAAGCAGGCGACCTTTGTCCAGGTGGACAAGACCTTCAGCACGCGCGCAGCGGCAGTGCGCGACGCGGGCGGCCATGGCTTCCTCGTGGCGGGCGACGGCTACGGTATGGGCAGCTCGCGCGAGCATGCCGGGTTGTGCCCGCGCATTCTGGGCGTGCGTGCCATCGTGGCCAAGGGCTTCGAGCGCATCCATCTGGCGAACCTTGCCAACTTCGGTATCTTGGGTTTGACCTTCGAAAATCCGGCAGACCTTGATCGCATTACCCAAGGTGCAAAGGTGTCGCTCGATACCTCCGGCCTGGAAAGCGGTCAGCTCAAGCTGATGGTCGAAGGACTCGGCGATATGCCCGTGAAGCTTGCGCAGGGCAAGGAAGACATTCCGATGATCCGTGCGGGCGGCGCGCTTTCACTATTTGCCAGCCAGCAGAAGGCGGCTTAGCAGTGTAGGGTGCAATAAGCCTGCCCTGAGCTTAATCGAAGGGCGAGCGCATTGCACCATGTGCATTTCATTTGGCGCAATGCCCGTTGGTTACCTCGAAGAGGTTCTTGTACCTTCTGGGTATTGCGCCCTACGTTTTTAATTGAACAGGAAGAAAATTATGACCACAGCAAAAATTGATTGGACAAAAACCGACGAAGCGCCGGCGCTGGCAACGTATTCCCTGCTGCCCATCGTGCAGACCTTCACCAAGGCGGCAGGCATCAGCGTTGAGGCGCGGGATATTTCACTCGCCGGACGTATCATTGCAAACTTTCCAGAAAACCTGACTGAGAGCCAGCGCATTCCCGACGAGCTCACTGCCTTGGGCGAGCTTACGCTTAAGCCGGAAGCCAACATCATCAAGCTGCCGAATGTCAGCGCTTCCGTTCCGCAACTGAAGGAAGCCATCAAGGAGTTGCAGGCTAAGGGTTACAAGGTTCCGGACTTTCCGGAAAATCCACAGAATGACGCCGAGAAAGAAATCAAGACGCGCTATGGCAAGGTGCTCGGCAGTGCCGTCAATCCGGTGTTGCGCGAAGGTAACTCCGACCGTCGCGCAGCGCTTTCCGTCAAGAATTTCGCGCGCAAGCATCCGCACCGCATGGGCAAATGGGCTGTCGATTCCAAGACACATGTGGCGCACATGACTGGCGGCGATTTCTATGGCAGCGAGAAATCTGTCACCGTCTCAGAAGCCGGCCCGGTGCGTATCGAATTCGTGGGAGCAGACGGCAAGACCACAGTGCTCAAGGAAAAAACCACGCTCAAGGCAGGCGAAGTCATTGACGCTGCCGCCATGAGCTGCCGCGCGTTGCGCAAGTTCTTCGAAGATCAGATCGTCGATGCGAAGAAAGAGCCGAACGTGCTGCTGTCGCTGCACCTCAAGGCCACCATGATGAAAATTTCCGACCCCATCATGTTCGGCCAGGCCGTCTCCGTTTATTTCAAGGACGTGCTCGACAAACATGCGGCGACGCTCAATTCACTCAACGTCAACCTCAACAACGGTTTCGGCGACCTGCTCGCGAAGATTGCCGCGTTGCCGGAAACCAAGCGCAAAGAGATCGAAACAGATATCCAGACCTGTTTCAAGAACCAGCCGCAACTGGCGATGGTGAATTCCGACAAGGGCATCACCAACCTGCACGTGCCCTCTGACGTAATCATCGACGCCTCGATGCCGCCGATGATCCGCGACGGCGGCAAGATGTGGGGCGCTGATGGCAAGCCGTACGACACCAAGGCGATGATCCCTGACCGCAACTACGCCGGCGTGTTTCGGGCTGTGATCGACGATTGCAAGAAGAACGGCGCACTCGATCCGGTGACCATGGGCAGCGTACCCAACGTCGGCCTGATGGCGCAGAAGGCCGAGGAATACGGCTCGCACGACAAGACCTTTGAAGCATCTGCTAATGGCACCATTCGCGTGGTGGACGCCGCAGGCAAGACGCTGCTGGAGCAGAAGGTGGAGCAGGGCGACATCTTCCGCATGTGCCAGACCAAGGATGCGCCGATTCAGGATTGGGTCAAGCTGGCCGTTACCCGCGCACGCCTGTCCAACACACCGGCCATCTTCTGGCTGGACAAGAACCGCGCACACGACGCGCAGATCATCGCCAAGGTCGAGAAGTACCTCAAGGATCACGACACCAAGGGCCTCGATATCAGCATCATGGAACCGGCTGCTGCCTGCCGTGCCACGCTGGCGCGCGCCCGTGCAGGCAAAGATACGATCTCCGTCACCGGCAATGTGTTGCGCGATTACCTGACCGACCTGTTTCCGATCCTCGAGTTGAACACCAGCGCGAAAATGTTGTCGATCGTGCCGCTGATGAATGGCGGCGGGTTGTTCGAGACCGGCGCGGGCGGTTCCGCTCCGAAGCATGTGCAGCAGTTCCAGGAGGAAGGCTATTTGCGCTGGGATTCGCTCGGCGAATTCCTCGCGCTCGCGGTTTCACTCGAACATCTGGCGCAGACATTCAAGAATGCGAAGGCGCAGGTTCTGGCAGAGACGCTGGATCAGGCCAATGGCAAGATTCTCGATAACAATCGCTCGCCGGCGCGCAAGGTCGGCGAACTGGACAATCGGGGCAGCCATTTCTACCTCGCGCTCTATTGGGCGCAAGCGCTGGCCGCACAAACCAAGGACAAGGACCTGCAAGCGAAGTTTGCGCCGCTGGCGAAGGCGCTGACCGAGAACGAGTCGAAGATCAACGCCGAATTGATTGGCGCTCAGGGGAAACCGGTGGATACAGGCGGCTACTACCTTCCGGATTTTGACAAGACATCCAAGGCTATGCGTCCCAGTGCAACTCTCAATACGGCATTGGCTGCAATTTAGTTATAACAATAACGGTTTCATTCTTGGCACCCCGGCGCATGCCGGGGTGAATAAGGCATCCCTTTTATCCGGGTAAGCGAGAGATGTTTTTACTATCCGCACCAGCCCGCAAAAATGTGGTTTGCCTGCAAGTGAGCAGGCCAGTTTTTTCTTTGCATGACCGGCAAATACTGTCAAAATAACTTCATCATCCATAGCGCAGGAATACACCATGAAAGCACCCATCCGCGTCACCATCACCGGGGCTGCCGGCCAAATCGGTTACGCCACCCTGTTCCGCATCGCGAATGGCGATATGCTGGGGCACGATCAACCTATTATCCTGCAATTGCTGGACTTGCCCCAGGCGCAAACGATGTTGCGCGGCGTCATGATGGAACTGGAGGATTGCGCCTTTCCGCTGCTGCAGCAGACCATCATTACCGATGACCCGAAAACGGCTTTCAAGGATACCGAAGTCGCCCTGTTGATCGGCGCACGGCCTCGCGGCAAGGGAATGGAACGCAAGGACTTGATCGAAGCCAATGGTGCGATCTTTTCCGTGCAGGGCAAGCTGCTCAACGACTATGCAGCGCGCCACGTCAAGGTGCTGGTGGTGGGCAACCCGGCAAACACAAACGCGCTGATCGCGATGAGAAATGCGCCCGACCTCGATCCGCGCAACTTCAACTCGATGATGCGCCTCGACCATAACCGCGCCATCGCGCAAGTCTCGCAAAAGCTGTTTCAACCGATCCACGACATCAAGAAAATGATCGTTTGGGGCAACCACTCCGGCACGCAATATCCCGATCTGGATCATGCCGAAATTCGCGGCACGCTGGTGCGCGATCTTTTGCCGGATCAAGACTGGGTGGAAAAGGAATTCATACCCACCGTGCAGAAGCGCGGTGCAGCGGTTATCGAGGCGCGCGGTTTATCCAGCGCCGCAAGCGCCGCAAATGCCGCAATCTCGCACATCCATGACTGGATGCTCGGTGCGCATCACAACAACTGGGTGTCCATGGGCGTTCCGTCAGACGGCAGCTATGGAATTCCAGAAGGCGTGATTTACGGTTTTCCGGTGAGGTGCAAGCAGGGCCAGTATCACATCGTGGAAGACTTGTCGATCAGCGAGCAGGGGCGCAAGCATATGGAAAACAGTTATCGCGAACTGGTTGAAGAGCGCGAGCACGTGAAGGGTTTGCTGGAGTGAGCATTGAGACACCCTGCGTGGGTGTCTCAGGTCTTCAGTGCCATGAAAACTTCGTCCAGCATCTTCCTGGCATCGCCGAACAACATGCGGTTGTTCTCCTTGTAGAACAGCGGATTGTCAACGCCCGCATAGCCTGAAGCCATGCTGCGCTTCATCACGATGGAAGTCTTGGCCTTCCAAACTTCCAGCACCGGCATTCCGGCGATCGGGCTGTTCGGGTCATCCTGTGCGGCCGGGTTCACGATATCGTTTGCGCCGATGACCATGGCGACATCGGTATCCGGGAAATCCTGATTGAGCTCATCCATTTCCAGCACGATGTCGTAGGGCACCTTGGCCTCGGCCAGCAGCACGTTCATATGGCCGGGCATGCGGCCTGCGACCGGGTGGATGCCGAAGCGCACGTTGACACCTTTTTCGCGCAGGTGCTGGGTGATTTCATAGACGATATGCTGGGCTTGCGCCACCGCCATCCCATATCCCGGAACGATGATCACGTTCTTGGCTTCGCGCAGTAGTTCGGCGGTCTCGGCCGCACTGATGGGTACCGCTTCGCCAGCCGGTTGTGCTTCACCGCTGGGGGCTGCGGCAGGTGCGCCGCCACCGGTGCCGAAGCCGCCCGCAATCACGCTGATGAAGTTGCGGTTCATCGCGCGGCACATGATGTAGGAAAGGATCGCGCCGCTCGAACCCACCAGCGCGCCGATGACGATCAGCAGGTCGTTGTTCAGCATGAAGCCGGTTGCCGCCGCCGCCCAGCCGGAGTAGCTGTTGAGCATCGACACCACCACCGGCATATCCGCGCCGCCGATGGCCATCACCATGTGGATACCGAACAGCAGCGAGATCACGGTCATCACGATCAACGGAATCATTCCGGCAGATACCGACTCGGTGTGCAAGAAAGCACCGCCAAAATAGATCACGACCAGCAGGCCGACAAGGTTCAGCCAGTGGCGCGCAGGCAGCAGCAAGGGTTTGCCGCCGATCATGCCCGAGAGCTTGCCGAAGGCGATGATGGAGCCGGAAAAAGTCACTGCGCCGATCAGGATGCCGACGTAAATTTCAGTTTCATGTATGGCTTTTTCTGCATGGGTCAAACCGGCTGCCGCCGAAGGGTCGAAGTAATTCGCGAAGCCGACCAGGCAGGCGGCAAGACCCACCAGGCTGTGCATCAGCGCGACCAGTTCCGGCATCTGCGTCATTTGCACTTTGCGCGCGGCGAAGATACCGACGCTGCCGCCGACCACCATGGAGCCGATGATCCACGGGATGCCGGCTGCTGAGACGCGCGGGCCGAAGATGGTTGCCAGCACGGCGATGGTCATGCCGATCATGCCGTAGAGATTGCCGCGCCGCGAAGTCTCCGGATGGGAGAGGCCGCCGAGGCTCAGGATGAAAAGTATCGTTGCGCCGATATAAGAGACAGTTGCCAAACTTGCAGACATAGTGATTTACCTTATTTGCGGAACATCGCCAGCATGCGCTGGGTGACGGCAAAGCCGCCGAACATGTTGACTGCGGTGAGCGCCAGCGCGAGGACTGCGAGTGCGAGGATGAGTCCCCTTCCGCCCGCAACATCCGGCGGCGCGACCTGCACCAGCGCGCCGATGGCGATGATGCTCGAAATGGCGTTGGTGACGCTCATCAGCGGCGTGTGCAGCGCGGGCGTGACATTCCACACCACCATGTAGCCGACGAAGCAGGCGAGTACAAAAACGGTAAAGTGCCCGAGGAATGCAGCGGGTGCGTAAGCGCCGATGAACAGGAACAGCAGTGCCGCAACGCCGAACATGATCGCCAGTTTGCCTCCCGCCATCGGTGCGCCGCCGCCTCCGTGCCCATGCGCTGGTGCAGCAGCAGGTTTGGCCGTTGCGGGTTTCGCCGGTGCCGCAGGCAACTTGGGTGCGGGCGGCGGCCAGGTGATGTTGCCTTCCTTGATGACCGTCAGGCCGCGAATGGCATCGTCTTCCATATTGGCGTTGATGATGCCGTCCTTGGTCTTGCACAGTTCTTCGGTGAGGCGGAACAGGTTGGTTGCGTACAGTGTGGAGGACTGCTTCGCCAAGCGCGAGGGCAGGTCGGTGTAACCGACGATAGTCACGCCGTGCTTCACTACCGCCTGGTTGGGCTCGGTCAGCTCGCAGTTGCCGCCCCGCTCGGCCGCCATGTCGACGATCACGCTGCCCGGTTTCATGCTCCGCACCATCTCGGCGGTGATGAGCCGGGGCGCGGGCTTGCCGGGGATCAGCGCGGTGGTGATGATGATGTCAACCTCCCTGGCCTGCTTGGCGTACATTTCGTGCTGGGCCTGCTGGAAGCCTTCGCTCATCACCTTGGCGTAGCCGCCGCCGCCGGAACCTTCTTCCTCATAATCAACCTTCACGAATTCACCGCCCAGCGACTTGACCTGGTCGGCCACTTCGGCGCGGGTATCGTTGGCGCGCACGATGGCACCCAGGTTGGCGGCGGTGCCGATCGCAGCAAGACCGGCCACGCCGGCGCCGGCGATAAAGACTTTGGCTGGCGGCACCTTGCCCGCAGCGGTGATCTGGCCGTTGAAGAAGCGGCCGAAGGCATTGGCCGCTTCGATCACGGCGCGGTAGCCGGCGACGCCGGCCTGGGAGGTCAGGGCATCCATCTTTTGGGCGCGGGAGAGCTGGCGCGGCAGCGAGTCGATGGCCAGCACAGTGGCCTTCTTCGCCGCCAGTTGTTGCATGAGTTCGGGGTTTTGCGCCGGCCAGATGAAACCGATCAGTGTGCCGCCCTCGCGCATCAGGCCGACCTCTTCCGCTGTCGGTGCGCATACCTTGAAAACGATGTCGGACGCGGCCCACAACTTGGCAGCTCCGTCGATTATTTCTGCGCCTGCGGCGCGGTAGACATCGTCGCTGCAATTTGCCGCATCACCGGCGCCGGATTCAACGGCAACCTTGAAGCCCAGTTTGATGAGTTTCTCAACGACCTCCGGCACGGTGGCAACGCGCTTTTCACCCGCAACTGTTTCGCGGGGTATTCCTATCATCAAAGGCATGTAGTTTTCCGTCCCAATAAAATTATTTTTTAAGTTATTCATGTCGCGCATCATCAAAAGGCCACGGTCAAGAAGCCGTGGCCGGATACGCGAAAGCGTGATGTTACTTCAAAAAACTTCCAGCCATCAACCTTCTTTTTACACCTTTTTTCGCCGCTCCGTGCTGCGCCACATTTGGGTTGGGACAACTCAGGAAAAGAACCGCTGGCGGGCATCGCCCGGGATGTCCATGCCCGTCGCCTGTGCGCGTTGCAGCAGTTCCCAGTAATAGCGGTAAGAGGCGCGGTCATGCAGCTTACCTTCATGCTGGATAGGTCCCCATGCCGCATCCTGCGCGGCAATCAGTATGGCGGCAGCCTCGTTGACTTCCGCGAAATCCGGGCGCATGGCCTCGACGATGGGCAATATTTGATTCGGATGGATGCTCCACATGCGCAGGAAGCCAAGCTCTTGCCGGGCGTGGCGGGCATCTTCGCGCACCACGCTGGCATCGCGTATTTCGGTGGTGACGTTGTGGCTGGGCACAACGCCGTTGCCCAGGGCGGCTGCGGCAATCGCGCACTTGGCGTGCACAACCAACGCATGCTCGAACTGGCCGGGCGAGCGCATGGCGGAGGAGGGGATGGCGCCGTGATGCGCGGAAACGAAATCCATGAGGCCGAAATCGAGAACCTCGACATGGGGCAGGCGGGCAATCTCCCAGGCTTCATGCAGCGCGCCTGGCGTCTCGATCAGCACATGCACGGGAATCTCGCGGGTAATGCCGTGGCGGTTTCTCAGTTCGTCGAGCACGGTGATCTGCATCAGCACATCATTGGCATTTTCCGATTTGGGCAAGACGATATAGGCCACGCGCTGCCCGGCCCGAGAAATGGTGGTCTCCAGCTCGTCGCGCCAGACCGCATGCCTGACATCATGGATGCGCACACCGATGCGGTCAAAGCGATTTTCGCCGGACAGGATCAGCCCCGCGATCATCTCTGCATGTTCCCGCTCCCTGCCTGCAGGAGCACCGTCCTCGCAGTCGGCGGTGATGTCAAAGACCGGCTGTCCATTGACCGACAGTTCAGCCTGAATCTGGAGCGCCTTCTTCAGCAACTTTTCGCTGCCGGCAAAATGCTCGCACGCGGCAAGCTGCGGGAATGGGCGGATGCTCGCGTAAAGCACGTCGGATGGGTGGATGAGGTTATTCATTCATGGAGGCTTCTAAAAATGGCGAGTATTATCGAGCCGGATATTATTATACGCGGCAGCACAAGTTTTGCCCGGCAATCCACTGGTGGCGGAACTGCCAGTGGCCGCTATTCATTTGAGATACTGCTTCGCGCCAAAATAAATTGTCAGCATCGTGTTCTGTTTAGATCGCCGGTTCGGGTTCGTGCTGAGGGTGACCCATCCCAACGGCCTATATATTTTGGCATACACCAAAAAAGGGGATTTGCTGTTATGTTGTGGGTTATGTAGTTGCAGTCCCCGTGCTTCTTGGACGGGGATTGTCGGCTGCCCATCTTAAGCAATAATAATCTTGCAATCCGTAACCGACTTTCAGTTACAATAAAGGAACGAGGCGGGGAGCTACATGTCAAAGTACGATAAGAGCCTTGCTAGGCTAAGTGCAAAGCCCGTACCTGCCGATATCAAGTGGGATGAGTTAGCGGGGTTACTGAAACATTTGGGTTATACCCCCATAAAGGCGGGCAAGAGCGGCGGCTCACGCAGGAAGTTCTACCATAAAGAGAAAGATGCCCTGATACATTGTCACGAACCACATCCATCTCCGGATGTGGATAAGGGTTGCATAGCAGATGTAGTAGAACATCTAAAGACTTATGGGTTTATAAAAGAGGGTTAAAAATGGACATCCTAAAATATAAAAATTATGAGGGAACTGCAGAGTTGGATATGGCGCGAGGAGTTTGCCGGGGGAAGATTTTATTCATAAATGACTTGGTGACATATGAATCCTCCCTTCCGACCAAGCTACAAGAAGAATTCGAGGCGGCTGTGGATGATTACATCGAAACATGTGAAACTCTCAACCGAGAACCGCAAAAGCCACTAAAAGGGCAATTTAATGTTCGCATTCCACCAGCCTTACACAAGGCAGCGGTAGCGCGGGCTATGGCAGATAACGTTTCGTTAAATGATGTAGTAGTGCGCGCACTAGATGCATTTGTAAATGGCAAGGTAGATGTTAACCATGTTGAAACGAGGAACTACTATTTTGGAACTGGCGGATTCCAAAAAGCGCTTGCCTCTACTAATGACAATACGATGCTCGAACTCACGGGAGGTACTGCAGAATATACTTTTGCCTCTGTAGCTAACGCGGTACCAGCAGTAAAAGCAGCAGGAGGAAAACATGCAATCAAACACTAACCCACAAGATTCCAATATGATCGGATCGCATGAACTCAAGGAAATTACTGAGTTACTTATAAAACATCATGGATTACACGATGGCTTATATGATCTGGTGCTCGAATTTGGTGTTGCCATAGGTGCTGTGGGTCCAGCTCCCGACCAAATATTACCCGGGGTAATGGTTGGTGTTAGGCGTGTCGGTATTGCGAAAGCAACTACTTCTGGGCCTAATACAATTGATGCGGCAAAGATCAACCCTACCATATCGAGTAAGAAGATTGCTGCCGAGAAAAAGACTTCAAGCAAATAGCCGAAATAGCTACGCAACTGTTATCAATATTGTCATTTCCCAGTATCCTGATTCGTCCGAGCTGGCGAGTCAACAAGAATCCGAATTATGTATGCTGTCTGGAATCCAGGCTGTTGCTTAAGTGTCGCCAGCAGAAGTTCAGATGGCTGGCGACGCAGTCGAAGAAGTGGTCGTTTGGAGTCGTCAGCAAGGCGCACAGCGGATGCTCGCAAATCTGGATTTTTTACTGTATCTCGACCAGGGTTTCATCCGGCGCAACGCTATCGCCTTTTTTAACATGGATGCTGATTACAACGCCGCTAATAGGAGCCTGGATTTCGTTTTCCATTTTCATGGCTTCGATGACCAGTACGCCATCCCCTGCTTCGACTTTATCCCCGATCTTGACTTTGACGTCGACGATGGTGCCGGGCATGGCAGTTGCCACGCAGCCCTCGTGGGATGGGCGCGGGCGTTCTGCGCCTGATTCCGGCGTGGCGGGTTTTTTCTTGCCGTTGCTCTTTCCCCCGGAAACTTCGATTTCATTCAGGGTTTCGACGATGACTTCTTCCGAAATGCCATCGACGGAAACATAGAACGGGCGTTGGGCTTCGCCGTGGTGTCCGCTGCCGGTGAGTTTGATATGGAAGGTTTCACCATGCAGCGTTACCTTGAATTCGTTGGGCGCATAGCGTTCGGAGGAAGAGATGGCCGCTTCCTTGGCCAGCAACGGTTCAGGCTTGAGCGTATTGGCGTTACGTTCCTGCAGGAAGGTTTTTGCAATATCCGGGAACATGGCGTAGGTAAGGATGTCTTCCTCGCTTTTCGCCAGGTCTTCGCACTCGATTTTGAGCTTTTTCATTTCGTCTTCCAGCAAATCCGCCGGGCGGCAGGTTACGACTTTCGCATCGCCAACCGCAAGTTTCTTGACCTGCTCATTGACCTTGCCCGGCGCTTTGCCATAGCAGCCGAGCAGATAGTTTTTGACTTCGTTGGTGACCGATTTGTAGCGCCCCCCGGTCAGTACGTTCATGGCAGCCTGCGTGCCGACGATTTGCGAAGTCGGTGTAACCAGCGGCGGGTAACCCAGGTCTTCGCGCACTCGCGGGATTTCGGCCAGCACTTCGCTCATGCGGTGGAGTGCGCCAGATTCCTTAAGCTGGTTGGACAGGTTGGAGATCATCCCGCCTGGCACATGGTTCACCAGCACGCGCGTGTCCACACCGGTGTAGGGACTCTCGAACTGCCAGTACTTTTGGCGTACTTCGTAGAAATAGGCGGTGATTTCCTGTAGCGCAGCGAGGTCGAGGCCTGTGTCGTATGGTGTGCCTTGCAGCGCGGCAACAATGCTCTCGGTCGAGGAATGACTGGCGCCTTCGCCGAAGGATGAATTGCAGGTATCCAGTATGGTGGCGCCCGCTTCCACTCCCTTGAGGAAGCACATGGCAGACAAACCGGAAGTCGAGTGGCTGTGCAGGTGGATCGGCAGCTTGACGGCGGCGCGCACCGCCTTTACCAGCTCGGTGGTGGCATAGGGCGTGAGCAGGCCGGCCATGTCCTTGATGCAGATGGTATCGCAGCCCATGGTTTCCAGTTCGCGCGCCAGTTCGACGAATTGCGGGATGCCATGCACCGGGCTGGTGGTGTAGCTGATGCAGCCTTCGGCATGTTTGCCGGCTTTTTTCACCGCTTCGACGGAGACGCGCACATTGCGCAGATCGTTCATCGCATCGAAGATGCGGAACACGTCTATGCCGTTGTTGGCGGACTTGGCGACGAAGGCGCGCACCACGTCATCGGAATAGTGGCGGTAGCCGAGCAGGTTTTGCCCGCGCAGCAACATCTGGATGCGGCTGTTCGGCAACGCCTTGCGCAGTTTCTTGAGGCGTTCCCACGGGTCTTCTTTCAGGAAGCGCACGCAGGCATCGAAGGTCGCGCCTCCCCAGGCTTCCACCGACCAGAAGCCGATGCTGTCAAGCTTGTGGCAGATGGGCAGCAT
Organism: Gallionella sp.; assembly: GCA_023259035.1. Taxonomy (GTDB): domain Bacteria; phylum Pseudomonadota; class Gammaproteobacteria; order Burkholderiales; family Gallionellaceae; genus Gallionella. Next base: position 19,204 of record JAHFRA010000040.1, read on the forward strand.
GTCGTCGGTGCGCATGCGCGTCGCGATCACGGATTGATGGCCGTCGCGCAGGACCAGTTCGGAAATAAGGGTTTTTGCCATGTTGTTAACGGTTGTTCAAAGTTGAATTAAATGCCTTCGTGCGCGGCGATAACTGCTGAAATCACTGCTGCCCTCAGCTCCGGCGGAATTTTTGTGGTGTAGTTGATCAGCTCCGGGTGGGATTCCACAAAGTTGGTGTTGAAGTCCGCATTCCTGAAGTCAGGGTGCTGCAAAATTTCCTGATAGTACGGTATGGTGGTCTTGACACCGTAGATCGCCATATCGCCAAGCGCCCGGCGGCCGCGCTCGACGACCCCTTCCCAGGTGAGCGCCCAGACGGTGAGTTTGGCGCACATCGAATCGAAATAGGGCGGAATGACATAGCCGCTAAACATGGCGGCGTCGATGCGCACGCCGGGGCCGCCCGGCGCATAGTAACGGGTAATCTTGCCGAAGCTCGGCAGGAAGCCATTCTTCGGGTCTTCCGCATTGATGCGAAACTCCATGGCGTAGCCGCGGAATCCCACGTCTTCCTGCTTGTATTGCAGTTCGAGGCCGTCTGCGATGCGTATCTGCTCCTGCACGAGGTCGATGCCGGTAATGGTTTCCGTCACGGTATGTTCAACCTGTATGCGGGTGTTCATTTCCATGAAATAGAAATTGTTGTCCTGGTCGAGCAGGAATTCGACCGTGCCTGCATTTTCATAGCCCACGGCACGGGCGGCCTTGACGCCCAGGTTGCCGATGTATTCGCGTTGCGCATGGGTGATCTGCGGCGAAGGGGCAATCTCGATCAGCTTCTGGTTGCGGCGCTGGATGGAGCAGTCGCGCTCGAACAAATGAATGATGTTGCCATGGCTGTCGCCCAGCACCTGCACTTCGATGTGGCGCGGGTTGACCACGCATTTTTCCAGGAAGACTTCCGGCTGGCCAAAAGCCTTGCTGGCTTCCGAGATCACGCGCTCGTAGTTGCCGACCAGGTCTTTATCGTTATCGCAACGGCGGATGCCGCGCCCGCCGCCGCCATTGGTGGCCTTGAGCATGACAGGGTAGCCGATCTTGCTTGCCAGCGCGCGCGCTTCTTCAACATCGGCGAGGTTGCCGTCGCTGCCCGGCACGCAGGGGATGCCGGCGGCTATCATGGCATTGCGCGCCTGGACTTTATCGCCCATCTGGCGGATGACATCCGCATTCGGGCCAATGAACTTGATGTCGCGGCGCGCGCAAATTTCTGCCAGCTCCGGGTTTTCGGAGAGGAAGCCATAGCCCGGATGCAGCGCGTCGCATCCCGAGGTAACCGCTATGTTGACGATGTTATGCGCGTTGAGATAGCCGGCGACCGGCTCGGAGCCGATGTGATAGGCCTCGTCCGCTTTTTTTACATGCAGCGCATGGCGGTCGGCATCGGTGTAGATGGCGACCGACTTGATACCCATTTCCGAGCAGGCCCGCACGATGCGGACGGCGATTTCGCCACGGTTGGCGACGAGTATTTTCTTGATCACAAATTATCCCGAATCAGGCTGGATGATGGTTGGCAGTGTATTTACGCGAATCGCCGCTTGGGTTTCAACCGGGACATTATAGCGGCATCATCCGGCTGCGCTCAATGGTTATTAAAGACATGTGCGTTGCCAAACGTTAGCAATCGCAGTGGCTGTAAATGGGTCTTTGTTATAGAATTACTGTTCGCAAAAATCTTCATTCAAGGAAACGCAGATTTAATCTACCCCGTTTGCCCTGAGCTTGGTGATACTACTAGCCATCCGACTTGGCTGTCAAAAGGCAGCCAGCCAAGTTGCTGGTTATGTCGAACGGGTATTTTGTACGGCTGATTTATTTTCTTTAGCCCGTCCATGGTTCGGCAGGCTCACCACGAACGGACTAAACCTGCGCTTCCTTAATTTATTACTTATTGTTTAATGGAAAGAGCATCGTGTCACGCAAGCACCCAGTTATTGCAGTCACCGGATCATCCGGCGCAGGCACCAGCACGGTAAAGCTGGCCTTTGAAAACATCTTTCGCCGCGAAAACGCAAAGATCAAGGCAGCGATCATCGAGGGCGACAGCCTGCACAGGCTGGATCGCGCAGCGTTCCGCATAGCGGCAGCCGAAGCAGCCAAGGCAGGCAACAATACCTTCAGCCACTTTGGCCCTGAAGCCAACCATTTCGACAAACTTGAAGAAACATTTAAGACCTATGGCGAAACCGGTATGTGCAAGCGCCGCTATTACATACATAACGATGATGAAGTGGAGCTGCACCGCAAGCGATTCGGCCTGGCCGACCTGAAGCCGGGCACGTTCACCCCGTGGGAAGACATTGAGCCGAATACCGATTTGCTGCTTTATGAAGGCTTGCACGGCCTGGCAATCGATAGCGGCATCGACGTGAGCAGGCACGTGGATTTGGGCATCGGCGTGGTGCCGGTGGTCAACCTGGAATGGATACAGAAGATACATCGCGACAAGGCGGAACGCGGCTATTCCGCCGAGGCGACGGTGGATACCATCATGCGCCGCATGCCGGACTACATCAAATACATTACGCCGCAATTCTCGCGCACCCACATCAACTTCCAGCGTGTCGCAACGGTGGACACATCCAACCCGTTTATCGCGCGCGATATTCCCACGCTGGATGAAAGTTTCGTGGTGGTTCGTTTCCGCGACCCCAAGGGGGTTAACTTCCCATACATGCTGTCCATGATCCCGAACTCTTTCATGTCCCGTGCCAACACGCTGGTTGTGCCCGGCGGCAAAATGAGCCATGCAATGGAAATCATACTGGCGCCGATGATGCATGACATGATCGAAAAAAAGGACAGGTAATATTTTTTCAAGCAATTTATCTCCGGGCCACCGGGTACAACAATACTGATTGAAGGAGTTTTTGATGCATCAGCCGCACATGGTTACGATCGACGGGAATGAAGCCGCCGCCTATATTGCCCACCTGACCAACGAGGTAATCGCGATTTACCCGATTACTCCCTCTTCACCGATGGGTGAATATTCCGACGCATGGACGGCAGCCGGCACCCCCAACCTGTGGGGCACCGTTCCAGAGGTTATCACCATGCAGAGCGAAGGAGGCGCTGCCGGCACTGTTCATGGCGCACTGCAAAGCGGCTCCCTGGCGACCACTTTTACCGCCTCCCAGGGCCTGTTGCTGATGATCCCCAACATGTACAAGATCGCCGGAGAGCTGACGCCATTCGTCATGCATGTGGCGGCGCGTTCATTGGCGGCGCAGGGGTTGTCGATTTTCGGCGACCACAGCGACGTGATGTCGGCGCGCTCGACCGGCTTTGCCTTCCTCGCCTCCAATACCGTGCAGGAAGCCATGGATATGGCGCTGATCGCCCAGGCTGCATCGCTCGAAT
>JAHFRA010000015.1 GCA_023259035.1 Gallionella sp.
CATCAGCAGCGAGCGGCCTTGCGGCAGCTTTTCCAGTCCGGCTTGCCGGGCGGCGCGCGCCGCAGCGAATACCGGGTCGTTGGCACGGGCGGCACGGTAGAGCTCCAGCAGGTCGGCAGCGCTGACTGCACTGGGTATAACCAGTATAAACAGCAAAGTGCAGGACATCTTTTTCATGTCTATTCCCTCTCTCCGGTTGAGCTAAAAATCAGACTTCGGCGCTACGTCTTTTGATGCCATGCAGATAAATCGGGAAAGTTTTTCTGGCTTCCTCCAATAGCAAACGCTTGCCACCAAAAATTGAAATTTGCATGACCAGACCCTGAATCATGCCGATGTAAAGTACCGCGGCACTTTTGCTGTCCAGATCGGGCGGCGCCAAAGATTGCGCCTTTGCGGAATCGAGCAAACCGGTAATCTTCGCTTCGTAGCCCGAGATGATTTCCTGGATGAGTTTGCGGAGTTTGCTGTTTTTCTTGTGCAGCAACTCGGAGAACAATAATCTTGGAATTGCGGGGTGTTTGCCAATGAAGGCGATGTGCGCAAAGAACATGCATTCAATTGCAGCGATTGGATCGTCAGCCTCTGATGCAGCCTTTTCCAGGACTCCCATAAGGCGCTCGCGAATCCACTGCATGACCGCGACCCAGATGTCGTCCTTGGTCGAAAAATGCTTGAAAATAGCGCCCTGCGTGACTTGCATGGCATCTGCCATATCCTGAGTTGTGACGCTATCTACGCCTTTTTCTGCCGCCAATTCCACGGCGACACGGATAATTTCGCTTTGCCTTTCTTCCGTGGGTAAGCGACGTTTGATGACCACTTGATTCATAACATTTCTCCAGAAAAGTTTCTGTTAACCCGGATATTTCGCCGGATCGCGGGATGATGGCGAGGCGGTTTGCGAGCAGATTTGCGCATCCCGCGCCAAGCCGATAGCCGCGCCTATCGGCGCGAAGCGGGAGCGCGAAGATGCCGCACAGCGACCGCCAGCACCCGCGAAGGCCTGCGGTACAAACCGGATTTCACTCTTGTTGGCCTGCGCCCCTGTATTCATGCCGCTTTCCATTGGTTCTAGGACCGGTCCGGTGAAATATCCGGGTTAAGCATCTCTGCCTTCTCCCGCTTCTTCATAAGTTCGACCATCGCGGATATGATATATGCGCTTGAAGGTCGGGATGATTTTTTCATCGTGTGTGACAACGATAATGGCGGTTTGGTATTGCTTCGCCATCCGATTCAGAATGCGCACCACAGTTAATGCCCGTTCGCTATCCAATGGAGCCGTTGGCTCATCGGCGAGAATGATCGGCGGGCGATTGGCCAGTGCGCGGGCGATTGACACGCGCTGCTGTTCACCGCCGGAAAGCTCTGAGACCTGCGCCTTGGCACGGTGGCCAACATCAAGCGCATCAAGCAACTCCTTGGCGCGGCTTCGTGCCTGCCCGTTCGAGACACCGGCCAGCATCGGCAACAGGGCAATGTTGTCGGTTACATCCAGAAACGGAATCAAATAAGGGGCCTGGAAAACGAAACCGATACGGTCACGTCTCAAGGCGCGCAGGTCGTCAATTTTCCATGTGCCCTCGAAAATCGTCTGTCCGCCCAGCTGCATTTTACCCGCAGTCGGCTCGATAACAGCACCCAGACATTTCAGCAAAGTGCTTTTGCCCGACCCGCTCGGCCCGACTAAGCCGATCACCTCACCAGGCCAGATAGTCATGTCCACGCCTTTCAGCGCATCAACGGCGGTATCGCCCGCGCCGTAGCGTTTTCTCAGGTTTTCGATATGAATTGCCGGTTCGCTCATATTGTCATCCTCCGATCGCGGTGGCTGGATCAATCCGCAATGCCGCGCGGATCGCGAAGATGCTGGCCAGTGAACACATCAGCATAACCAGAATAAAGCCACGGATCGCGTCTCCGGGAATGAGCAAAACATATTTCGGGAACAGCGGCGCCCACAGTGTAGCCGCTGTTTTGCCGACCACAAAACCGATCAAACCAAGACCGAGCGCCTGTTGCAATATCATGCCGCTGATCGTTTGATTGCCCGCCCCTACCAGCTTGAGCACCGCAATTTCTCGAATTTTATTCATGGTCATCGTGTAGATGATAAAGGCCACAATCGCGGCACTGACGATGGATAAAATCACCAGAAACATGAAAATCTGTTTGGCCGAAGTGGCAATCAACCTAGCCACCAGAATTTCCTCCATCTGGTCTTTGGTATATGCCTGCAAATGTTTCCAGCGCCGGATCTGCCTGGCAATATCCTGTTCGTCGCGACCGGTTTTAATGCGCACCAGTACCGCATTGACCATGTGACTGGTAATCTGGCTTGCCAGAACGCTGTCCAGCAATCCCGGCACACCGGGGCGATTAAAAGCCGGATTCGCTGTTGTTCGCGCGCGGTCGTTCAGCAATGCGTCATTGTCTTTCAGGAACTGCACTTCCTGTGCATCCTTGAGTGTAACGAACACCATCGGATCGCCGCTTGATGAGACCATCCGTCGCGTTAACCCCACTACCGTGTATTGGTGGCGGCGAATCTGGATGCGCTCGCCAAGTGCCAGCCCGGTCTTGATATCGGCCAGCGCTTCATAGTGTGTGTGGGTCATCGGGCGTCCAGCCACCAGATAGGCGGGCTCGCCCGGTTTGCCTTGCTCGATGCCTACCAGCATGATGCGCACATCCTTGCCGCCTTGCTGGATTTGCATGGTCAGATATGCCACGTTTCCCGCTTCCGTAACCCCCTCCTGGCCGAGTATGTCGCGCGCCACATCATCGTGAATACTGGAGGGTTCTGCATAAGGGCCAAGCGTGTCTTGCTGAACCACCCAGAGATCCGCTCCGGCGTTGTCGATCAGCGCCTTGCCATCGTCCACCATGCCGCGATAGACGCCAGCCATCGTCAGCGTGACACCAATCAGCAAACCCAGCCCCACACCGGTAAAAACGAACTTGCCCCAACCATGCAGAATGTCGCGGCCTGCGAGATTGATCACAATCAGTTCCTCACAATTGCCGGTACGACCTTCAGCTTCAAATCTTCTTTTATCGCCTGCTGGCTGTAAACAATCACCTCATCGCTATCACCGAGCCCGCCGAGTATTTGTGTGCGGCCATCCAGAGTGGCGACGCCTGTTTTTACAGGCCTGAACTTGGCAAGGCTGTTTTGCAGCACCCAGACCCCGTCTTGCTGGTTGATCCGTTTGACCGCTGCGGTGGGTATCGAGCGTGTTTTCTCCTGAGCAGGCAATTTGATCGTGACTTCGGCATATTCGCCGAGGCTGGCATTCGGTTCCGGCGCAGCAAAGGAAACATTCACGATGCGTTCTTCGGTAACGGCGTCGCTAATCAAATCAACTCGCTCAACCGCTCCAGGAATGCTGGTTTGCGGATGCGAGCGCAGCACGATATTGGTCTTTTGTCCCGCCACAACCATTCCGGCCTGCTTTTGGTCGATGCGGGTCTTGACCCATAAATCGGTCGGTTCAATCACTTGAATTGCCGTTTGCCCGGGAACAATGATCGCGCCTTGTTCGACCAGCCTTGCAGTGACAATCCCGTTCACGGAACTTGTCAGTTTGGTTTGCTCCAACAGCTTGGCGATGCCCGCCGTATCAGACTGCGCTTTGCCGTAATCACGTTTTGCCGCAGCCAATGAGGCGCTAGCTGCATCCAGCGCAGCAAGCGCAGTCGTTTTTTCATTCAGCTTGGCATCCAGCATTTCCTGGCTGATAAAACCTTTCGCATGCAATTCGCCATATCTTTTATACGTGGAGGAGATGGTCTTGCCCTGGCTTTGTGCTTGTACCAGCTGTGCTTCCGCCACCTTGATTGAATTGGCGGAGCGTTCTGCCATCAACCGGCTGCTGGTCAGCTTTTCATCGAGATCAATAGGATCCAGTTCGGCCACGACCTGACCTGCCTTCACATGATCTCCCTGATCGACCAGCAGCTTTTTGATTCGTCCGGTCATCACAGGGGAAATATTGTAGCTATGCCTCGCCTCGACAACACCAACGCCAAATGTCTCGGCAGCAAGGTTCCCTGTCTGAATTTTCTCGGTAGTTACCTTGATTGGGGCTAATGGCCCCTGGGTCATAACCAGCCAGAAAAAGGCGGAAACCGCCAAGATGGCTGCCAGAATTAATTTAAACCTGAGTTTTGACATCAGTCCGCCCCACAGCAACATAAGTAAGTATTCAATTACTATCCTACAAGAGTATTGCCCGGCATGCAAGTTATTGCGTGCCGGTTCTTGTTGGGTTATATGGGGCAGGAGGCGGCACTAATAAATGGCGCCGCTCCGCATTGAAAGAAATGCCGCTTGCGCTACTAACCCGGCGTGGATTGCGATGAAATCAACAGATTCCCGGATCGCCAGCGTTTCAGCAGCAGCGCATTGCTCACTACCGATACCGAACTCATCGCCATTGCCGCACCGGCAATCACCGGATTGAGCATGCCCAGCGCGGCGAGCGGGATGCCCAGCACGTTGTAGGCGAATGCGAAAAACAGGTTCTGGCGGATTTTCTTCAGCGAGGCGCGCGACAGTGAAATCGCGTCCGCCACGCTCATCAGATCGTTGCGCATCAGCGTGATGTCGGCCGCCTCGATGGCGATGTCGCTGCCGCTGCGCATCGCGAAGCTGACATCGGCGGCGGCCAGCGCGGGCGCGTCGTTGATGCCGTCGCCGACCATGCCGATAAGCTGGCCTTCAGCCTTGAACGATTGTACTTGTGCCGCCTTGTCCTGCGGCAGCACCTCGGCGCGAAATTCCGTGATGCCTGCCTGCTGTGCAATCGCCTGTGCGGTGGCCTGGTTGTCGCCGCTCAGCATCACCACGCGAATGCCCATCGCGGCGAGCTGCGCCACGGCGGCGCGGCTGCTGGCGCGCAGTTGATCGGCGAAGGCGATATAGCCCAGTAACTTGCCGTCACAGGCAATGGCGATCACGCTTTTACCTTGTTGCTGCAAGCCCAGTATTTGCCGTTCATCAACCGTTATTCCTTCACTTATGGCGAAGCCGGGCGAGCCGAGCAGGTAATGTTTTCCGTCGACTTCGGCGCGCAGGCCGTGGCCGGATATTTCGCTGATGTTTGCGCTTTGTTCTGGTGTCACTAGCCGACTCTGGGCGTAATCGAGCAAGGCGCGCGACAGCGGGTGCGTGGAGCCCTGCGCCAGCATCGCCGCCGTTTGCAGCAATTCAATTTCGGCGACATCGGGCATCGGCAGCAAGTCGGTCACATCCGGCTTGCCAATGGTCAGCGTGCCGGTTTTGTCCACCACCAATACCGAGAGTTTATGCGCGCGTTCCAGAGCGGCGGCATCCTTGACCAGAATGCCCGCCTGTGCGGCGCGCCCGGTGGCCACGACCAAGGCAGTCGGCGTTGCCAGCCCGAGCGCGCATGGGCAGGAGATAACCAGCACCGCCACGGCATTGATCAGCGCCGTGGCAAAGCCGCTGCCCGCCATCCACCAGGCGGCGAAGGTCAGCAGCGCGATGACTACCACCGCCGGAACAAATACGGCAGAAATTTGATCGGCGAGTTTTTGTATCGCGGCCTTCGATCCTTGCGCCTGCTCCACCAGCCGGATAATCGCGGCGAGCTGGGTATGCGACCCCACCGCCAGCGCGCGGCATTTCAGCAAGCCGTGCTGGTTGAAGGTGGCGGCATACACCTTGTCGCCGGGCTGCTTGCCTTGCGGAATACTTTCCCCGGTGAGCATGGCCTCGTCCAGGCTGGATGCGCCTTCCAGCACGATGCCATCGACCGGCACGCTTTCGCCGGGGCGCACCAGAAACACATCGTCCACTTGCATCTGTTCGACGGCTAGCTCCTGCATCACGCCGTCGCGTTCGACATGGGCCATTTTCGGTTGCAGATTGATCAGCGCCTCCAGCGCGCTGGAAGCCTTGCCCTTGGCGCGCGCTTCCAGCAGCTTGCCGAGCAGTACGAGTGTAATTAGAGTTGCGCTCGCTTCAAAGTAAACCGGCTGATCCAATTTGAATAGCAGCACCGCGCAACTCAGCAAATACGCCGCACTGGTGCCGAGCGCCACCAGCACATCCATGTTTGCGCCGCCACCGCGCAGGCTGCTCCATGAGCCGGTATAAAAACGCCGACCGCTCCAGAATTGCACCGGCGTGGCGAGCAGCCATTGCAGCCAGCCCGGCAACATGGCGTGAATGCCGACGAACATCAGCAGCATTTCCGCCAGCAGCGGCAGCGTGAGCAACACCGCGATAAGAAATTGTATTTGCTCTTGGCGGTAAGCGGCGGCGCGTGCCTGTTTTTCGGCGGCAAAATCACGCAGCGGATGCGCGTCGAAGCCCGCGCCCTGTATGGCTTTTGTCAAGTCTGCAAGCGAGGTTTGGCGCGGGTTGTAGGCGATATGCGCTTTTTCGGTGGCGATGTTCACCGTCGCCGCCACTTCCGGCAATTGGTTCAACACTTTTTCCAGGCGCGCAGAACAGGACGCGCAATGCATGCCGGTGATTTGCAGATCGATGTGGGTTGGCGTAGCCATGTGCGGATTATATGCCCATCCCGTCGAAGGGCGGCGGGATGGAAGACGCCCGATAGGCGGAATGGGCTATCGGGCGAAACGGGGAGTGAAAATGCTTCTGGTTATTTCTTCATCGGGCAGGTGCTTAGGCCGAAAATCGAATAGGCCGGGCAGACGCCTATCGCGCCGGTCAGCAAGGGCATTATGCCTATCCAGCCCCATACGCCCACCGTGCCGGTGGCAGCCAACCCGATCAATACCAAGCCGGCAATTACCCGTAATGCGCGATCAATTGTTCCTTCGTTCGGTTTCATTATGAACTCCTTGTATGAATCAGTGATATTTGCAGGTTAAACGAGTTGTATCTCAATGTCTGTGATAAAAATCACACAGGGTAAAACGGGAGGCATCATGTGGCGGAAGTATTTCGCCGGTCAGTTTCCGGCCTGCGCTTTAAAGCTCAGAGAATTTCTTAAGGGATGCTGCGTCGGCGATTTCGATTTGCTCGCGCCCTAATTTTACCCAGCCTTGCTCGGCAAAGCCTTTGAGCAGGCGGCTGACGATTTCGCGCGCGCTACCGAGTTCGTCGGCAAGCGCCTGATGGGTGGCGCGTACAGGGGAAGCTTTGTTGATCAGCAGTTTAGCCAGGCGTTGGTCGAGCTTTTGAAATGCGACGGCGGAAACCAGTTGCATCAGGTCGGTAATCCGGTCGGAAAACAGGTGGAACACATAATTGCGGAATGCTTCGCAGTTGCCGAGCAGCGTGTGAAAAGCGCTCGCGGGCAGCAACACTATTTCCAATGTTTGCTCGGCAATGCCGCGCGCCTGGTAGCGTGTGTGACCGAGCAGGCAACTGCTGGTGAGGATGCAGCTCTCGCCAGAAACGACGCGATACAGCTGCAACTCGCGCCCGCTCGGCGTGGACTTGATGACGCGGATGCTGCCGGATAACAGCAGCGGAAAGCCTTGGCAGGACTGGTTTTCGTCGAACACCACCGTCCCCGCCGGGACATGCATCACAATTGCTGATGCCACTAAGGATTCCAGTTCTGCAGCAGGCAATTCGCGCAGCATCGGGTATAGTTGCAATAGGCGGGATTGGGTAGCGTTATCCAGCATGGAATTCAGCCCTTCTCATTGAACGTGGCGGCGTAGCGTGCGCTGTGCGCACGACAATGCTTGGGGTCGTGCGCATAGCGCACGCTACATTATTGTTTGGCACTATCCAGCTCCATTTCGAAGATCAAACAAGCCTGTCCTGGGCCAAGTCGAATGGCTAGTTGTTTCATCAGGAGCGAGGAAGCCAACGCAGTTTCATCGATGAAATAGAGCTGGATTATTCGGGGCGCATCTGCGGGAACAGGATCACATCCCGTATGCTGGCGCTGTCGGTGAGCAGCATCACCAGACGGTCGATGCCGATGCCTTCCCCGGCGGTCGGCGGCAGGCCGTATTCCAGCGCGCGCACGTAGTCGTTGTCCTTGAACATCGCCTCCTCGTCACCGGCATCTTTCGCCGCAACTTGCGCATCGAAGCGCGCGGCCTGATCTTCCGCATCGTTCAATTCCGAGAAACCGTTGGCGATTTCGCGCCCGACGATGAACAGTTCGAAGCGTTCGGTGATCTCCGGATTCTTGTCGCTGCTGCGCGCCAGCGGCGAGACTTCCACCGGGTAATCGACGATGAAGGTCGGCTCGAACAGGTGCGCTTCGGCAAGCTCCTCGAACAGCGACAGTTGCAGTCCGCCGATGCCGTCCTGCGGCTTGTATTTGGCCTTCAGGTCTTCCAGTTCGGCGATGACAAATTCGCGCTCGTTGAGTTGTGCGGTGGTGAATTGCGGATGGTATTTCTGGATCGCCTGCACCATCGTCAGGCGATGGAACGGCTTGCCCAAGTCCAGCTCTTTGCCCTGGTAGGTGATGAGCGTTTTGCCCAACACTTTTTGCGCCACTTCGCGGAACAGGCTCTCGCTGAAATCCATCAGGTACCGGTAATCGCGGTACGCCTCATAGAATTCCAGCATCGTGAATTCGGGATTATGGCGCGTGGACAGACCCTCGTTGCGGAAGTTGCGGTTGATCTCGAACACCTTCTCGAAACCGCCCACCACCAGGCGTTTCAGGTACAGCTCCGGCGCAATGCGCAGGTACATCTTCATATCCAGCGCGTTGTGGTGCGTCTCGAACGGCTTGGCCGCTGCGCCGCCGGGGATCGAGTGCATCATCGGCGTCTCGACTTCCATGTAGCCGTGGCGCACGAAAAAATCGCGTATCGCCTGGATGATCTGGGTGCGCTTCTTGAACACTTCGCGCGCATCCTCGTTGGTGATCAGGTCGAGATAACGCTGGCGGTATTTCTGCTCCTGATCGGTCAGGCCGTGGAATTTTTCCGGCAGCGGGCGCAACGCTTTGGTCAGCAAACGCACCTGCGACACGCGCACCGACAGCTCGCCGGTCTTGGTCTTGAACAGCACGCCCACCGCGCCGAGGATGTCGCCCAGGTCGTAATGCTTGAACGCATTGTGCGCTTCCTCGCCGGTGTCGTTGTTGCTGATGAACAACTGAATCTTTCCGCTCATGTCCTGCACCGTGGCAAAGCTGGCCTTGCCCATCACGCGTTTCAGCATCATGCGTCCGGCCACCGCAACGTGTATCTGTGCGGCCTCCAGTTCGTCGTGCGTCTTTTCGCCGAACTCGGCGTGCAGGTCGCCCGCCAGATGCTTGCGCTCGAAGTCATTCGGGAAGGCGACGCCGGCCTTGCGTATCTCGGCAAGTTTGGCGCGGCGCTCGGTGATGATCTGGTTCTCGTCTTGCGGAGTTGGTGCGGTAAATTCCGTGGTCATTTCATTATCCAAATACAAAAATTATTAAGTTTCTCATGAGAGTGGCTTCATGCCGCGATGGGCTGTTCGTGGTCAGTCACGCGCATCCCTGTCTTTCCGGATCAGCACTTCGCTTGGGATGGATTGCATCGGTTGGCTTGCGCGAAAAGCCGCCAGTGAACGCACCCGCATTTTGGATTGCACCGGAAGGATGCGCGCCACCGGTTCGCCCCGGCATACGACCAGCACCTCATTAGCGTCGGCGAACATTTGCTCCGGGTGGCTTAAGCCTCGGCGGGCTTCGCGGATGGTAAGGGTTTTCATCTCAATTATTGCCGTAACGTATCGTGAATCAGGCTGCGGATTATACTATCAGACAGGCTATAACAGCCTCTTGAGCACAAACTCCCTCGGAAACTCCAGCTTGCCGTTGATGCTCACGATATAGTCGGCAAGCCGCGCATTGATCGCGACCAGTGATTCGCCATCGGGCGCGTGTGCAACAGATTTAGCGACCAATTCTACAGCCGGTTTGCGCCCGGCGCAGGTGGCACGGAAGGTTTGAACTTCATCACAGTCAGCAACTTTTCGGCGCGGTACGCTATGCGGCTAGCGATGGTTCTATATCCCGGCTGTCCATTATGCGTAGGTCGGGCTTCAGCCTAACTTGAAATCACAATTTGTGATTTCAAGATTTTGGCAGTCTGGGTTAAACCCCTTGTTTCAAACTCGCCGAGATGAAATCGTCTAGGTCGCCGTCCAGCACGCCCTGGGTATTGCCGACTTCATGGTTGGTGCGCAAGTCCTTGATGCGCGACTGGTCGAGCACGTAGGAACGAATCTGGTGTCCCCAGCCGATGTCTGACTTGCCGTCTTCCAACACTTGCTTCTCGGCGTTGCGTTTGCGCAGCTCTTCTTCATACATACGCGATTTCAGCATTGCCATTGCCTCGGCGCGGTTGCGGTGTTGCGAACGGTCGCTCTGGCATTGCACGACGATGTTGGTCGGGAGGTGGGTGATGCGCACTGCCGAGTCGGTTTTGTTGATGTGCTGTCCGCCTGCGCCCGAAGCGCGGTAGGTGTCCACGCGCAGGTCGGCGGGGTTGATCTCGACTTCGATGGAGTCGTCCACTTCGGGATAGACGAATACGCTGGAGAACGAGGTGTGGCGGCGGTTGCCGGAGTCGAACGGCGATTTGCGCACCAGCCGGTGCACGCCGGTTTCGGTGCGCAGGTGGCCGTAGGCATAGTCGCCGATCACCTTGAGGGATGCGCCCTTGATGCCCGCGACTTCGCCGTCGGATTGTTCCAGCACTTCGACCTGGAAGCCCTTGCGTTCGCAGTAGCGCAGGTACATGCGCAGCAGCATCGAGGCCCAGTCCTGCGCTTCGGTGCCGCCCGAGCCGGACTGGATGTCGACGAAGCAGTTGTTCGGGTCCATCGGGTGGGCGAACATGCGGCGGAACTCCATCGCCGCGATGCGCTTCTCGATGTCCTGAATATCGGCGGCAGTACCTTGCAGACTTTCATCGTCGTTTTCCGCTTTCGCCATTTCAAACAACTCGGCGGCATCGGAAAGGTTTTGCTGGATTTGTTTGAGGCCGAGCACTACGCCTTCCAGCATTTTGCGTTCGCGCCCCAACTCCTGCGCGCGCTTGGCGTCCTGCCAGATGGCGGGGTCTTCGGCGAGCTCGCTGACTTCGACTAAGCGTTCCTGCTTGGTATCGAAGTCAAAGATACCTCCGCAATTCGGCGCTGCGTGAGGCTAAATCCTGTAACTGGTTGGACAGGGCGTTGAGTTTTTCGGCTTCCATGGACTACCTCTATAAAATTCGTTTGTCGGGCGACCACAGCGTCGCGTGTTCGCTCATTTCTGTGCGTAGCGGCCGTAGCCTCAGCTATGGAAACCGCACGGCCCCCACTTCATTTCTCCCCCTCCATGCGGGGGATGAGGCGATCATTCCTTGTATGCTTTGATTTGCAGCAAGTTAGTGGGCCTTGATTCGGTCAAGTGAAGTTTGAAGTCCATTCGCCCATGCCGGATGGAGGGCATAGGGGTGCCTTTTGGCTTTCTATACGTCCGCTGCAAAGGTCAAACCTCGGTCAGCATGGCCCCAACTGAATTACCGCTCCAGATATAATTCGATTTCGGTGTTGTCGCCCCTGCGCACCGACACTTTTTCGGTGACCATTTTGTAGCCTTCCAGCTTCACGCTGATCGCGCGCACACCGGGTTCCATTTCCAGACGCAGCGGAGACATACCGTAATACACGCCATCCAGATACACTTTGGCGCGTTGCGGGTTGGTATTCACCAGCAACAAACCGGTCGTAGCACTGGCTTGTGGCACGTAGGCAGGCGCGGGAATCACACTACCCGGCTGCGTGCCATAACTCGGCACTGCGGCGGCGGGGGCCGTGGCTGCTGGTTTTGTCGGCGCGGGCTTAGCGGCGGTGGGCGCAACGTACACCATCACGCCGGGAACCGCCTTGGTGCCAGCTGTCAAGTTGAATAGCTCCGGCTGCGATGCCATTAACGATGCGCTGATGGCCTCAACCGTTTTATTGCTGGCGATACGCAATTCCTTGTTCATGAAAGCGATCACATCATCCTTGTTATTGCCGGAAACACCGGCAAAGCGCTCATTTTTTTCCATCACCAGACCTGACCACACCACCTTGCCAGTAGCTGCTTCTTTCAGGGTAGTCTCAATCGCGATGTTGATTTCGTCGCGCTCTTTGACATTCAGCGTCAAATCCTTGATGACACCGGACACTTCGAACAGGGCGTTTCCGGCACTACTGCCTTCCAGCACCTGATAGCCTTCCGAGTCAAAGCGTTTTTTTATAGCCGCCGTGACAATGTTCGCGATTTCCTGATCGAGCAACAACTGATTGCCACTCACGCCACCAACGCGCTGTGTGGATACCCCCAGCAAGCGAGGATTATCAGACTTGCGCTGATCGGCATATTTGTTGACACGCAACGTCGCACCGTACTTGAGCGGAGGCTCGGAACTATCGCTGCCAGCCTTCTTGTCGGCCGTAGTGCTGAGCGTACTGCTGCCGCCACCAAACAAGCCGGTAACGGAATCCTTGGCGTCCTTGACGGTTGAACACCCTGCAACGGCATATAACAACACAACCAGCGCGACACGCTGCAATAACGTACGCATAAACTTCACCTCATGATTTTTCAAGTGTCTTAACTGCGCGCAATTACTGCTTCGATTTCCGCGAAAGTACCCGCCAATTCGAAACTCTGAACTTGGGCGCCTAACTGACGGGCGATTTGGGTAACGGAAAACAAGCCGCATACAGCTTGCTTGCCATCCGCGTCTTCGGTCACCACCAGAGCGTGCTGGCGGTGAGATTTTTTCAAGCTGGCAACAATTTGCCCGACCGTGGCATCTTGCACGTCTTCCATCTTCAGCACTTCCAGTTCGCGCTGCGTGGTCATGATGTCGCGCACCATGATATCGGCATGCGTCCCGCCCATGTTTTGCAGGAAACGCAGCGGTTTTTCACCCAGCACATCGGTCGCTGTCAACAAACCGGCCAGCTGGTCGTTGTCATCCAGCACCAGCAGCATACGCACGCCATAGCGGATCATCCGGGCATTGGCTTTATCCATCGAAGTCATGGCGCGCACACTTACCACCGAAACCTTGTTCAAGTCGGTCATCACATTGATTGCCGGATCACCGAGCTTGACGCGCTTCGGAAGCGACTGCGCCGGGCGCGCGCAAGACGAGCCTGCTTTCAGCGGGAAAGATTGCAGCGGAATATATTCCTTGATCACAACTATCACTCCTTAATAATTTGCCGAATACTGCCTGTGGGTATGCTGTGCGGACACGCCCCGTCTCTAACGGGCGCGGGAAGATAACGAACCAGCTCGTTGAGCGCACTTATATAGACCTCGCGCTTGAATTCAATCACGGCGTTGATGTCCAGCCAGTAATCGATCCAGCGCCACGCATCAAACTCGGGATGCGCACTGGCACGCAAACAGACATCACTATCACGACCAACCAGACGCAACAAAAACCAGATCTGCTTTTGTCCGCGGTAGCCATTGCGCGATTCACGTTTGCACCAGCTCTGCGGAACCTCATAACGCATCCACTCTTTAGTGCGTCCGAGTATTTTCACATGTTCCGGCATCAAGCCGACTTCTTCGTGCAATTCGCGGTACATCGCTTGCCCCGGGGTCTCGCCATGCTGGATGCCGCCCTGCGGAAACTGCCATGCATGCTGCCGTACCCGCTTGCCCCAGAACACCTGATTCAGGTCATTCGTGATAATGATGCCGACATTCGGGCGATAGCCGTCTCGGTCGATCATTTGCCACTCTATTCGGTTAATTTCAATGAACGGATTCTTTCACATTTCCTGTTTATTGGAAAGGCGAATATGCGGCGACACCCTCCACTAAGCTACCGTCTTTTGGTGGCTTAGCGGAATGGCTGGATGTTTCATCAGGATTTTGAATGTATGAAGGTGTCCATTAATCTTAACCACAAGCCCCAATCGCACCGCACGCCGTGCAAAACTCACAGCCGTCTTTCTTGATGACGGTGCGGTTGCCACACTCGGCGCATTTTTTGCCTGCCATGAGGCTGGTTTCAGCTTGACGCCGCCTCTCAACATGCGTTTGCTTGCTTGACTGCGGGGTAGACAGGATGCCGGTCTCGGTTACCGGATAACCTTCCTCGTTAAGCAGCCCCAGCATGGCGTAGCGGTGGATCATCAGCCTTGCCACATAGGCCACGGTGGAGGGCCAGGTTTGCGATTTTTCGCTGCCGGGCACCTTGGCCATGAAGTCGCCCAGCGGCTCCGAATAATTCAGCAGCTTGCGCAGCTTCATGCCGATCCAGGCGGGGTCAATCACGCGCATGTCCAGGCTGAGCAGCTTGCACAGGCCGTCGAGGGCGCGCGGATATTCGCCGGATAGCCACACCGAGTAGGGGCGGCGTTGCCCGTCGGGCAGCACCAGCTCTTTCAAACCCAGCACGAAATCATCGCCACCGGCATGATTCAATACATCCACCGTCCAACTCATCGTGCCATCCGGGTTGACCTTCGGTTCCTTGCGCGAAAACATTGCATCCAGCACCGGCGTGGCTTCACCTTCCCGCATCGCCAGCGCATCCAGCTGTTCGCAGCGGTAACGTACTATCTTGGCGAAACCGGCCACCAGGCTGGGCATGCGTGTCTTGTCGCCATTCGGCGGAAAGGGCATGTCGAAGGCATCTTCGCCAGCGGCTTTTTCGAGCACGGACAACTTCAGGTTCAGCCAGCCACGATCTTCGGCGCGCATGTCCATGGACAATGTTTTGGCGACCGCACCCAAACCGCGCGGTTGCTCCGCGCCGTTTACCCATACTTCAAATGGCCGGGCATGTCCGTTCTGGATGTGGCTGATGAATACCGCGAAACTGCCATGCTGGTGTTCGATCATGTACACCCAGCCTTCGCTGCCCAGAGGCTGCTGCGGGCGCCCCGGCCAGCGCAGGCTGGCCAGAGCCGGGGTGGGCATGATGTCGAGCATCACGCGTTTGTCCACATCGCCCTGGTCGCTGTCTTGCGGCGTTTCCTTGCTTGTCGCTGCAACCGGCGTGACCTCGAGCACCGCGCCCAGCACGCTGTTGGGGCGGTAGGTCGTGATGCCTTTCAGGCCGTGTTTCCATGCTTCCATATACAAGTCTTCGAACGACTCGAACGGATAATCTGCCGGCACGTTGACGGTCTTGCTGATGGCCGTGTCGATGAACGGCTGCACGGCGGCGGACATCGCCATGTGGTCGGTGGCGGACATTTCCAGCGCGGTGACGAAGTATTCGGGCAGGTTATCCATGTCGCCGCCGAGGTGGCGGTACAGGCGCCAAGCGTAATCCTCTACCTGAATGGCCTTCTTGGTGCCGTCCGGCATGCGCTTGTTGCGGTTGTAGAACCAGGAAAATGGTGGCTCGATGCCGTTGCTCGCGTTATCCGCAAAGGCCAGGCTGATCGTGCCGGTCGGGGCGATCGACAGCAGGTGGCTGTTGCGCAGGCCATGCTCCCGGATGCGTTGCTTGATGATCTCCGGCAGGCGCGAAGCAAAGCGCGGCGCGGACAGATATTGGTCCACATCAAGCGCGGGAAAAGCGCCTTTTTCGATGGCCAGATCGACGGACGCCTCGTAGGCCGCATCGCGCATGGCTTCCGCGATGCGGGCTGCCATCGAGCGCCCTTCATCGCTGTTGTACTTCAGGCAGAGCATGATCAGCGCATCGCCCAGACCGGTGAAGCCAATCCCGATGCGGCGCTTGGCCTGCGCCTCGGCCCGTTGTTCTTCCAGCGGCCAGACTGTCGCATCCAGCACGTTGTCCAGCATCCGCGCCGCCAACACCACCGCGCGTTCGAAAGTGGCGAAATCAAACTCCGCATTTTTGGTGAACGGGCTGAGTATAAACTTGGCCAGGTTGATGCTGCCCAGATCGCAGCAACCGTAGCTGGGCAGCGGCTGCTCACCGCATGGGTTGGTGGCCTCGATCTCCTCGATATAGGAGAGATTGTTGTCGCTGTTGATCTTGTCGATGAATAATACGCCCGGCTCCGCGTGGTCATAGGTTGCCTGCATGATCTGCCGCCACAGGTCGGCTGCTTTGACCTTGCGGTACACCCAGAACCCATCGGCCCGCAGATATGCTCCCGCATTCAGCGCGGCTTGGGATGGCATGGCCTTGTGCGCCAGCTCCCACTCCGCATCAGCCTCGACCGCCTGCATAAAAGCATCGACAATCCCGATGGATAGGTTAAAGTTGCGCAAGTCGCCGCTATCCTTGGCATGGATGAAAGACTCTATATCCGGATGGTCGCAACGCAACACGCCCATCTGCGCGCCACGCCGCGCGCCGGCGGACTCCACTGTCTCGCAACTGCGGTCGAACACCCGCATGTAAGACACCGGGCCGCTGGCACGGCTGTTGGTGCCTTTTACCAGCGCATCCTTCGGGCGGATGGCGGAAAAGTTGTAGCCGACGCCCCCGCCACGGCGCATGGTCTCGGCGGCTTGTTGCAGCGCATCGTAAATACCCGGCTTGCCTTCGCTATAACCGCTGATCGCATCGCCCACGGGTTGCACAAAACAGTTGATGAGAGTTGCCTGCAGCGTAGTTCCTGCGGCGGAATTGATCCGTCCGCCGGGGATAAACCCGTTCTCGAGCGCCCACAGGAATTGCGGTTCCCATGCGGCGGGGTCTTTCTCAACCGCAGCCAGTCCTCGCGCCACGCGCTTGCGCACGTCAAGCGCGGTGGTTTCGCCGTCCTTGCAATACTTTTCCTGTAAAACCTCCGGCGTGATCTCCTGCTCGTCCATAGGGTTGACAGGAGCCCTTGCCGACTCTAACTGAACCACGGAATCGTTGCGATATATCATTTTATGTTGGCCAATTGGCATAGTGGAAGCGGTGGCTGGTTTAGCAGTATTGCGGGAGGATGCTGAAGATAAAATACTTTCTGTAACGAGCACGGTATAACCCCCTTTGATTGCACGGGCTATTTCAGCCCAAAAAACTAAAAACCACTATATGTAGTGGTCCGTCCCCTGATTTGTACTAATTCTAGGGGATGAGATTTTTTTTGCAAGCAGTATTTCGGCCTATATAATTTGACTCGACCTGCGGAATAAGTTAGGCGAATCTGACAGCCAAGTGCAATTTTTGAAGAGCGTACAAAGACGGGTCGCATAGGTCGCGCCATAGCAGATGCCCGCAATGGCTTGCCTGCATCAATCCAGCACGTGAGACACCATTCCGTCGGCCAGCTTCGGCTCGAACCAGGTGGATTTGGGCGGCATCACTTCATTGGCGTCGGCGACCGCCATCAGGTCTTCCATGCGCGTGGCGAACAGGGAGAAGGCCGCGGCCATCTCGCCGCTGTCGACGCGTTTTTCCAGCTCCGCCAGGCCGCGGATGCCGCCGACAAAATCGATGCGCTTGTCGCGGCGCGGGTCGTTGATGCCGAGCACCGGCGCGATCAGGTAATTCTGCAGCAGGCTCACGTCAAGGCGCGCCACCGGGTCGTTTGCAGGGATCAGCCCGGCGCGGATTTGCAGGCGATGCCAATGCCCCGGCAGGTACAGGCCGAACTCGCCGGGTTTGGCAGGCTTGACCGGTGTGCTGCTGGCCTGCACCGAGAAATTCTCGCCGATGCGCTGCAAGAATTCTGCCGTGTCCATGCCGTTAAGATCGACCATCACGCGGTTGTAATCCATGATCTTCATCTGGTGGTGGGGAAAGATCACCGACAGGAAATAGTTGTAGCTCTCATCGCCGCTGTGTTTCGGGTTGGCGGCGCGGCGTGCTGCGGCGATGCGCGAGGCGGCCGCCGAGCGGTGGTGACCGTCGGCGATGTACAGGGCATGCACCGCATCGAATGCGGCGGTCAGCTGGCTCAGCGTCGCCGCATCGCGGATCACCCACAGTGTATGGCGGATACCGTCTTCCGCAGTCACATCGGCGTCCGGTGTGCCGTTGGAGGCGTACTCCAACAGCTTGTCCACTTGCGGCGCGGCAGGATAGGCCAGCAGCACCGGGCCGGTCTGCGCGTTGAGCGCATCAATCTGGCGCACCCGGTCATCCTCCTTGTCGGGGCGGGTGAACTCATGCTTGCGGATGCGGTTGGTGTCATAGTCCGGCACCGACGCCGATGCCACCAGCCCGGTCTGGCTGTGGCTGCCCATGATCAGGCGGTAGACGTAATAGCAGGGAGCTGAGTCGCGCACCAGCACTTTTTCCGCCAGCATCTTGCCGAGGTTCTCAGCCGCCTTGGCGTAGACCTCCGGCGCATAAGGATCAGTACCCGCGGGCAAGTCAATTTCCGGCTTGGAAATGTGCAGAAAGCTCCACGGCTTGCCTGCCGCGCGCAGGCGCGCCTCTTCGGTGGAAAGCACATCATAGGGTGGTGCGGCGATTTCGGCGGCGCGGGATGGCGCGGGGCGCAAGCCGTTAAAGGGGCGGATCAGGCTCATTGGAATGCCTTGCGAAAAATTGACCATTTTACCAGTTTGCTGAAGAATTCTTGAGGTTTGATGGCGGGCCGGGTGCGATTCAAACCGATATGGTTATTCAAGCGGCCTTTCTGACTTGATTCCAATAGCGGTCCCATTGCCGGCTTGCCCGATTCAGGCGCAAGGCCAGCATGTGCTCGGCGTTTGCGGTGCACCACCGGAAGGATGTAGCGATGCGCACTTTCGATTTCCCCCCGAGCCGATGGGTAAATTGTCGGCCAATGCGCCAGGCATAACCAGCAACTTAGCTAGCGTCTTTTGCTAGCCTAGTCGAATGGCTAGTAGTTTCATCAGATATTGGCTTCTTTCCACAGCAATTTCTTGCCTTTGCACCGGTCTTTTTGCATGGCATCCGCTTCGACAGTCGGCACCATGCCGCCATCCATTTCAACGATTACCGTCTCCCCTAGGCCAAGCCTCATCAACAGGTGTTGTTGCGTTAATCGCGCGCGCTTCGGTCACCCGTGGACACAGGGCGGGTGATGTAGTTTTGCAAAAACTGAGCGATATCCTGCGCACGGTGGATATTATCGGCCGCATCGGCGGCGAGGAATTCGCCGTGTTGCTGCCGGGGACCGATCTGCAAAGCGCGACCGAGGTGGCGGAGCGGCTGCGGGAGCGGTTCGCGAATGTCCATGTTGTGCTGGAGACCGGGCCGCCGCTGCATTTCACGGTATCCATCGGCGTGGCCGCGCTGAAAGAGAAGAATACCAATCTCGATATCCTGCTCACTCAGGCCGACAAGGCGCTGTATCAGGCCAAAGAGAGCGGGCGCAACAAGGTGTGTATTGCGGGTTAGGAAAGTAACCGGGCTGCAGCCGTAAACCGTCCCGAAGAAAC
Organism: Gallionella sp.; assembly: GCA_023259035.1. Classification (GTDB taxonomy): domain Bacteria; phylum Pseudomonadota; class Gammaproteobacteria; order Burkholderiales; family Gallionellaceae; genus Gallionella. Next base: position 19,236 of record JAHFRA010000015.1, read on the forward strand.
ACGAGGTGGTTGCGCCGGGAGTTATACCGCGCACGCATACCAAGAGTTTGGTTATATGAGCCCTTTTTCCGCAAACGAAAGCACCTGCCCAACCGCCACCACAAAGTGATCCAACACGCGCACGTCCACCAACCCCAATGCCTGCTTGAGTGCGGTGGTGAGATGCTGGTCGGACTGGCTCGGTTCGGCCACACCGGATGGGTGATTGTGGGCAAGGATCACGGCAGCGGCATTGTACGCCAGCGCGCGCTTGACCACTTCGCGCGGATACACGCTGGTCTGGCCGAGCGTGCCGTGGAATAACTCTTCCGAGGCGATTACGCGATGCTGCGTGTCGAGAAACAGCACCAGAAATACCTCCTGCTGACGCCCGCCGAGCAGGAGCTGCAAATAGTCGCGCACCGCACCCGGTGAGTTGAGCGCATCGCCATGCTGCATCTCCTCTTTCAATGCGCGCTGCGACATCTCCAGCACCGCTTGCAGTTGCACGAATTTCGCCTGCCCCATGCCGTGCATGCCGCAAAAATCCTTTTCGCTGGCGGCGAACAGTTTGGTGAGGCTGCCGAAGCGCGTCAGCAGGCCGCGCGCCAAGTCCACCGCGCTCTGCCCGGTCACGCCGGTGCGCAAAAAGATCGCCAGCAACTCGGCATCGGAAAGTGAGGCCGCGCCCTTCTGCAACAACTTCTCGCGTGGTCGCTCGAATTCTGGCCAATCGGTGATCGCCATAACCGCCTCACTTTCCTGTAAATGCGTAGCGTGCGCTGTGCGCACGACAACACGACCCTAAACCGTGCGCACAGCGCACGCTACCGATGAAACGATACTTTTGATTTCCCCCGTCACACCCTCCCATCCTATCGGGGCAGTTTCTTGATAAGATGCGCGGCATTATGACCCAAGAACCGACAAGACGTATTGTGCTCGGCATCACCGGCGGCATCGCCGCCTACAAGGCGGCGGAATTGCTGCGCCTGCTGGTGAAGCAGGGCGTGGAGGTGCAGGTCGCGATGACCGAGGCGGCTTGCCGTTTCATTACGCCGACCACGATGCAGGGATTATCGGGAAATCCGGTTTTCACCGACCAGTGGGATGCGAGCATGCCGAACGGCATGGCGCATATCAACCTGAGCCGCGCCGCCGATGCGATTCTGATCGCGCCCGCAAGCGCCGATTTCATCGCCAAGCTGGCGCATGGCCTGGCGAATGACTTGCTTTCCACATTATGTCTGGCGCGCAATTGCCCGCTGATTGTCGCTCCGGCGATGAACCGCGAGATGTGGCTGAATGCCGCGACGCGGCGCAACATCGCGCAACTGCTGGCCGACGGCGTACAGGTGCTCGGCCCGGATTGCGGCGTGCAAGCGTGCGGCGAGGAAGGCATGGGGCGAATGCTGGAGGCGGAACAACTGGCGCAGGGTATTGCGGCGTTCTTCAAGCCCAAACGGCTTCTTGGCACAAAAATCCTGATCACCGCCGGGCCGACCTACGAGGCAATCGATGCGGTGCGCGGCATCACCAACCGCAGCTCCGGCAAGATGGGTTACGCCATCGCGCAGGCCGCGCTGGAACAGGGCGCGGAAGTGGTGCTGGTGTCTGGCCTGACCGCGCTCGTCAAGCCGCAGGGCGCGCAAGGCGTGGATGTGGTGAGCGCCGCACAGATGTTTGATGCGGTAAAACAACGTGCCGGGGATTGCGACATTTTCATCGGCGTGGCGGCGGTGGCGGATTACCGCGTCGCGCAGCCGAGCGAACAGAAAATCAAGAAAAGTGCTGGCACGCTCACGCTGGAACTGGTGCCCAACCCGGATATTCTGGCGTACGTCGCCAGCCTGCCGAAGCCGCCGTTCTGCGTGGGCTTTGCCGCCGAGAGCGAGAATCTCATGGAATATGCCGAACAAAAACGCCGCGCGAAAAAACTGCCGCTGCTGGTGGGGAATCTCGCGCAACAGGCTATCGGTAGCGACGATAACGAGCTGGTTTTGTTCGATGACAGCGGCAGCCATGCCTTGCCGCACGCCGACAAACTGACGCTGGCAAGGCTATTGATGCAGCACATTGCACAACGTTACGAAGGAGCAAGTAAATGAAACATGCCGCCCCAACAAAACACATCGCTGTGGATGTAAAAATTCTCGACCCGCGCTTGCATGCAAACATACCCGGCTATGCGACTGCCGGTTCGGCTGGAATTGACCTGCGCGCCTGCATCGATCACAACATGGTAATTCAGCCCAAACAGTGCGAACTTATCCCCAGCGGCATCGCCATTCACCTGAACGATCCCGGCTATGCCGCAATGATTCTGCCGCGCTCCGGCTTGGGGCATAAGCACGGCATCGTGCTGGGCAATCTGGTCGGCCTGATTGATTCGGACTATCAGGGGCAGATTTTCGTATCGCTGTGGAACCGCAGCCAGATTCCCTTCACGCTGATGCCGATGGAACGCATGGCGCAATTGGTCATCGTGCCGGTGATGCAGGCGAAGTTTAATATCGTGGAAGAATTTCCGTTGAGCGAGCGCGGCAGCGGCGGGTTCGGCAGTACCGGCAAGCATTGATTTTGGAAAACTGCTATCCGCAAATGTCGGGTTTAAACCAGACCCGCGAATTACCTTCAAGCGGCAGTTAATTATCGTCGGCTTTGCCGGGCGCAGGGAGTCGCCAGCCCTCATCCTAACTTTCCCCAAGTTGCAAGTTACCCGCGACAGCTGCCAAGACTAATTCCGAGCTTCAATTGTCCAGACTTGTTTCACATTTGGAACGGGTTGATTTTGGACTTTACCCGGCCAGCGGTGCTATGCTTTGCCATACCAATTGAACCTAGGGGGAGGAATCATGGCACTGATGGATTTCGTCAAGAAGCAGTTCATAGACATCATTCACTGGACGGAAGAAACGGATGGTGTGTTGGCTTACCGTTTTCCGATGCAGGATTTTGAAATCCAGAACGGCGCCGAACTCACCGTGCGTGATACCCAACAGGCGATGTTTGTGGACGAAGGCAAGATCGCCGATGTGTTCGGGCCGGGCAGGTTCAAGCTGACGACACAAACCCTGCCGGTGCTCACCTACCTGAAGAACTGGGACAAGCTGTTCGAGTCCCCGTTCAAGTCGGATGTTTACTTCTTCAGCACGCGCATCCAGCTCGACCGCAAGTGGGGGACACCCAACCCCATCACCATCCGCGACAAGGATTTCGGCATGGTGCGCTTGCGTGCCTTCGGCATTTATTCCTACCGTATCCTCGACCCCAAACTGTTTTACCAGCAAATTTCCGGCACGCGCGCGAGCTATACCACCGAGGAGCTGGAAGGCCAGTTGCGCAACACCATCGTGTCCGGCATCAGCGATATTTTCGGCGAATCCGGCGTGCCTTTCATCGATATGGCGGGCAACCAGGAAGAGTTTGGCCGCGCGCTCAAGGCCAAACTGGAACCGGTGTTCACCAATTTCGGGCTGGGGCTGGAAACCCTGATGGTGCAGAACGTCTCGCTGCCGGAAGAGTTGCAAAAGGCGCTGGATGATCGCATCGGCGTCAATATCATGGGCGGCATGCAGGGCTACACCCAATACCAGGTTGCCAACGCGATTCCGCTGGCCGCGCAGAATGAGGGCGGCCTTGCCGGGCTGGGTGCGGGTGTAGGTGTGGGTTTCGGCGTCGGCCAGCAGGTGGCGCAGGCGCTGGGGCAATCGCTGAACCCGGCGCAAAACGTGGCGCAACCAGCCGCGGCGGTTTCTTCCGATGATGTCATGGCGACGCTGGAAAAACTGCACGGCCTGATGACCAAGGGCATCATCAGCAGTGAGGAATTCGAGGCCAAGAAGGCCGACCTGCTGAAGAAACTTACCTGATACTAACGAGCGGCAACGCTTGCCATGAACCCGGATTATCCGCTAGGTGTTTATCGTTCCCATGCTCCGCGTGGGAACGCAGCTTGTGATATTTTCTGTATTGCGAAAATGTGCATGGCGTTACTCTTCCAGCAATCACCGCAGAGCGGTTGTAGATGCGTTTCCACGCGGAGCATGGGAACGATAGAGCGGGCGGCAACGCTGTAATGAAGACGGCCAACTGTCCAACTTGCGGCGCGCTGGTAACGTTCCGCTCCACAGCTTCGATCCTGGCGGTGTGCGAATATTGCCGCAGCACGCTGATCCGCCATGGCACCGATGTCGAAAATATCGGAAAAATGGCGGAGCTGCTGGAAGATGCTTCACTGATCCAGATCGGTACCGAAGGCCAATACCGTGGCACACATTTCGCCGTGGTCGGGCGCATCCAGCTGCAATACCCCCAAGGTTTGTGGAACGAATGGCATTTGCTGTTCGATAATCAGCGCAGCGGTTGGCTGAGTGAAGCCAATGGCGATTACACCGTCACCTTTCTCGCCAAGGTTCCGGAACCATTGCCCGCACTGGCCGACTTGAAGGCGGGCATGACCGTGACACTGAACGGAGATCCATTCACGGTTACTGACATCGAGCACGGCAAATGCATTGCCGGCGCAGGAGAGCTGTTGTTCAAGGTGGGCGCCGGTTACGACGCGCCTTCCGCCGATCTGCGCTCCGCCAGAAATTTCGCCTCCATCGATTACAGTGAAGAAATCCCGCTGTTGTTTCTCGGCGCATCGGTCGATTTCAAGGACTTGAATTTCGCCAACCTGCGTGATGCCGCGCAGGCCGGGGTGGGGAAAATAAAGCTCAATGCGATTCAATGCCCATCCTGCGGTTCCACTATTGAAATTCACGCGCCCGGCATTCTGCGTGTCACCTGCGGCGGTTGCCATGCGCTGATCGGCGCGGAAAATGAAAATCTCAAAATACTGGAAAAATTTGCCGCCAAACAGATAGCTGACCCGTTCATTCCGCTCGGTTCCGAAGGCAGGTTAAACGGCGTGGTCTATCGTGTCATCGGTTTTCTGGAGCGGTTTGGCAAGAGTGATGGTGTGGAATTCAGCTGGGACGAATACCTGCTGCATAATCCTGCCGAGGGTTTTCGCTGGCTCACCGAATATGACGGCCACTGGAATTTTGCCTGGCCGACCAACGCCGCTCCGGCAAATAGCACCACCCCGCAAAGCCAGCGCGCATTGCTGTATGACGGGCGGATGTACCGGCACTATGAAGAGAGCGAGGCCGGCGTGCGCTGCGTGTTGGGCGAATTTTACTGGCGCGTCAGCACCGGCGAAGTGGTTACGATCAATGACTACATCGATCCGCCTTATGTGTTATCCGAGGAAAAAAACGACAACGAAATCACCTGGACGACAGGCGAGTATATCGAACCAGAAGCGGTGAAGGCAGCCTTCGCCATTACCCGTTCCATGCCCACCCAGCGCGGTGTGGCACCCAATCAGCCCTGGCCGCAAGAGGCAGGTTACCGCAAGGTATGGCGCTCGTTCTGGTTGGTCAGCCTGCTTGCTTTATCGATACAAATAATCAGTGCCTTGATGGCGGATAACCGCACCATATTCAGCGACACCTTTAACCTGCCTGCCGGCAACAGTGAAGCGATCACCACGCCGGTATTTGAAGTTACCGGGCGCACCGGCAATCTTCATATTATCAATCATACCAATCTTGATAATAGCTGGGCATTTCTCGGCATGGAACTGGTCGAGCGCGACAGCGGGAAAGTCTATGCGGTGCATCGCGAGGTGAGCTACTATAGCGGCTACGACAGCGATGGTCACTGGTCGGAAGGCAGCACCAGCGACGATGCCGAGATTGCCAAAGTACCGCCCGGGCATTATTTGTTGAGCATTGATGCGGAAACGCCTGCTGTGCCCGGTCGCGCGGTTAACACGCAACTGCAAATCCGGCGCAACGTGCCCAACTGGCATAACTTTTTCATCGTTGAAATTCTGCTCTTGCTGTTCCCGTTGATTTACTGGTGGCGGCGCGCCAGCTTCGAAGCCAAGCGTTGGGCAGGCAGCGAATACGAGGTAAAAGGGCCGGGGGAAAAGATTTCTTCCCTGCTATCGGATGGAGGTGATGACGATGACTGAGGCCAAGATGGTGTGTCGTGTTTAAAGTGATTTCCATTGCCAGTCACGCCGCGTTGCTTGCCTTCTTCATCTACCTGCAAGCCAACGGCACGAGCATGCTCGGTTCCGACGAAGAAAAACCGCGACCCGGCGGGCAGCACAATACCTATCACAAATGACAGACAGGAGATTCACATGGAACTAGTGATCAAAACTGAATGGATCGTCAATGCCTTCATCTTCTCTTTGCTCGGCGTCACGATGTTCTGGATATCCTTCCTCGTGATCGACAAGCTCACCCCATACAACCTGTGGCAGGAGATCGTCAAGGAACGCAATCAGGCGCTCGCCACCGTGGTTGCCGCCATGTGCATAGGCATTGCCATCATCGTGGCTGCGGCGGTGCATGGTTGAGCTATTGGTCCCACACCAGATGTTCCGCTGCAATCATTGTGATCTCCCGACCGGGTTCATTCACGCGCTGATCCAGCGATAACAGGACAGTCAGCAGTTCCATTTGTCCGTCGACGAAATCGGCTAACCAGCCCGTTCCCTGGTATAGGCAGTTCAGCCCTATGATTGTCTCCAAGTGTGGCTGGCGCTGTATTGAAGTAGAGTAAAAGGATTGACATGAATGCGAGCGAAATGCGTATTGCCGACCAAAATATTTGCCTCGTTGCCGACGAGGGAAAAATTATTGATGAACTTCTGCCACTTGAGGGTGCAAGGGTGCTGGAGCTCGGCTGCGGAAAGGCGGAGAAGACCCGCCTGATCGCTCAAAAGGCAGCAGTTGTTCTTGCTCTGGAAGTGGACGAAATTCAACTCGCGAAGAACAGGGCGATCAAGGAGCTACCGAACGTCAGTTTCGAGCATGGTGGTGCTGAAAAGATTCCTGCTGCTGATTCGAGCTTCGACTATGTTTTAATGTTCAAGTCCCTGCATCACGTACAGGCCGAACTGATGGACGACGCATTCTCTGAGATCCGGCGGGTGCTGAAGCCGGGTGGGATTGCCTATATTTCGGAGCCAATCTACGCGGGAGATTTCAACGAAATCCTGCGGCTCTTCCATGACGAAAAAGTGGTGCGTGAGGCCGCTTTTGCTGCGGAGGTGAGAGCGGTTTCAACGCGTCGGCTAGCGCTCGTCACACAGAAGTTTTTTCTGCAACCGATGCACTTTGAGAGCTTTAGCCAGTTCGAAGAGCATGTTCTCAAAGTGACTCATACTGACCACAAGCTATCGCCAGAACTCTTCGAAGAAGTACGCCTGAAATTCAACAAACACATGACATCCGATGGGGCAAATTTCTCCATGCCGCTCCGCGTCGATCTGCTCAGAAAAGACGGCTCATAACCGCACGTCACCAGCCCGTTCCCGTGCAGCCCGGATAATTAGCCTGTTCTCAAAGCACCAATGACCGGTTTCAGGAAGACAGTTGCAGAAATTGAAGTTCGGCCATTGGTGGACGCCTAAACAAACGTCTGCTTTCTGGCTCTGAGTATCGAGGGGCGAACAGCAGGGGTGTGTCAAAACCAGACACTGAATTGAGATTCGGTACAAGTATCTGCTTGTGTTATGAAAGCATCTCGCGTGCAGCACGAAGTTCTTTGTCAAAAATATCAAAAAATTTCTGGCAAGTTTCCTGGCTAATCCATAGCCGTTTAACTGCTGCAATATTATCCCAATTGATCATGTTGGCAGTTACCCTGTTTAACATATTCGCTACCGTAACGATATCAGCATAGCTGGCACGGGAACTATCTGTTTCACGAAGTAAATCTTCATGCGCAATGATGACCTCAATCAATTCAATTGGGAACTCCCAGGCATGTAAGAGCTTTTCACCAATCTGCGCTCTGAATTTTCTTACCAGTGTGCCGAGCGTGGCATCATCCAAATCGGAAATCATTTTCTCGGCATGAAGGCACAAAGGCAGAGTGCCAATGTCGTGAACCAAGCCGGCGAGCATAGCCTGATCGGGATTCAAGTGCTTCTGATTTTTCGCCAATACATAGCTGATTGCCGCCACTTCGCGGCTGTGTTCCCAGAATTCCGCCAGATGTTTTTTGATAACCGGGTGGTTGGTATTCGAGAGCCTGGCCATCGTTATCGTAAGCACAAGATTGCGTAGCAACTTGAAGCCTAATCGGGATACGGCTGCCATGACACTGACAACTTTCGGTTTGTCGCTGTAGGCGGCGCTGTTGGCAGTCTTGATTAATTGCGCAGCAATAACTGGATCACTGGCCACAGCCAAAACGATTTGATTGGCGGAAATATTGATGTCGTCTAGCATCCTTTGAATTTTTATTGCCGAGTCTGGCATCGTTGGCAATACCAACTCGTTATTCTCGATTGCCAAGTAGATCTGGCCAATAACGGAAACTGCCCGAGTTTGATTCATGATTTAAGTGCTCCTAATCTGCCTAATTCCTATAGGTTGTTCACTTTGTACACTCATTTCGTTGAGGTGGGTATATGCCGAAATATATAGGCACTTTGGCATATATGAATCCCAACGTATTGGGTGTATGGTGCAGTTCATATTCGCCAGCGACCTCTTCCGTGCAGTCTGAATAAACTACTTGAGCGCAAAACTCGGATAACTGCTATCTGGCGGTGGGTATCGACGGGTGAACAGCAGGAATGTGCCGATTGCCGTCCTTGGCGAAGTTCAGGTTCCATGCAACTTGAATGAGTTACCAGAACACGAAATCTCAGTGACCGCTTCACGCCCTGAATGCAAAACACCGTAACAGTTTACGCGCAATCCGGAACGGGAGTCTGTTGCCCCATTCGCGCGATATACCGCCAAAACTCTTCGCTATTCTGGGTATTGGAATGGCGCTAAATCAGGATAATGGTATTAACGTGCTGGGCGTTTATGGTTTATGGAATCGGGTAAAGCGCCAATCGCACAAAATTTTTCTGGAGTTTCGTAAAACATATTATGAAAACTAATTTACCGGTCACCCAAGTCGAAGTGGCTTTTCCCAAGGGACGCTATATTGTTTCTCGCACCGACCTCAAAGGCATGATTACCTATGCTAATGATACCTTTGTGGACATCAGCGGATTTAGTCGAGAAGAGTTGATTGGCAAAAACCACAACGTGGTGCGCCATCCGGACATGCTTCCCGGTGCGTTTGAGTGGCTGTGGGACACCCTCAAGGAAGGCCGCCCCTGGCGCGGAATCGTCAAAAACCGCTGCAAGAATGGCGATTTTTACTGGGTTGACGCGCTGGCCGTGCCGGTACTCAAGAATAACGAGACGATCGGCTATATGTCGGTGCGCACCGAGCCAACGCGGCAACAGGTTGCCGATGCCGAAGCCTTGTATCGACAGCTGAAAGAAGGCAAGGCCAAGATCCCCAAGCCTTCCGCGTGGATGCGCACACCTCTCAAGGTGAAGCTTACCGGACTCGTGTTGTGGCTTATTGCTACGCAGCTTATTGGCACGGCGGTTCATTTGCTCGGGCCGTCAATGGGCATCCCCCAGGGTGCGATTGAACTCACGCGCCAACTGCTCGGCGTTTCAGGCGTTGTTGCAGGTGTTTGGTTGATGGTTATGCAGAACCAGATGATGGATGTCATCAATCACGTTATCGGACGTCTTGGCAATATTGCCCAAGGCGATCTGACTGATTCGATACCTTTGCACCGCGTTGATGAGCTGGGTCGGCTCAATGATTCCCTGGTCACCATGCAGACACATCTCAAGGCCATGATGGCTGAAATAGCAGAGGCGGCAGATCAGGTGGGCGAGGACGCCGACGCACTGAGCGGCGAGATGGAGCAGACGCGCAAGGTGACCGATATTCAATCCGGTGCCGCTGGCAGTATTGCGGCAGCAGTCGAACAGTTGGTTGCATCGGTTAACGAAATTGCCGACAGCGCGCAACAGGCATCGCAGGCGGTAGAGGCATCGCACGTGCTGCTGAATGAGGCATCACTTCGCATGAATGAAAGCCAGGAGGCTTCGCAAAATGTTGTGACCACTGTTAGTGGTGCGGGGCAAACCATGACCGAACTCTTCCAGTCCATCTCTGCCATCGATCGGGTGAGCCAGATAATTCGGGCTATTGCCGACCAGACCAATCTGTTGGCTCTGAATGCGGCCATTGAGGCCGCCCGTGCCGGTGAATCAGGCCGGGGCTTCGCTGTGGTGGCTGATGAAGTAAGAAAGCTGGCCGAGAGCGCCAGCAAGCAGACCTCCGAGATTACTTCCAGCGTTCAGGAAATCCAGCGTATCACGCAAATTGCCGTGTCCACAATGGAATCGGCCGGGAGCCATGTGAGCAGCGCCGACTCGGCCGTGAGCGCGGCACGTGCCGGGCTTGATGCAGTCTCGCATCACGGGGATGACGTAGCATCCATTTCCAGGCACATTGCAGACGGAACCCGCCAGCAATCAGCGGCTGGCAATGAGATCGCAAGTCAGGTGGAAGGTATTGTTGGCGGTATTGACCGGACCTCGACTTCTATTGCCAATGTGACCGAGAAGGCCGTCCACATGAAGGAAACCTCATCACGGTTGCGGCAATTGATTTCTTATTTCCGGTTTATTCGGTGATCAACCCAATGCCTTCGCCAATCGTTCCAGCGCCTGCTTGAGATTATCCATCGACGTGGCGAATGACAGGCGGACATAACCCTCGCTGCCGAATGCCGAGCCGGGCACCACCGCAACGCCGCCTTGCTCCAGCAAATATTCGGAAAACGCAATGTCGGTTCCTGTCTTGATCGTGCCGCGCTGGTGCAGTCTGGCGATGGCCTGACGCATATCCGGGAAGGCATAGAACGCGCCGCCTGCCATGATGCACTGCACGCCGGGCATCTTGTTTAATTCATTCACCACGAACACATGACGCTCGCGGAACGCCTTGAGCATCGGCGTGATGCAGCCCTGGTCGCCATTCAATGCCGCTTCTGCAGCTACTTGCGAAATCGAAGTCGGGTTCGAGGTACTTTGCGACTGCACGTTCTCCATTGCGGTGATGATGTTCTCCGGCCCTGCCGCATAGCCGATGCGCCAGCCGGTCATCGAATAGGCCTTCGACACGCCGTTCAGCACCATCGTGCGCGGATACAGGTCGGGGCAGGCATTCAGGATGTTGGTAAATTTCACATCGGTCAGCGCGATATGCTCGTACATATCGTCGGTGGCGATCAGGATGTCCGGATGCTTGCGCAGCACCTCACCCAATGCCTTCAACTCTTCGAACGTATACACCGCGCCGGACGGATTGCTCGGGCTGTTGATCACCACCATCCTGGTTGTCGGAGTGATTGCGGCGGCGAGTTGCGCGGCGGTTATCCTGAAGCCCTGCTCGATGCCCGCCTGCACGATCACCGGCTTGCCTTCCGCGATGAGCACGATGTCGGGATAAGACACCCAGTAAGGCGCGGGAATGATCACCTCATCGCCGGGATTGATCACCGCCAGCGCGAGGTTGAAGAAGCTCTGCTTGCCGCCGCACGAAACCAGTATCTGTTTCGCGGTGTAATCCAGCCCGTTGTCGCGCTTGAATTTGGCGATGACGGACGCCTTGAGCGAAGGCGTGCCGCCGACGGCGGTGTATTTGGTGAACCCCTTGTTGATCGCGCCTATCGCCGCATCCTTGATGTGCTGCGGCGTATCGAAATCCGGTTCGCCCGCACCCAGCCCGATGATGTCTTTGCCTTCGGCTTTCAGTTTCGCCGCGCGGGCGGTGACGGCGAGGGTAGGGGAGGGCTTGATGGCCTGTACGCGAGTCGAGAGTTCCAAGATATTTCCTTGCTATATATAACGTGAGGGCGAATTATACCCTTGCCGGAGAAAGAGTGAATCGGGGTGCAGAGAGAGGTTAATTGCTGATGGAGGGTCATGGCACCCGGTTAAATTTTTTGCCGATTCGTCGCCGTTCCTGCGTCAGTTTGGTAGGTTGGGTTAGCGCAGCGCAACCCAATAATCTGCCTTGTTTTGTCAGTGTTGGGTTACGCAATAGCCGCTAACCCAACCTACACATGCTGAAAATCGCAGCATCAATGTAGCGTGCGCTGTGCGCACGATTTCCGGGTTGAATTATGTCGTGCGCACAGCGCACGCTACGCTGGCTGCGCTAACCCAACCTACACATGCTGAAAATAGTTCAGAGGCGTGTAACGCATTGCCGTTTGCGATTCAATCCTTAGTCTTGTTCAGGAAGATTCATCCGCTCCAATACCTGCCAGGCCAGGCTGCGGCAAACGTTGTTCAGCATTGTCGGCAGGCCGGTCGGCACCTGGTCCTCGAGCAGCAGTTTGCTGGCGCTCACCGTATATACCGGATCGAGCAGGCGCGGGCGGTAGTCCTGCATCATTTCATCCAGCGTGCGTTCCGCCGCGATCTGTTGCCACGGATTGGTCGGCCATTGGGATGGAATACCGTATGCTTCGGGGAAGGTGTCGAGGTCGTTGCGCACCGTGCGGATATCCTCGTGCGATTCGCGGAATGGCAGCAGGATGAGCCCGGACATATCATAGAACCATTGATCCATTTCCGGGCGGTTGCCACCGCCGTCGATGACTGCCAGCCAATTCGGCTTGGCTTCCAGTTTTGCGACAATTTCTTGCAGCCTGTCCGGTGACCGCCCGTCGAGCGGGGTATAGCGCCGGTTTCCCCGCGACAGCGGCTCGCGTTCGAGGTCGGTGAGTACGGAGATCGATTGCTTGCCGAGCAAGCCGAGGCCGTGGCACAGCATGTGTGTGATGGTGGTCTTGCCGGTGCCACCTTTGTTGCCGATGACGCAGATTATTCTTTCCATGCTTTCCTCCGCCAGTTCAATTCACCGCATAGCGTTTCATTGTATCGAAATCATCAAAAAAATGTCCTCGCGTTTATCCCTGCGGACAGTGACGTGATAGAGGGTATTGGGAAATTCTGTGCGGATGGGACATGATGGAGAAAATATAACACGGAGCAGTTGTTGTGCTGCGAATCCGAGCCTGACCCCGGAGTTGGAGTTGCGGCGAGGTATCGGAAGGAATTATTCGCGGCGGTTTTTTAAATAAGGCTGACAAGGAAGGGGAAAAGTGATGCGATGCAGCCCAGTTAGTTTTCTGATCCTGTTGGTTTAGCTTGCTCCAAATACAACTCCTCCACCTTTTTGCGCGCCCACGGCGTCTTGCGCAAAAACCTCAAACTCGACTTGATGCTGGGATCGTGCGCGAAGCAGCGGATCGGCACAGCTGCGCCCATCGCCTCCCAGCCCATGCGCTCGGCAAGCTGCGTGACAATCATTTCCAGCGTGATGCCCTCCAGGCTGGGGCGGTTTGCCGACTTGTTATTCATGGGTGCATTTTACAGGGGTTCGCCGCCCCTGAACGATTACAATGCAGCTCTCTAATTTTCATCAGGCACTTGTCATGACCGTCCCGGTTCGTCTCGCCAAACGCCTCGCCGAAACGCGCCCCTGCTCACGCCGCGAGGCCGAGCTTTATATCGCGGGCGGCTGGGTGATGGTGGATGGGCTTGTGGTGGAAGAGCCGCAGTTCATGGTGTCAGAGCAAAAGATCGAGCTCCACCCCGATGCCAGACCCACCCCGCTTGAGCCCGCGACCATCCTGCTGCACCAGCCTGCCGATACAGGCATGAATCCCGGCGCCGCGTTGCAACTGATACGCGCCGAAACGCGCGTAGCGAACGATCCATCCGGCATCCACATGCTCAAGCAACACTTCCTCCGGCTTGTGCAGTACATCCCGTTAGAGAGCAACGCGAGCGGCATGGTGATATTCACCCAGGACTGGCGCGCGGCGCGCAAACTCGGCGATGATGCCGCCACGCTCGAACAGGAATACATCGTCGAAGTCGCAGGCGAGCTGCTTCCCGATGGGCTCGAGCTGCTCAACCATGGGCTCACCTGCAACGGGCGTGCACTGCCCCCGAGCAAAGTCAGCTGGCAAAATGAAACCCGGTTGCGCTTCGCCCTCAAAGGCGTGCAACCCGGCCAGATCGCACACATGTGCCAAAGCGTGGGGCTGCAAGTGCTGGCGATGAAACGCATCCGCATCGGCCGCATATCCATGGGCAAATTGCCGCCGGGACAATGGAGTTATCTGATGCCGCAGGAGCGGTTCTAACCACTAGGTGAAGGGGCGCGACAGGGCTAGAATAATGACCATGATGAGTTCTGTTACTTCATTTATCTCCGTATCCGCAGTCATGCAAGGTATGCCGAGGCTGTTTTTGATCATGGGGTTGGCGACTTGCTCCGTCGTATACGCTGCCCCTCCCGATACCCAGGCCGAAGTCGGTTATGTGTGCGATGACAACGTGACGCGCGCAAGTGAAAGAGGCATCAAGCTGGTTGATCATTTCTACAGCGTGAATCTGAGTCGACCCATCATCTTTCCGAATGCTGACCATGCCCGTACTTTGCTGATTGGCGCTATTGGCGGGGAGATATTTGATCGCAACAAGGGTTTGAGCCGCTTTACCGGAGCCGTTCATGGCGAGTTTCAATATCGTAGTTCGGCAGAATTTGGCACCCCTGTTTTTGTCGTGTTCGCAAGAGTTTCTGCGGAGCAGTATCAATCCGATTTGCGTGACGGCTCCAGGTATTTGGCAGGTATTTCGATGCGCCAGACGTTGACGGATCGCATCCAGATATTTGGCGCTGTGGCCCATAACGAGCGCAACGGCAGGAACGTGGTATTCGACAACAGGGATAATTCTGCGCGCATCAATCTGGACTATTCGTTGGGTGCAGTCGGCACGGTATATATGAGCGGCGAATATCGTCGCGGTGACTTGGTGATATCGGGCCCTGAGCTTTGGGGTGTTTACAATTCAAACGCTTACACGAAGGATGATGCATTTTCCGGCAGAGAGATTTACAGTTTCCGTTTTGACGGCACAACCACGTTTTCAACGCTTGGCTATAACTTGGGGATTGGCTCGCGTGACTCTATTGATTTCTCATGGAGGAGGGCACGCTCATCGGTGAGCTATGTGGCGCCCTCCTGGAGCAAGGCTGCTTTGAGCTATGTCACCAATCAATATTCGGTTGCATATCTGAAGCGTTTCTAGCGCACTGTGATTGTCAATAATCGCGCCGTGGCGTGCTGTAGGCATCGTTCTCGAACACAAACGGCGTGGTGCGTCCAACCAGCGCCTCGATCAATGCCAGCTCCTGATCGGTGTGGTTGATCATCGGCGCGTTGCTGATGTTCTTTCCTTGTCCCGCATCGTTCACAATATAAAGCGGCCTGTCGTGGTGTTTCGATTCGACGGTTGTTTTGCTTTCCGGATCAGCGTTGGCTGCGATATCCGTGACCCCGTAGCAAGTGCAAAAATAAGTTAGCGCCGGATCTGATTCCACATAAAAACCCGTGCCACGGATGCCAATAGTCGCAGTTGCAGTGCTGACCCGCATCGGGGTATCACGCGACACGGACAGCAGTTTCCCGGTCAGCAGTCTCAGGCCGTTGATCAGCAACGAACCGGATGTGCTTTTCGCCGACTCTATAACAAGATGGCTGTCGCCACGCAGGATCATGGAATGGCTGCCGTTGACCACAAAGATAATCTCGCTGTTCTTCGCGGTCTGCACTGTGTCGCCGGGGTTAATCCGGGTTTCCAGTGTCGCCTCCTGCCCGTTGATTGTGGCTTGGCCGGAAATACGGTAGACAGATTGATCCACGGGAAGCGTGGCCGGTTTGCTGCCGAAGATGCTGGCAGCCAGCGCATTTGCGCCGGGCAGCCCTGCCGAAAACAGTCCAGCCGTGAGAGCCTGAATTAGCAACCTTCTGCGCGGGTCTTCAACCTCATTCAGGCGTTTCATGAGTTTTCCTTGTCGTCGGTGGTTCATTGAATTAAATCAGCCAAGCCCGAGAATTAAATGTTAATGGGCCGGGATGTCCCTCTGTCTGTGCCAGCAAGAAATAATTTTCGCAAGCCTTAAGTTGGCGGGGGTAGGCTATGATTTTTTAGAGGCCCCTTGATGACCAGCGCCGCGCCGAACAGGCTCTCCACCAGATACAGAATGCTCGATATCCCATGCCAAATCTTGAAACGCGGAGCCAATGCGCTTTGCATCACGTCCGGTGAATGGGCTTTCAGCTTGATATCCGCCATCAGCGGATAGATGCCAAACTGCAACAGCAGCGTGATGGCGAGCATCGCGGCAACCAGCCCGAACGTCCACTCACGCACGGCGGCTTTGCCGGATAGGGTCAGGCGGTAGAGCAACAGATACATTCCGCAAACGATCCCGATATATCCCATCATCGCGAGCATCTGCCCGGACAGCATCCCGGCAAGCTGTTTGTCCGGCTGGGCACGGAACAGGATGGACACGGCAATATAGCCTATGGCCCACAGTCCGCCGACCCATGCGGTGATTGCTAAAGAGGCGGTGTGATGAGCAAGGTTTTTCATGGGATGAAGTTCAGGATATTGATCGGGTTTATTCCGGCGCGATGCTGATGAAATTGCTCACAAAACTGTGGGGTCCGGTTTTGCATCAAACATGTGCCAGCAAATGCACATTGTTGAGCAGTTTGCCCAGGCTGGCCTCCGCCGTTTTCAAATCATAGGCCGCTTGCAGGTTGAGCCAGTATTGCGGTGCCTGGTCGAAGGCTTTTCCGAACAACAGCGCCAGCTCAGCCGTCACCGGGCGCGAGCCCTTGATGACGTGCGAGATGCGCATCGGCGAGACGCCGATGGCGCGGGCGAATTCGGCTTGCGAGATATTCAGCTCGCTCAGGGTTTCGCTCAGATATTCTCCCGGATGGATTGCGGACAATCCTTTTTTAGCCATGAGGGCTCTCCTTAATGGTAATCGGCGATCTCAACATCGCAAGCATCGCCGCTTTCAAAACGGAAACACACGCACCATTGTTCGTTGATGCGTATGCTCCATTGTCCGGCACGGTCATGCGCCAGCGCTTCCAGCCTGTTTGAGGGCGGCAAGCGCAAATCTTCAACGCGTGTAGCGGCGTCCAGTTGCGTTAAACGCATCGCCGCACGTTTGAGTATCTCCGGCGGAAATCGCAGGGATTTGCCAGAAGCAAAGAATTGCTCCGTCTCAGTGCTGGCGAAGTTGCGTATCATGGCAGGACAATAAACAAATAGTTTATGCCGGTCAAGCGCTATTTTTGGTTATCGCCCCGTTCCCTTTACAATGCGCCTCTCACCATGAACATCATCACCTTCCCCGACAGCCCCTACCGCTTGCACCAGCCGTTCGAACCGGCGGGTGACCAGCCTGTGGCCATCGCGCAGCTGGTGGAGGGCATCAACGATGGCTTGTCGTTCCAGACGCTGCTCGGCGTGACCGGTTCGGGCAAGACGTTCACGATGGCGAACGTGATTGCGCACACCGGGCGGCCGGCCATCGTGATGGCGCCGAACAAGACGCTGGCTGCGCAGTTGTATTCCGAGTTGCGCGATTTCTTTCCCGAGAACGCGGTGGAGTATTTCGTTTCCTATTACGACTACTACCAGCCCGAGGCTTATGTGCCGTCGCGCGATGTATATATCGAGAAGGACTCCAGCATCAACGAGCAGATCGAGCAGATGCGGCTGTCGGCGACCAAGGCGCTGCTGGAGCGCGAGGATTCGGTGATCGTTGCGACGGTGTCGGCGATCTACGGTATTGGCGATCCGGTGGACTATCACGGCATGATCTTGCACTTGCGCCACAACGAGAAGATGGCCCAGCGCGACGTGATCAAGCGCCTCGTCGAGATGCAGTATGAGCGCAACGAGATCGATTTTTCGCGCGGCAAGTTCCGCGTGCGCGGCGACGTGATCGACATCTTTCCGGCGGAAAGCAGCGAACACGCGTTGCGCCTGACGCTGTTCGACGACGAGGTGGAAACGCTGTCGCTGTTCGACCCGCTCACCGGGCATATCCTGCAAAAGGTGCCGCGCTACACCGTGTATCCGTCCAGCCATTACGTCACGCCGCGCGCCACGGTGCTGGCCGCGCTGGAGACCATCAAGGTCGAGCTGGCCGAGCGTATCGCGTTCTACCAGCGTGAGAACAAACTGGTCGAGGCGCAGCGCATCGAGCAGCGCACCCGCCACGATCTGGAAATGCTCAACGAGATCGGTTTCTGCAAGGGCATCGAGAATTATTCGCGCCACCTGTCGGGGCGCAAGCCGGGCGAACCGCCGCCGACGCTGCTGGATTACCTGCCGCCGAATGCGCTGATGTTTATCGACGAGAGCCATGTCACGATCCCGCAGATCGGCGGCATGTACAAGGGTGACCGCGCGCGCAAGGAGAATCTGGTCAACTACGGTTTCCGCCTGCCTTCCGCGCTGGACAACCGCCCGTTGCGTTTCGACGAATTTGAAAAGGTGATGCGCCAGAGCGTGTTCATTTCCGCGACGCCGTCGGTGTACGAGGCTGAGCACACCGGGCAGGTGGTGGAGCAGGTGGTGCGCCCGACCGGGCTGGTCGATCCGCAGATCGAGGTGCGCCCCGCCACGCATCAGGTGGACGACCTGATGTCCGAAGTCAGGCTGCGCGTGGGGAAGGGCGAGCGCGTGCTGGTGACCACGCTGACCAAGCGCATGGCAGAAGACCTGACCGATTATTTTTCTGAGCACGGCATCAAGGTGCGCTACCTGCACTCGGACATCGAGACCGTCGAGCGCGTCGAGATCATCCGCGACCTGCGCCTCGGCATGTTCGACGTGCTGGTCGGCATCAACCTGCTGCGCGAGGGGCTGGACATTCCCGAGGTGTCGCTGGTGGCGATCCTCGATGCCGACAAGGAAGGATTCCTGCGCTCCGAGCGTTCGCTGATCCAGACCATGGGCCGCGCCGCGCGCCACATCAACGGCAAGGCGATCCTGTATGCCGATAGGATCACCGACTCGATGAAGCGTGCCATCGACGAGACCGAGCGCCGCCGCACCAAGCAGGTCGCCTACAACTTCGCGCACGGCATCACGCCAATAGGTGTGCAGAAGCGCATCAAAGACATCATCGAAGGCATGTACGAGCCGGAGGAAGCACGCAGCCAGCTCAAGGCGGCGCAGACCCAGGCCAAGTATCTGGCGATGAGCGAAAAGGATGTGTCGAAGGAGATCAAACGGCTGGAGAAGGACATGTTGCAAGCCGCGAAGAATCTGGAGTTCGAAAAGGCGGCGCAACTGCGCGACCAGTTGAAGAAACTGCGCGAGAGCGTGTTTTTCTCGCCGTTGTGAGAATCAGCGGGTGTGTGAATCGCTGTGAGGTTGTAAAATTCCCGGCATGAGCAAGGCATTTACAAATGAGGACGATACCGTCGAAGATGATCTGGAGCCGCAGGTTCAGTTGCCGACGGGCGTCAAAAATTACATCACTCCCGGCGGGTATCGCAGACTGAAGGAAGAGCTGGATCAGCTTTGGCGAGTGGAGCGCCCCGAACTGGTGAAGACCATCACCTGGGCGGCTTCCAACGGTGATCGTTCAGAGAATGGCGATTACATTTATGGCAAGAAGCGCCTGCGCGAGATTGATCGGCGCGTGCGTTTTTTACGCAAGCGACTGGAGCAGGCCGAAGTGGTTGATCCGGCAACACGCGGCGAATGCGATCAAGTTTTCTTCGGTGCAACCGTGACAGTTTGCGATAGCGAAGGTTGTGAGAACATCTACAGTATTGTCGGCGTGGATGAGGCAAATGTCGGGGGTGGTTTGGTCAGCTGGGTTTCACCATTGGCGCGGGCATTATTGAAATTGCGCGAAGGCGAGGTGGCAATGTTGCGTACGCCGACCGGCATTCAGGAGTTGGAAATTTTATCGGTGATCTATCGGGAGTTGGGCTGACTTAACGTGTGCTCGTCTTGGTACAATGACGCCATTCAATCGGATATAACAACACACCAACAAACCATGGAGAGTACATCATGAAAAAAATCGAAGCGATTATCAAACCGTTCAAACTGGATGAAGTGCGCGAGGCGCTTTCCGAATTGGGCGTAAGCGGCTTGACAGTCACCGAAGTGAAGGGTTTCGGCAGGCAAAAGGGGCACACCGAACTCTATCGCGGTGCGGAATATGTGGTGGACTTCTTGCCCAAGAGCAAAGTGGAGGTTGTCGTTCCGGCTGAACTGCTTGATACAGCGGTCGAGGCAATTATCAAGGCCGCGCATACCGGCAAGATCGGTGATGGAAAAATTTTCGTTTCGACGATAGAGCAGGTCATTCGTATTCGTACCGGCGAAACCAATGAGACCGCACTGTGAATATCAACGTCAGTGAACGTAACGTACGCTACACAATGCGGCAAAAGGCGGTCTGAATCGCGTGTATGAGATATTGAATTCACGCGCCCGCTGATGTTTTCGATGATCCGCCGCTTGCACGAGGGTTTGGGCGAACGGATACCGGCAAAGCATATTCTCGAACCCGATGAACAATCCGGGATTAAACCTTCGCAGCATCATCGGCAGGTGTTTTGAGTGCGGTTGAAAGGATGTTATTGAACAAGCAGGAAATCGACGGGCAATGAGCACTTCCGGCAAGCAACGCATCCAGAATGAGCACGCTTTCGTGCTGCACAGCTATCCGTTCCGCGAAACCAGCCTGATTCTCGATGTGCTCAGCCGCCAGCACGGGCGCTTGCCGATCATGGCGCGCGGCGCGCGCCGTCCGAGATCGGCATTGCGCGGGGTGCTGATGAATTTTCAGCCATTGCAATTGAGCTGGTTTGGCAAAGGCGAAGTTCGCACCCTGCATAGCGCGGAATGGCAGGGTGGGCAGCCATACCTGCAAGGCACGGCGTTGATGTGCGGCTTTTATCTTAATGAGCTGCTGCTCAATCTGCTGGCGCGTGATGATCCGCATGAACAATTGTTTGATTACTACCGCGCTACCCTGCGCCGCCTGGCGCATGAAACCGACCACGCCGCTACATTACGTTGCTTTGAAAAGCATCTGTTGCAGGAATTGGGTTACGCACTGTCGCTGGAACGCGAGGCGGATGGTGGCAAAGCGATACAGGCTGAACTCTGCTATCGTTACGCCGTGGAGCGCGGCGCGTTGCCGGATGATAGCGGGCCGGACGACAGCGCTGCACGAATTGGGTTGCCGGTGTCGGGCAAGACCTTGCTCGACATGGCGGCGGATGATTATGCCGACCCGATTACCGCGCAGCAGAGCAAGCAACTGATGCGCGTGTTGCTGAATCATCATCTCGGCGGCAAGAAACTACATACTCGTGAATTGATTAAGGATCTACAGAAATTATGATGAAACTCGGACTGAATATCGACCATGTCGCCACGTTGCGCCAAGTGCGCGGGGCGCGTTATCCCAATGTGGTGCGCGCGGCGCTGATTTGCGAGGAAGCCGGGGCGGATGCGGTTACCTTGCATCTGCGCGAAGACCGCCGCCACATTCAGGATCGCGACGTGGAAATGCTGCGCGACATGCTGCAAACGCGCATGAACCTGGAAAGCGCGGTGACCGAAGAAATGATCGCCATCGCATTGCGCGTCAAGCCGCATGATTTGTGTTTGGTGCCGGAACATCGTGAGGAATTGACCACCGAAGGCGGTTTGGACGTGATAGGTTCCTTCGATAATATCAAATCGGTTTGCGAGCGTTGTGTTGAAGCGGGCATCCGCGTGTCGCTGTTCATCGATCCGGACATAATGCAAATCGATGCGGCACGCCGCACCGGTGCACAGGTAGTGGAGTTGCATACCGGAAAATATGCCGAAGCGGACAGCATACCGCAACATCAATATGAGCTGGAACGCATTCGTGTCGCGGCGGAATACGCGCATTCATACGGGTTGCAGGTGAACGCCGGGCATGGCCTGCATTATCACAACGTGCAGCCTATTGTCGCGATTCCCAACATCATCGAACTCAACATCGGCCATGCCATCATCGCCGAATCGCTGTTCATCGGCCTGGATGCGGCGGTGAAGAAGATGAAGAGCCTTTTGACGGACGGGTTCCCGCCTTCGCGGGAATGACGGATGATCTTCGGGATCGGCACCGACATCGTCGAGTACGCGCGCTTTGAGAAAATGTTTGCGCGTTATGGTGTTCGTTTGGCCGAACGGCTGTTGAGCGAGCGCGAGTTGCCGGAGCTTGACGCGCACGTCGATCCGGCCAGGTTTCTGGCGAAGCGCTTTGCCGCCAAGGAAGCGTTCTCCAAGGCGGTTGGCAGCGGAATGCGCCACCCCGTCACCCTGCGTCGCATCGGCGTCACGCATGATGAACTCGGCAAACCGGTGTTGCAGTTCGACGAAACCTTGCGTACCCATCTTGCGCAGCTCGGCATCAATGGCCACCATGTTTCGATCAGCGACGAGCGCGATTTTATTGTCGCGTTTGTTATTTTGGAAACCGGTCAAATGAATCAGCCGTAGGGTGGGCTATGCCCACCATGTCGTGCCACAACCTGCCCTACATTTGGTTTCAACTCGCCCGGCATAGGGGGCTGAGGTTTCATCGTTTTTTGTTTTTTATATTTATTTTTCGGATTTAACCAATCAGGAGCGAATATGGGTTTGGGGCCGGTGATGCTGGATGTGTTGGGGAAGCAACTGACTGCGGAGGACGAGACGCGCTTGCGTCATCCGCTGGTCGGCGGGGTGATCCTGTTCGCGCGCAACTATGAATCGCCCGGCCAGTTGGCCGGGCTGACCGCCGCGATTCATGCGCTGCGCGCGCCGCCATTGCTGATTGCGGTCGATCACGAGGGCGGGCGGGTGCAGCGTTTTCGCGAGGGCTTCACGAAGATTCCCGCGATGCGCGAGCTCGGTAAAGTCTGGGATGCGCACCCGCAACGCGCGCGCCATCTGGCGCAGCAAGTGGGTTATGTGTTGGCGGCTGAGTTGCGTGCCTGCGGCGTGGATTTCAGTTTCACGCCGGTGCTTGACGTGGATTACGGGCAAAGCAGCGTGATCGGCGACCGCGCGTTTCACAGCGAGCCGCAAGCGATTGCCGAGTTGGCGCACAGTCTGTTGCTGGGGCTGAGGCAGAGCGGTATGCACTCAGTCGGCAAGCATTTCCCCGGCCACGGCTTCGTGCAGGCCGATTCGCATCTGGATATGCCGGTGGACGAGCGCGCGTATGTTGATATCGAAATGTGCGACCTGATTCCATTCCGGCAAATGGTGGATTACGGCCTGTCTGCGGTGATGCCCGCGCACGTCATTTACCCCAAAGTGGACAGCCGTCCGGCGGGATTTTCGCCGGTCTGGCTAAAGAATATTTTGCGCGGACAACTGGGCTTCGAAGGCTGCATCTTCAGCGATGACTTGAGCATGGAAGGTGCGACGGTCGCGGGCGGTATCGTGCAACGCGCCGAGGCCGCGCTGAACGCCGGCTGCGACATGGTGCTGGTATGCAACAAACCGGAATCGGCGGATGAATTGCTGCGCGGACTGCATTGGGAAATGCCCGTTACCAGCAAGGCGCGCCTCGTCCAGATGCGCGGCAGAGCTCACCCTGAATCGCTGGCAAGACTGCACGAGCACTTTTCCTTCCTCAAGGCGCTGGATGAAATTTATACCATCGGCATGAGCAACGCGGAATTGCCGTTGGCTTAGCGGCTGCCCTTAAATGCCCGAATTTTCCGGCTCCTACACCAGCCTCGACCCCGACCCGCTCAAGCGCGGCAAGCAGTTCGAGCGCTTCGTCAAATGGTTCCTCAAAGCCGATCCCGAATGGGCGACTCAAGTCGATCAGGTGTGGCTGTGGGACGAGTGGCCGGGACGCTGGAATGTCAAACAGGGTCCAATACTTTTCAGGTGTTCGGGGGTGTGCGGCCATGTCGCTCGCCAGAAAATCCAAAAATTGTTCCAGCACAGGGTCATCCTCGGCCTCGCTGGTTGCGCGCGCCAACATCGTTACCATCAAATGCCGCTCATGGCATCTCCCGTGATTTGAGATCGACTGGCGAAGCTGTTATCCATGCTGATTTGGCGAAAAATGAGTGAGATGAGAGAGAGTGTTGAGCCTGCCTTTGGCGTGAGATAATCTGCGGCATCTTCCGAATTTTTGTTATGGTTCTCCTATGAGTGAATTACAAGCAGCTTTGCTGGCAATCGGTTTCGGCGTGATTGTCGCGGTGTATGTATTTGGCTGGTGGCAGCAACGGAAGTACCACCGTAAATTTGGCACGGCATTCAAAGTGAGTCATGCGGATGCGCTGTATCAGGAGACGGTCGCGCCACATGGAGGCGAGGCTGAGGCCTGTTCTGAGGAGGCGATTCCAGCGAGAGATGCGCCCCCTATCCAGCTTTCTCCCGCTCGCGGGGGAAAGGGCGAACGTGAAAACGAGGCCGAAGGCCAAAGTTTCGAGGAACGGCCAATGCAATTTTCAACCCTTGATGAAACTGTCGAGGAGATGCGGGTCGAAGAACCATCAACGGCAACCCTGTTGGACGAGTCCTGCGCGTTGCTGGAGACGCGCAGTGATTTCATCATCGAATTGAGCCTATCCGAACCTGGTCCAGCCGCCGTGCTGGATGGCCTGTGGCAGCGCAAATTCGATTTCGGCAAGCCGGTGCTGGTGTGCGGACTGAAGTTGAATGCCGTTCAGTGGGAGCGTGCTATCGCCGAAAGCCATATCTTGTACTCGCGCTTCCGGATTTCCCTGCAACTGGTGGATCGTGGAGGGGCGGTCAGTGCGGCGAAACTGGCGGATTTTCGTGATCTGGTGCTGGGTGTTGCCAGGCACATCAAGGCCTCTGCTGTCGCCCCGGATATTCATGAAGCGCTCCAGCGCGCGGTCGAACTGGACACGTTCTGCGCCGAAGTCGATCAGATAGTCGGGATCAATCTGGTGCCGTCCGGCGAACGTTTATTGATGGGTGGCAAAATTGCGCAAGCTGCCGCTTTGCTTGGCATGGAGCTGGAATCAGACGGTGCATTCCACTTGATGGATACGGGCGGCAGGCAGGGCGCAGAACGGCGCCGCACAGCACTTGAACGGGGCGATGACAGGCGTTGCGTCAGCCACAGTTTGTTCGCTTTAACCAATCTGGAAGCTGAACCATTTCAGCGCAACACGCTTGAAACTATCAGCACGACCGGCATCACGCTGTTGCTGGATGTGCCACGCACGGAAAATCCCGCCAAACAGTTTTTCCAGATGACGCGAATCGCACGGGAGTTGGCCAGGGAGCTACAGGTTAATCTGGTGGATGATCATCGTGCCGTGTTGACCGACCCGGCGCTGGCAGTTATCCGTGAGCGGGTTGCCCAGGTCGAAGCAAAGATGTGCGCGGGCGGCATCGTGCCCGGCAGCACGCAGGCACGCAGATTGTTCTCCTGATGGATATGGCAACGCGCATCGCGCAATTGCGCGATGAAATCGAACAGCACAACTACCGGTATTACGTGCTGGACACCCCCGCTATTCCTGACGCTGAATTCGACAAGCTGTTTCGCGAATTGCAAGCGCTGGAAGCACAACATCCCGAACTGCTGACCGCCGATTCCCCGACGCAACGCGTGGGTGGCAAACCGCTGAAATCTTTTGCCGAAGTGCGGCCACGACACGGTGCGGCGGAGCCGACGGGTGCGGGAGTGGCCGCATCGCACCTTCTCCCGCAAACGGCTGGCTTCGCCAGTAACGTGTCGAAGGTGCTGCATCGCACGCAGATGCTGTCGCTCAACAATGCTTTCAGCGAGGACGAGGTTCGCGCTTTCGACGTGCGTATCCGCGAGGCTCTCGGTATCGCGGAAGTCGAATATGCGGTCGAGCCGAAATTCGACGGGCTGGCGATTACGCTAACTTACCGCGATGGGGTGTTCGTGCAGGGTGCGACACGCGGCGATGGCAGCACGGGCGAAGATGTTACGGAAAATCTGCGCACCGTGCGCGCGATTCCGCTGCGCCTGAGCAAGCCGGTCGCCGATGTTGAAGTGCGCGGCGAGGTGCTGATGTTCAAGCGCGACTTTGCCAAGCTGAACGGCGAGCAGCGCGCCAAAGGCGAAAAGGAATTCGCCAATCCGCGCAACGCCGCAGCGGGCTCGCTACGCCAACTTGATTCGCGCATCACCGCCAGCCGCCACCTGAGTTTCTTTGCTTATGGCATTGGATTATGCGAGGGCGTTGCCCTGCCAAAACGACACGATCAGCAGCTGGCCTTGTTGCACAACTGGGGGGTGCCGGTTGCACAGCAGCACCGCGTGGTATGCGGCGTAGATGGTTTGCTGAAGTTTTACCGCGAGATCGGTGCGCAACGTGCCGCGTTGCCTTTTGATATTGATGGCGTGGTGTACAAGGTCAACGATATCGCGCAACAGCAGCAACTCGGCTTTGTCTCGCGTGCGCCGCGCTGGGCTATCGCGCACAAGTTTCCCGCCGAAGAAGCGATGACCACGTTGCTGGACATCGAGGTGCAGGTTGGTCGCACCGGCGCGCTGACGCCGGTGGCAAGGCTTGCGCCGGTGTTCGTCGGCGGTGTGACGGTGGCCAACGCTACATTGCATAATCAGGATGAGATTAACCGCAAGAAGATACACATAGGCGACACCGTAGTTGTAAGACGGGCTGGCGATGTTATTCCGGAGATAGTGCGCGTTCTTAACGAGAACGATATACCGCCCTATAATATTTCTGATGCTGTAAAGGGTGTTTGTCCGGTATGCGGCTCGCATGTCGCCAAACAGACGGACGAGTCGGTGTGGCGTTGCACCGGCGGGCTGTTCTGCCCGGCGCAACGCAAGCAGGCATTGCTGCATTTTGCCAGCCGCCGCGCGATGAATATCGAAGGTTTGGGCGACAAACTGGTCGAACAACTGGTGGATTCCGGCATTGTGAATACCCCCGCCGATTTGTATGATTCTGCCCAATGCGGCCTGCCAGTCCTGGCGAACCTGGAACGCATGGGCGAAAAATCCGCACTCAACCTGCTGGAGGCGATCGGGCACAGCAAGCGTACCACGCTGGCCCGCTTCATTTACGCGCTCGGTGTCCGCAATGTCGGCGAGGCGACGGCAAAAGACTTGGCGCAGTACTTCGGCTCGTTGGATAATCTGCTTGCCGCCGATGTGGAGAGTTTGCAGCAAGTGCGCGATGTCGGGCCGGTAGTGGCGCAGAGTATGGCCGATTTTCTGGCGGAAGCACATAACCGCGAAGTCATCGCACAGTTGCGCGCCAGCGGGGTATATTGGCCGGAGCACGAGCAGCGGCGAGTTGCGGAATTGCCTTTCAGCGGCAAGACTTTTGTGCTGACCGGTACGCTCGTCGCCCTGACGCGCGAGCAGGCCAAAGAGAAGCTGGAAGCGCTGGGAGCCAAGGTAAGCGGCAGCGTGTCGAAGAAGACCGATTATGTGGTGGCGGGAGCAGAGGCGGGGAGCAAGCTGGACAAGGCGCAGGAGCTGGGTGTGGCGGTACTGGATGAACAGCAATTTTTGGCGTTATTGGAAACGATATGAAAAAGATCACTAAAGCCGTGTTTCCGGTGGCTGGCATGGGCAGCCGCTTTTTGCCTGCCACCAAGGCCAGCCCGAAAGAAATGATGCCGGTGGTGGACAAGCCGCTGATCCAGTATGCGGTGGAAGAGGCGGTGGCGGCGGGTATCACCGACATGGTGTTTATCACCGGACGCAACAAGCGCGCGATCGAGGATCATTTCGACAAGGCTTATGAACTGGAGGCCGAGCTGGCGCTGAGCGGCAAGGATGAATTGCTGCGCGTGGTGCGCGAAGTGATTCCCGCGCACATTAATTGCATTTACATCCGGCAGACCGAGCCGCTGGGGCTGGGTCACGCGGTGCTGTGCGCGCAGCCGGTGGTTCAGGATGAGCCGTTTGCAGTGATTCTGGCCGATGATTTGATCGACGGCGATACTGCCATCATGAAGCAGATGGTGGAGGTGTTTCAGCAGTATCAGTGCTCGATTCTGGGCGTGCAGGATGTGTCGCGCGAGCAAACCCGGCAATACGGCATCGTCAGCAGCACCAATCTGGAACCGAACGTGGAATTGGTCAACGGTATCGTCGAAAAACCAATGCCGGAGGCGGCCCCTTCCACCTTGGCGGTAGTCGGACGCTACATCCTCACGCCGCGCATATTTCATCATCTGGAAAAGGTTCAGGCCGGTGCGGGCGGAGAGATCCAGTTGACCGACGGCATTGCCGCGCTGATGCGGGAAGAAAAGCTGCTAGCTTATCGCTTCGACGGCATCCGTTATGATTGTGGCTCCAAGCTGGGCTACTTGCAGGCGCAGGTGGCATTCGGCCTGATGCACGCCGAATTGTGTGAAGAGTTTTCCGCTTATCTGAATACTTTGGATAAGCGCTGTGATGGTTGCCGGGATAAATGAGCGTTTCCATCCAGCATGCACGGGAAGTTCTGCGCGATGCCGAATTGCTGTATTCGGCGGAGCAGGTGCAGGCGTCGCTGCATAAGGTTGCGCAACAGATCAATGCCGCGCTGGCGGATACTCATCCGCTGGTGCTGTCGGTGATGGGCGGCGCGGTGGTGTTCACCGGGCAGTTGCTGCCGCTGCTCGCTTTCCCGCTGGATTTTGATTATGTGCATGTGTCGCGCTATGGCAGCAATCAAGTGGGCGGGCAGATGCATTGGAAAGTCGAACCGCGTGAAAATGTGCGCGGTCGTGTGGTGTTGGTGCTGGATGATATTCTCGACGAAGGCCATACCATGGAGGCATTGCGGCAGCGTGTGATGGAATTGGGCGCGAGCGGGTTTCACAGCGCGGTGTTTGCCGACAAGCAGCATGGCAGAGCAAAGCCCATCCATGCCGATTTTGTCGGGGTGGAATTGCCGGACCGCTTTGTGTTCGGTTATGGCATGGATATTGAAGGGGCGTGGCGCAATCTGCCCGCCATTTATGCGGTAAGAGGGAAATAATTATGTTGGCAATTATTGGTGGCCGCGGCTTGACGGAACTGGCAAATCTGGAAATTACGCATCGGCAAGTGATGCGCACACCGTATGGCGAGCCATCCGGTGCGTTTATGTTCGGCATGCTCAATCAGCATGAAGTAATTTTTTTGGCACGGCACGGTTATGGCCAGACCATTCCGCCGCATCTGGTGAATTATCGCGCCAACCTGTGGGCATTGCGTGAACAGGGCGTGGATGAGGTGGTTTCAGTCGCCACGGTGGGCGGGATTCGCGCCGACCTGACGCCTGGCATTATCGTTGTGCCGGATCAGATCATCGACTATACCCACGGACGCGATGCGACTTTTTTTGATACGCGCGACACACGTTATTCCAATGCGAATTTCACGCTGCCGTACAGCCCAGAATTGCGCGACCGCATTTTGCGCAGCGCCCGCATTGCGCAACACCCCTGTCTGGATGGCGGCGTGTACGCGGCGACACAAGGGCCGCGTTTGGACAGTATTGCGGAAATCAATCGTTACGAACGCGACGGTGCGGATATGGTCGGCATGACCGGTATGCCGGAAACTGCGCTGGCGATGGAGCTGGAGATGAATTACGCCACCATCGCCGTGGTTGTGAATCATGCGGCAGGGCGCGGTGATAGCAAGCGAGGCATCAGCATGGAAAACGTTAACACTACGGCTCGCGAAGCGATGAAGCGGGTGCGCAGCATTATCGAATTGGTGGTTAATGAAACGAACGAAGACAACAGATGAAATCCATAACCGGTGCTCCCCTATTGATTCTTCGAGTTGTTTGGGTATGTTTTTAGCCGGTCTTGTTTGGTGCTAAAGAAGAATGTAATTTGCTCCAGACCAAATCCGGGGTGATTTGCTTCATGCAGTTGAAATGACCGAGCGGGCATTCGCGTTCGAAGCAAGGGCTGCATTCGATGTCGAGTTTGATAACGTGCGCTTGTGCAGAGAGTGGCGGGGTGAATTGCGGGCTGCTGGAGCCGAACAGCGCCAGCATCGGGCGATCCAGTGCGGCGGCCAGGTGCATCAAACCGGAGTCATTGCTGATGACCAGTTGCGCGCAGGATAGCAGAGCGATGGCATCCGCCAGATCTGTGCTGCCGCACAGATCGGAGCAGCTGTCTCCCGTGAGTTGATTAATTGCTTCTGCGACAGATTTGTCCTTGCCAGAGCCGATCAACCATACCGCATAATTCTGTTGCAACAGACGTTGAGCGATCTCCGCGAAATAGGTTGCCGGCCAACGCTTGGCGGGTCCGTACTCGGCACCCGGACAAAATACCGCAACAGGTTTTTCCGGGGTCAGGCCAAGCTTGCGCAGGGCAGCGTCGCGTTGCGCTACAGAAATCTTCAGTTGAGGGTGAGGCAGGGGGCGCGGAATGTGTTTGCCAGGATCTTCGGCAAGCTGCGCAAAGCGTTCCACCATCAGCGGCAAGGCAGTTTTGTCGAGTTTGCGCGCATCATTGAGTAATCCATAGCGGGTTTCACCGATAAAGCCGGTGCGCAACGGGATGCGCGCAAGAAATGGCACGAGTGCCGACTTTAAGGAATTTGGCAACACGATGGCCTGATCATATTGTGCGGCGCGCAGTTGTTTGCCGAGTTGATAGCGTTGTTTTAATTGCAGGGCACCGTGCGGAAACGGGTTGTTGATGGCCTCGTGCACTTCCGGCATGGCGCGTAACAACGTGGCTGTCCAAGGTGGGGCCAGCACGTCGATGCGACAGTCCGGTCGACGTTGCTTAAGGCGCACCAGCATCGGCTGCATCAGCATGGTATCGCCTACCCAGCTAGGGCCGATGACAAGAATCTTGTGCATTCAACCTTCCTGTTCAGGCACCCCTCTCCTGCTTGTGGGAGAGGGGCTGGGGGAGAGGGAGTTTAATGATGCGCCTTGGGTAATTCGCCCTTGAACTTATACAAAGTCCCGCAATACGGGCAGCGCGCTTCGCCGCTGTGGTTGAGCGGAATCACTACTTTTGGGTGGGCATTCCACAAACTCATATCCGGCATCGGACAGGTCAACGGCAGATCGTGTGCGGTCACTTCGATATAACGCTGAGTGATATCTTGTTTGCTCATGGCATTGCTCCTCATTCCATTTTCCAGTCGAGAGTGAAATATTGCAGGGTGGGCTATGCCCGCCGGGTCAAGTTGTCGGGTGCAGCCCGACCTACGGGTTATTTGGTCTTTGAAACAAGATTGAAATTAAACGTAGCTCAGCCAGTCGGTATGCTGCGGATGCTTGCCTGCCACGCAATCGAAAAATGCCTGTTGCAGCCTGGTGGTGATCGGGCCGCGTGAGCCGCAGCCGATGGTGCGCTGGTCGAGCTCGCGGATCGGTGTCACTTCGGCGGCCGTGCCGGTGAAAAATGCCTCGTCGGCACAGTAGACCTCGTCGCGGGTGATGCGCTTTTCGATTACTTCAATACCCATTTCCTTTGCCAGCGTGATGACGGAATCGCGCGTAATGCCTTCCAGGCAGGAGGTCAGGTCGGGGGTGTACAGCCTGCCTTTCTTGGCGATGAAGAGGTTTTCGCCCGCGCCTTCCGCAACGTAGCCGTCCACATCCAGCAACAGGGCTTCGTCGTAGTTGTCGTTGGCGACTTCCTGGTGTGCCAGTATTGAATTGGTATAAGTTGCCACCGATTTGGCGCGGCACATGTTCACATTGACGTGGTGGCGGGTAAAGCTGGAGGTCTTGATGCGGATGCCTTTTTGCATTCCTTCCTCGCCCAGATATGCGCCCCACGGCCAGGCGGCCACGGCGACATGCGTGGACAGCGTTTTGGCGGCAATGCCCATCGCCTCCGAGCCATAGAATACGATCGGGCGGATGTAGCAGGATTCCAGCTTGTTGACGCGCACCACTTCGCGATGCGCTTCCAGAATGGTCTCCTTGTCCCAGGGCATCTTCATCTGGAAAATATGCGCGGAATTGAACAGCCGGTCGGTGTGCTCCTGCAGACGGAAAATGGCCGTGCCCTTTGCCGCCTTGTAGGCGCGCAGCCCTTCAAACACGCCCATACCGTAATGCAGCGTGTGGGTCAGCACATGGGTAGTGGCATCGCGCCACGGCACGAGCTTGCCGTCGTACCAGATAAAGCCGTCGCGGTCGGACATCGACATAATAGTTATTCCTTTGAGTGATAATCGGTTGCGGACTTCGAATTCTAGCGTTTTCTGGTTGGTTTATGAAGCGGCAAAACCATATTACTCGGCTAATTTTGGTTATTTCATTCATGGTTAATTCGGGTATGATTGACACGCTGATTGAGCAATGATCTGATGAATCAACCCGAAGGGCGATTGAGCTGATGGCCGCACCACCCGAAATCACCGCAGAAATAATGGATACGCAAGAAGACAAATTGCGCAAGAGCCTGCTGATTTTCGCCTGCGCCTTCATGAATCTGGCTGTGGTGTTGTGGCTGGCAATCTATTGGATGATGGGGTTGCATTTCTCCGCAAATGTGCCGATGGGCTATCAGCTGATTTCCGTAATCTCGCTGATTTACTATTTCAAAACCAAGCGGTTCGAGACGTTTCGCTTTGTACAGTTGAGCTTGTTTCTGTTTGCGCCGTTCATTATGCAGTGGACTATTGGCAGCTCGGTGACATCAAGCGGGGTGATGCTATGGGCGTTGCTTGCCCCGATAGGCGCGCTGGTTGTGTCGAGCTGGCGCGAGTCGGTGCCATGGTTCTTCGCTTATATCGTGATGACGGTGATATCCGGGGCATTTGATTATTTCCTTAGTCCAGGCGGCGAAGCAGGGGTGCCGATGAAGACCATCGGTGTGTTCTTCGCGCTTAATTTTGCCGCGATGTCTTCCATCATCTACTTTCTTGTGCGGCACTTTGTTGTGGAGACGGAAAAGATAAAAACCCAACTCGATGAGCAGCACCAGTTGCTGGCCGAAGAGCAAAAAAAATCCGAGCGGGTGCTGTTTAATGTGTTGCCAAGCAATATTGCATACCGGCTGAAAAACAATCCGGGCCTTATCGCCGACGGTTATGCGGATGTAACGGTGATGTTTGCTGACTTGGTTAATTTCACGCAACTGACGGAGTCGCTCTCTCCGGAGCAGATGGTGGCTTTGCTTAATACGATTTTTTCCGGATTTGATGATCTCTGCGAAAAATATGGTGTTGAGAAAATCAAGACGATAGGAGATGCCTACATGGTGGTAGGCGGGTTAAACCGCGAAAGCTCGGATTACACCTGTGATATTGCCGACATGGCGTTGGAGATGCGCAACTTTGTGGCGAGCCATCCACATTTTGCGAAGCATAGGCTGAGCATTCATACCGGTATCGCTACCGGGCCGGTGGTGGCTGGTGTGATTGGCACGAAGCGATTCATCTACGACTTGTGGGGCGACACGGTGAATATTGCCAGTCGGCTCACCAATGAGGCGGAGAGGGACGCGATTCAGGTGGACAAGACGACTTATAACCGGATTCGGCATGATTACGCTTTTGAACCGCCCGCCGTCATCCAGGTCAAGGGCAAGGGCGAGATGGTCATGTATCGGCTTACTTCTCGAATTGACCACACAGAACATCACGTCAAGGTACGACCGACGAGTACCAATCAGGAAGTTTCTGCACCTTCTGCGTAATAACTGTTTTCAACAAACCAGACGCTCACGTATTTGCATCATCATAGAAGCAAACCTGGTTACGTCCAGCTTCTTTGGCTCGATACATCGCCAGATCGGCATGTTTGACAACGTCTTCTGCCCGGCTCTCGAGACCTATATACAAGTCCACGCCGATGCTTGATGTGCAGTGGTGTTTGAAGGTCATTTCTTTCTTGTCCCCTTGCTGAAACGTCAGCACATAAGGCTCGGACAGGAGGGTGCGGATTTTTTCGGCAACGCTTCTGGATTGTGCGATAGATTCCGCTTTATCCACATCCAGTTCGCCGAGCATCACCATGAACTCGTCGCCGCCAAAACGTGCGACGGTGTCCATCTCCCGCACACAACTGCTGATGCGGCGCGCCGCTTCCACCAGCAGCAAGTCGCCTGCCAAGTGCCCATGCTGGTCATTGAGCGGTTTGAAGTTATCCAGATCCAGGAACATCAGCGCGCCATACCGGCCATTGCGTTTGCTGGCGGCTATTGCCTTGACTAAACGGTCATCCAGCAAGCGGCGATTGGGCAACTGCGTCAATGCGTCATAAAACGCCAGATTGCGGATTTCCGCCTCGGCTTTTTTGCGATCGGTAATATCGCGGCAGAAAATACAAAGGCGTTGCAATTCGGCCATGTAGGTAGCGGATACTTCAATATCAAGCTGATGGCCGTCCTTGTGGCGATGATGAGTCTCGAACCGGTCATGGCCTTGCGCGATGATTTTTGCAATATGGGCTTCGACCTCTTCTGCAGATTGCCCTATTGTTTCCAGTTGTCTGATGTGCATGCTCACCAGTTCTTTAACCGAATAGCCAGACATATTTGCATACGACTCGTTGACTTCCAGTAGATTGCCCGTCAAGTCAGTCATCCAGAAGCCATCTATTGAGGTATCGATCACCATTTTATGCAGCGCCTGCAGATGACGGGTTTGCATGCGTTGTTTATGGGCATCCATGACGCGCTCAATCGTGCTTGGCAAGAGCCTCAGGTATCCGCCGCCGATATCCTTTACGAGGTAATCATCAGCGCCTTTCTTCATCGCTTCGACAGCCACTGCTTCGCTGCCTTCACCCGTCAACATGAGTATGGGAATGGCACTGGCCGAATGTTGGGTGAGTTTTTCCAGAAAACCCAGCCCGTCCAAATCCGGCAACTTGTAATCGAGCATGATCAGGTCGGGCTTCAGATCAGGCAGGCGGGCGAGGGCGATCTCCGCTGTCGGTATCATTACCAGACGGCAATCGCAATTCTTAAGCGCGCGCTGATATAGCTGTTGGTCATCTACGTTGTCTTCGATGACAAGGATGGTTGCAGTCATTTGGTGTTCTTCGGCAGAATGGACACATCCAGCCAATATTCCGTGAGCCGGGCAATTGCCTTGATGAACCCCTCCAGATCCACGGGTTTCTTTACGTAGGAATTGGCGCCGGCGGCGTAGCATTTCTCAATGTCCTGTTCCGCATCGGATGTCGTCAGGACGATAACAGGAATCTTCATCAACTCCGGGTCAGCTTTGATTATTTGCAGCACCCCTCTGCCGTCCGTGCCGGGCAGATTCAAGTCGAGCAGAATAATGCTCGGTTTGGGTGCCTTGCCAGGACCGGAAAACTCACCGCGATGAAAAAGATAATCGAGCGCTTGATCGCCATTGGTACAGCGGTTAATGGGGTTGGCCAGGTTGGACTTTTTGAAAGCACGCACCGTGGCAAGATAATCATCTTCGTTGTCTTCAACGATCAAGATACTTTTAGAGCTATCTGCAACCATTATGCCTCCCCGCTTAAAGTAAAGTAGAACACTGTTCCTTCGCCCGGCACGGATTCCAGCCAGATGCGGCCGCCGTGGCGTTCGACAATCTTTTTGACAATGGTCAACCCCGCTCCTGTGCCACCGCCGTATTTGTTTTGCTCATGCAGCCGTTTGAATATCCGGAACACGCTGTCTTGATGATGAGGTTGGATGCCGATGCCGTTATCGCGGACATAAAAAACCGGGTGGGCGTTACGCCTGTCGCAACCGACTTCTACCCATCTTGACGGTTTATCGTTATATTTCACCGCATTGGAAATAAGGTTCTGGAACACTTCCCCGATGCGCGTGGCATCGCCGTGTACGGTGCCCAGACGGCCAGCGCGGCGAAGCTCGACGCCCTCCGCCCAGAGACGGCTCAAGTCTTCTGCCACAGCGTCGACGACTTCATCAACATCGACAGTTTCCATGGCAAGCTCGGTGCTGCCAAGGCGGGAATAAGCCAAAAGACGGTCGATCAGGGTCGATAAACGCTCGGCCAGCCGCTGTATGCTGTCAATGTATTGCCGCGCGCTTTCATCCAGTTTATCGGCATAGTCTTCCTTCAGGAAACTCGCGTAGTTGTGGATGCCGCGCAACGGCTCCTTGAGGTCGTGTGCAGCGATATAGGCAAATTCATCCAGTTCCTTGTTTATGGCCACCACGCGCGCTTCATTCCGCTTGGATTCGATCAGCTCGGCTTCATACTTGAAGCGATAACGATGCATGGCATCTATTGCAAAGCACACCACGAGCGCATCCGCAAACAGCGCTACGTTTGACCACATATTTCTTTGCATGAGCTCGAATGAAACGGTGTAAAAAGGAGGGGTAAGTATGAACGTGGCCATGGCCATCCCGATAAACGACGAGAGCATTCCCAGCCGGAATCCTCCAATGATGGCGGCAATCGCAATGGCGGGGAAAAAGGTTATATACTGGATTCCCGCCTCGAGGGGCGCGATCGCCATGCGCGCAAGCAGAGCAAGTGCCATCAGCGCCATCACGATCAGAAACTTGGCGATGCCACCGTATTTCGGGTGGGTGACAACATGCAGATAACCGGCAATTCGCCGTTCAAAACTACGAACGGACGCCGGCAAATAATTGGCTATGCTCAATTTAGATTCCTCTGAAGATTGGAGTCTGCGGGCAGTTGAGGTGTGTTGTCAATAATGGACACGAACACGGGTTCCTGCTGCCAATTTTTTCGTAGGACTGGCGTTTAAACGCGTCGGAAAACCGATAACCCAACCAAGCTTTCTTACGCTGCCGACTGTAAAATGCTGATACGCTCAACTTATGTCCTGGTCTCGGCGCGGGCTGATGTCTCAGCTCGTTTTTGGGCAGCCCCAGGAAGCTTCCCATGTGCACAAACTGTTTGATTCATTGTGATTGCGCTGAGATTGTCTATCCATAAATATTGCGATAGCACGAACAGATGGCGTTGGATTGCTGTAGAGACCCGGTGTGACCGTCCGGTTTTGGCAAACATTAGCAGCAGGCCGGGTTTCGACCCGACGTACAAACAAGTTATTTTGTTGGTACTGCACGGGCTAATTGACAACCAGATTCAATATTCTCAGGCATCCTTTGGATGAGTCATTTCCGCCACTTGCACCCAAAGGTCAAATTCATCTTTCGTAACATAGCCCAATACCAATGCCGCCTGCTTCAGCGTGCTGCCGTCGCGGTGTGCCCGTTTGGCGATTTCGGCGGCACGGTCATAACCGATATGCGGAGTCAGCGCGGTCACCAGCATCAGCGAGCGTTCCAGCAGTTCCGCGATGCGCGCGTGGTTGGCTTCTATGCCGCGCACGCAATGCTCCTCGAAGCTATCAATGCCGTCGGTGAGCAGGCGCACGCTCTGCGAAAAGTTGTGCGCGATGAGCGGCTTGAATACATTCAGCTCGAAATTACCCGAAGCCCCGCCGATTGTGA
Source organism: Gallionella sp. (assembly GCA_023259035.1). Taxonomy (GTDB): domain Bacteria; phylum Pseudomonadota; class Gammaproteobacteria; order Burkholderiales; family Gallionellaceae; genus Gallionella. The sequence goes on from JAHFRA010000015.1 coordinate 56,420, forward strand.
TGGCGACATCGTTGCCGAATACCTGGCAGCACAGCATGGTCAGCGCCTCGCACTGGGTCGGATTTACTTTGCCCGGCATGATCGAGCTGCCCGGCTCGTTATCCGGGATGCTGATTTCGCCTAGCCCGGAACGCGGGCCGGAGGCCAGCCAGCGCACATCGTTGGCGATTTTCATCAGCGCGGCAGCCAGCGTTTTGAGCGCGCCGTGCGCTGACACCAGCGCATCGTGCGCGGCCAGCGCGGCGAACTTGTTGGCGGCACTCTTGAACGGCAGGCCGGTGCTGCGCGCTAGCTCTGCGGCGACTCGCTCGCCGAATTCGATATGGGTATTCAACCCCGTGCCCACTGCGGTTCCGCCTGCCGCCAGTTCGTAAAGCGGAGTAAGTGCTGTGAGTATCACCGATTCCGCGAGATCGAGCTGAGCCGCATAGCCGGAGAATTCCTGGCCCAGTGTCAGCGGGGTTGCATCCTGCAAATGCGTGCGGCCGATTTTTGCTACATCAGCGAATGCGCCCGATTTTTCTTTCAGGGTTGTGCGCAGTGTGCGCAATGACGGGAGCAGTTTTTGCTGGATACCGGTGACGGCAGCCACGTGCATCGCAGTGGGAAAAATGTCGTTGGATGACTGGCCGAGATTGACTTCGTCGTTGGGGTGAATTTTGCGCCCCTCGCCGCGCACGCCGCCAAGCAGTTCCGAGGCGCGGTTGGCGAGCACCTCGTTCATGTTCATGTTGCTCTGCGTACCTGATCCGGTCTGCCAGACGGAGAGCGGAAATTCATGGACATGCATGCCCGCCAACACCTCGTCCACCGCCTGAACAATGGCAGTCGCCTTCTCCTGATTCAGTAATCCCAAATCGCGATTGACCAGCGCGCAGGCGCGTTTGGCTTCAGCGAGCGCCATGATGATTTCATCCGGCATCCGCTCGGTCGAGATGTGGAAGTATTGCAGCGAGCGCTGCGTCTGTGCACCCCACAGCTGTCCCGCTGAAACCTCGATAACGCCAAACGAATCACGTTCTGTTCTGGTAGGCATGATATTTTCCCATGCGAAATTTCGGTTGTTCAATCCCGTAAATTCATCTCGCTAAACGTACCAAATAACCGATATGTTCGGCTGACAAAATGGTTTGTGAAACATGCGGGCTGGCGCATCAGCATTCATAGGAAAAGTGTGCCCAGGTTGTTTATCAAGCGCATTTCATCCTCAGGTGTTTTGCGAAACTCGGCCTGCTCGGTTGGATGGCTAAAATAATTACCAATAACTTTGGGGATACGGAGTAATTTCTTGTTTTGCTGGTTGAGGATACCCCACCACGCCACGTCGGCGACAGAGAAAATAAGGCTTCCGTCTGCGAAACGCCAAGGGTAGTGTGGCACGCCAATGTGAGCGTCCATTCTCCACATTGTGGCAGGTCCCAAGGTGCCGCGCTCGCCCGTACCGCTACCTAGCCGCGTAACAGTACCTTGTGCTGGCGGCCATGCATCTGGATTAAAAGGTATATGAGTAATGTCATAGCACTTCTCGATATCATCGGTATCAGCTTGCGAGTAACAGATATTCCAATCTCCGCCAATGATTGTTGCGCCGGCATTCAACAGGGCATTCTGCATCAATTCCACCGCATCGACGGCGAGGCGGTCATCAAGGTTGAGATTCATTGTCAGTGGTGTTCGAACCATGGACAATGCGACATTCCACGCTTGGTAGATGGTGAGCGACTCTCTTACCGACACAGCGTTTCCTTCGACCCATGAGGGCGGTATGTCGCCGCCGTCGAAAACATAAATGACATTGATCGGGACTGTCTGACGCTTGAGGTTTTCCGAATGGCCGCGCAGCAATTCCCAACGCCGCGGGTCGCCATGCCATACGGCGCAGAACACTGTGGTCATGGGCAATAGTTTTACGTCGCGGCGCTTGAATACATAGTCCTGCTCAATCTTGGTGACGAAGTCATACCCTTTGGTATTCATCAGCTTGGTGATTCGGCCATCATCGTAGTTGTTTTCGATCGTAAATACGGAAATTCTGAATTTATCAAGATCCAGCTCTGAAATGATGCTCAGCTCTGCGCCTTCAACATCGATTGAGCAATAATCGATGTCATAAAGGCCATAGTTTTCCAAGAGGGTAGATAGTTTGACGACACGCATTTTCTTCACAACACTTTCGGTCGAGAATTTTTTTAGCCGCTCAACATGACGTGGGTCGAAGTCTTGCGCCAGACCGCTTAGCATGGTCTCGTCGATACCCGCTTTGCTTTCGACAAAGTCGGCCTCGCCCTCAAAATTCGAGACGCATACCTGTTCGCAATGAGCTGTCCGCGTTGCCGCTAATTTGCTGAATGGAGCTGACTGCGGTTCAACGCAAAGGCCACGCCAGCCCATTGATTGTTCGAAGAAGAGAGAGTTGCTGAATTTCTCGCCGTCATAAGCGCCGATATCCACAAATATGCCGTTCCGCTTGCCGAAAAAAAATCTTTCGAAAAGGAATCGATCCTGTGAAACCTGAGAATAAAACTTCATGGGCTGCCACCTGTCAGTTAAAATATGCCAAACTTTGCGCGCCATTTTATCGCAAAGCTGACATGCCGGCCTTGCAGGTTTCGACCTGCACCAACTTTGAAAATGATTATCACAATAATTCGAAAATGACGATTTTATTATTCGAACATGGCAGCAATACAAAAGCTAGCGACTCTGATTTTCCTGGCAGATGGCGCGAAATAATCTCTGACCCGCTTAATTTGTTGATTGAAAAACATCCGCTGGCAGGTTTTGTGCGCGATAACATGGTCGTTCTCCACAATGGGAATCGGGTCCCCGTTGAAGGCCCCGGCTCCTATTACGGCGGTTTCAGCCAGATTCTAATTTATAACCGGGGAGTGCATGAACCTCTTGAGGAATACGTTTTTCAGGAATTAATAAAGATGCTTCCTGAATCACCTTCCATGCTGGAGTTGGGTGCCTATTGGGGGCACTATTCCATGTGGCTCAAAAGACTCAGGCCCGCTGCTTCCGTTTTTCTGGTCGAGCCCGAATTGCAGCATATCAAGACTGGCATGGCCAATTTTAGGTTTAATAATTTTAGCGGCGAATTTATACAGGCTTTTGTCGGCAAGGGCCATTTTGCTGTCGATGCCTACCTGCAAGCCAGAGGGATCGCGAAGCTGGATATACTTCATGCTGATATTCAAGGCTTTGAAGTGGAAATGCTTGATGACTGCACACAATCGTTACAGCAACAGTGCATCGACTATATTTTCATTTCTACCCACTCGCAGCAGTTGCACGATGAAGTATTGCGGAGACTTCAGACGTTTAATTACAGGGTTGAAGTTTCCTCCGATTTTGACCATCAAACTACCTCGTTCGACGGTTTTGTTTTTGCTTCAAGCACCACCAAAGAAAAAGTTTTTTGCAACTTTAAGCCACTGGGCAGAACCGATATAGCTGAAAGCAGCCCAACCGACCTGGTGCTTGAGTTGGCAAAGTCCCTCAACATCAGCCCATCTTCTTCTCTCAGCGAATAACTTGGTTATTAATCCTACGGAAACATTAGGTTTTTTGGAGCTAAAAGAAAGGAAAAGAAAAGGGGAAAGCATCAAATTATTTTTATACAGCCACGCAGCTTGAGTTTGTTGAATTGGCGGGGATTAGCATTGAAACACGAGTGAGTTTATTCGGCTGAAGCCCACCTTTCCCAGTGACCGTTGCCACTAGGCGGTTATTGCGCTCATACGAGGCTGCTATATCAGCATGGATTCACATTCTTTAGTCGAGTATTCCGGTTCTGGTCAATCGCGAGAAACGGATACCCGGATTATCATTGCGCTACCAACTCGCGCAGCACATACGGAAGTATCCCGCCGTGGCGGTAATAGTCTACCTCGATTGGCGTATCGATGCGCAGCAGCAGAGGCACTTGCTGGGTGCTGCCATCCTTGCGTTTGATCGTCAGCGTTACATCCTGTTGCGGTTTCAGGTTTTCGCCGATGCCGCCGATGTCGAAGCTTTCCTCGCCGGTCAGGTGCAGTGTGGCGACATTGGTGTCGCCCTTGAACTGCAACGGCAGCACGCCCATGCCGACCAGGTTGCTGCGGTGGATACGCTCGTAGGATTTCGCGATCACCGCTTTCACGCCGAGCAGTTGCGTGCCTTTCGCCGCCCAGTCGCGGCTTGAGCCGGTGCCGTATTCTTCCCCGGCGAAGATCAGCGTCGGCGTGCCGTCGGTGATGTATCTCATCGCCGCATCGTAGATCGCCATCTGTTCGCCGTGGTACAGCGTGTAGCCGCCCTCGACGCGGCCGCCGTCTTCCTTTGCGGGCAGCATCAGGTTCCTGATGCGCACGTTGGCGAAGGTGCCGCGCATCATCACCTCGTGGTTGCCGCGCCGCGCGCCGTAGCTGTTGAAATCCTTCACCGCCACACCGTGGCTTTGCAGATATTTGCCCGCCGGTGTGCTGGGCTTGAAGCTGCCCGCCGGGCTGATGTGGTCGGTGGTCACCGAATCACCGAATATCGCCAGCGCTCTGGCATGGCTGATTCCGGTGATGCTGCCTGTTGTCATGCCGAAGCCGTCAAAAAATGGCGGGCGCGCGATGTAGGTCGAATCGTCCCACTGGTACCGGTTGCCGGTGCTGGACGAAATCGCGTTCCACAGCGGCAGGTCGCGGGTCAGGTCAGAATACAGCCTGCGATACATTTCGGGATTGGCGGCGAATTTCATCACGGCCTGAATCTCTGCGCTGCTTGGCCAGATGTCTTTCAGATACACCGGCTGGCCATCCTTGCCGGTGCCGAGCGGCTCGCTATCGAGGTTGATGTTCATCCTGCCCGCGATCGCGTAGGCCACCACCAGCGGCGGTGAAGCCAGGTAGTTGGCCTTGATGCTGGCGTGGACGCGCGCCTCGAAGTTGCGGTTGCCGGACAGCACCGCCGCCGCGATCAGGTCGTTGGCGGCGATAGCTTCCTCGATACTGGCATCCAGCGGGCCGGAATTGCCGATGCAGGTGGTGCAGCCGTAGGCCGCGAGGCTGAAACCCAGTTGCGCCAGCGGCTCCAGCAGTCCGGCCTTGGTCAGGTATTCGGTCACGACGCGCGAGCCGGGCGCGAGCGAAGTCTTGATATGCGGCCTGACGCGCAGCCCTTTCTCGACCGCCTTCTTCGCCAGCAGACCCGCCGCCAGCAGCACGCCGGGGTTGGAGGTGTTGGTGCAGGAGGTGATCGCGGCGATCAGCACATCGCCGTGGCCGATCTGCACCACAGCCGACATTTCCTCCGCGGTCTCGCAGCGCATCGCGGGGTTGGGATGGTCGTCGAGCATCTCCAGTTCGCTGCCGCTGCGCGTCTTGCCCGCGTCCTGCAGACCGCCACCGACAATCGGGACGCACACTTTGCCGCTGTGCTCATGCAAGGTTGTGGCGTAGCGTTTACCCAGTTCTGCAGCGGGTTTGTTGAAGCCGTTTTCCGCGACTGATTTGCTGAACAGGGTATTGAAAGTTTCCTTCATCTTCGCCAACGCGACGCGATCCTGCGGGCGTTTCGGCCCGGCCAGCGACGGCTCGATGCTGTTCAAATCCAGTTCCACCACGCTGCTGTAATCGATGCTGCCCGCCTGCGGGATGCCGTACAGGTTCTGCGCCTTGAAGTAAGCCGAGAGCGCATCGACTTCCTCATCCGTGCGCCCGGTGTTGCGCATATAGTCCACCGTCACGTCGTCCACCGGGAAGAAGCCCATCGTCGCGCCGTATTCCGGCGCCATGTTGGCGATGGTGGCGCGATCCGGCAGAGTCAGCGCCGCCGCGCCCGCGCCGAAAAACTCGACGAATTTGCCGACCACTTTTTGCTTGCGCAACAGTTCGGTGACGGTCAGCACCAGATCGGTCGCGGTGACGCCCTCGCGCAGCTTGCCTTTCAGATGCACGCCGACCACATCCGGCGTGAGGAAATATACCGGCTGGCCCAGCATCCCGGCTTCCGCCTCAATGCCGCCGACGCCCCAGCCGACCACGCCGATGCCGTTGATCATCGTGGTGTGGCTGTCGGTGCCGACCAGCGTGTCGGGGTAGTACACACGCCCTTCCGGGCTGTCTTTGTGCAGCACGCCGCGCGCCAGATATTCCAGATTGACCTGGTGCACGATGCCGACACCGGGCGGCACGACCTTGAACGTATCGAATGCCTGCATGCCCCATTTCATGAACTTGTAGCGCTCCTCGTTGCGCTCGAATTCCATTTCCATGTTGAGCTTCAGCGCGTCCGGGCGGTTGTAGTAATCCACCTGCACCGAGTGATCCACCACCAGATTCACCGGCACCAGCGGCTCGATGATCTTCGGGTCTTTGCTCATCGAAGCTGCGGCATCGCGCATCGCGGCGAGGTCGGCGAGCAGCGGCACGCCGGTAAAATCCTGCAACACGATGCGCGCCACCACGAACGGAATCTCCTCGGTGCGCGGCGCGTTCGGCTGCCAGTTGGCGAGCTGGCGCACATGCGCTTCGGAGATTTTCTTGCCGTCGTAATTGCGCAGCACCGCTTCCAGCACAATGCGGATCGACACCGGCAGGCGCGATATTTTGCCGATAGCGGCAGCTTCCAGCGCGGGCAGCGAATACAGCGTGCCCTGCTTGCCGTTGGCGAGGATAAAAGATTGGCGGGTATTGAACAGGTTGTGTGTCATGGCAGAGACTCCGAATTTGCAGGGTGTTGCAACGCCCCCCTTTTGCAAAAGGGGGGATTCAACCACGCGTATCTCACCGTTTCCACGCGGAGCATGGGAACGATGAGGACTCACTTCATGTTGCGCATTTTACCCGCGAGTATTCGACTGCGTATCAAACTGGCTGAGCTCGACAACCGGTGCGGGTTGCCAGCCCGGCTGGCGGTGTTCCGCCACAACATTGGTGAAGATGCCGCCGCGCACGTAGAATTTCGCGGTGAGACGCATGAAGCGCGGCTGGGCGGCGGCGGCCAGGTCGTCGAGGATGCGGTTGGCGACATCCTCGTGAAAATGCCCCTCGTTGCGGAACGACCAGATATACAACTTGAGGCTCTTCAGTTCGACGCATTTTTCGCCGGGGATGTAATCGAGGATCAGCGTGGCGAAATCCGGCTGGCTGGTCTTGGGGCACAGGCAGGTGAACTCGGGGATTTCCATGTGGATATGGTAGTCGCGCCGCGGGTTCGGGTTGGGGAAAGTTTCCAGCGTTTTATCGGGTTGCGTAGCCATTTGGTGAGGTGTCCAGCTTCGGTTAGAATAGCGCGCATTATAACGTTGCGATGCTTGTGAAGCCTTTAGAAATTTGTTTTTTTCGGGATGAAGCGCAAGGAGCCGCGCAGCGAACGATGAGACATATCACATAGATAGGCGAAGAGTGAGCGAGCACGCGACACAGCGATTTGCCCGAAAAACAAATTTATAAAGGTTTCACCCAAATTGCGTCTTTCCCAGATCAAGCTAGCCGGTTTCAAATCCTTCGTTGACCCCACGCACATTAAACTGCCGGGTCAAATCGTGGGCGTGGTCGGCCCGAACGGTTGCGGCAAGTCGAATGTCATCGACGCACTGCGCTGGGTGCTGGGCGAGTCGAAGGCCTCCGCGCTACGCGGCGAGACCATGCAGGACGTGATCTTCAACGGGTCGAGCAAGCGCAAGCCGGTTTCGCGCGCCAGCGTGGAGCTGATTTTCGACAATTCGCTGGGCAAGGCCGCCGGACAGTGGTCGAGCTACGCGGAGATTTCCATCAAGCGCGTGTTGCAGCGCGACGGCGATTCCAGCTACCACATCAACAACCAGCATGTGCGGCGCAAGGACATCACCGACATTTTCCTCGGCACCGGGCTGGGACCGCGCGCCTACGCGATCATCGAGCAGGGCATGATCTCGCGCATCATCGAGGCGAAACCCGAGGAGCTGCGCGTGTTCCTCGAAGAAGCGGCGGGCGTTTCCAAGTACCGCGACCGGCGCCGCGAGACCGAGTTGCGCATCGGCGACACGCGCGACAACCTGCTGCGCGTCAGCGACATCCTGCAAGAGCTGGAAAAACAATTGGTGCATCTGGGCGAGCAGGCCGAAGTGGCGAAGCAATACCGCGCGCTGGAAACGCAGCGCGATACCACGCAGCATCTGTTCTGGCTGGTGAAAAAACAGGAAGCCGAAACGCAGCGCGCCAAGTGCGCACAAACGATGGAGAAGACCCGCACCGAACTGGAAGCGGAAACCGCGCGGCTGCGCGACATCGAAAGCCAGCTGGAAACCGCACGCAGCGGGCATTACCAGCTTTCCGACGCGCTGCACGTCAAGCAGGGCGAGCTGTATACCGCGAATGCCGAGATCGCGCGGCTGGAGCAGCATATCAAGCATGTCGCCGACCAGCGCCAGCGCATGGCGCAACAGATCACCAACACCGAAAAACAGATCGAACAGCAGCAGCACCAGCGCCAGGGCGTCCATTCCCTGCTGGAGCACTGGCAACGCCAACAGGATGGAGCGGCCGTCAAAGTTGCCGAAGCCGAACAGCACGCGCAACAGGAAGGGGCAAACCTGCCGCAGGCCGAAGAGGCGGCACGCATCGCGCAGGAGCGCTACAACGCTTTGCAGCGCGAGGAGTTGCAACTGCAACAGCAATTGCAACTGGCCGACACGCAACGCGAGCATTTGCAGCGCAACGTCCAGCAAATGGAGTCGCGCCGTTTGCGCTTGTTGCTGGAAAAGGACAATCTGCCGCGTCACGACAGCGGCGCACTGCAACAGGCGCAACAACAGATAACTGAGCTGGAGGCAGAGCGTGCCGCACAGGTGCAGCAGTTGGCAAACCTGCAGGAACAATTGCCGCTGGCCGATAACGAACGGCACAACCAGCGTACTTCGTTGCAGCAGCAGGAGCGCGTACTGGCTCAGACCGAGGCGCGCTTGGGTGCGTTGCAGCAATTGCAGCAGCATATCGATACCGACAAGAACCTTAATGCCTGGCTGCAACAGCACCAGCTGGAAAAACTGCCGCGCCTGTGGCAAGCCATCCGCATCGAAAACGGCTGGGAGGATGCACTGGAAGCGGTGTTGCGCGAGCGGCTGAATGCGATCGCGATGCCGTCATTGGGCGATGCCGCGGCGTGGGGCGATGCGCCGCCGGGCAAGCTGGCGCTGTTTGCGCCGGAAGCTGCCGGGCAAAATAATATTGTTGAGACAAACCAGCTCATGCCGTTGCTGCGTTACGTGCAATGCCAGGACGCGCAGGTGCTTCCCGCCATGCGCGATTGGCTGACGCATGTATATGCGGTGGCGGATGTGGCGCAGGCCTATGCGCAGCGCGCGCAGTTGCCGCCGGGCGGCTGGTTCGTCACCCCGCAAGGGCATTTGATCGGTGCACACAGTGTGCTGTTCCATGCGCCGGACAGCCAGTTGCACGGCGTGCTGGCAAGGCAGCGCGAGATCGAGCGGCTGGAGCAGGAACTGGCCGAACAGAACCGCAACGCGGAATATTCCAGGCAGCAGGTCGTGCAAGCCGAACAGCGCTATCAGTCCATCGAGGCGCAAATTGCACCGTTGCGCAGTGCAGGTAACGAGTTGCAGCAACGCCTGCACGGCCTGCAAATGCAGATGCTCAAGCTGAACCAGGCGCTGGAGCGCAGTGCCGAGCGCACCATGCAGATCGAGCACGAGATGCAGGAACTGGCCGATCTGTTGGGCGGTGAGCAGCGCCAGCAGCAAGGCATTGACGAACAGATGGCGATATTGCGCGAGCAAATCGGCGCGTTCCATGCACAAGTCGACGAGGCGCAACGCCAGGTTAACCATCAGGATATTGCGTTGCGCGAGCAGCGCAGCCGTGCGCAGCAGGCGCAACATGCGTTGCAGGAAGCGCACTTTTTCGCCAAGACCTGCACCGAGAAGATCGCCGACCTGCAACACAACATCCGGCAGATCACCGATGCGCTGGCACAATTCGAACAGAACCTGATCCAACTGCGCGCCGAATTGTCGGGCGGCGAGGATGAAACGGCCAAGCAACAGTTGCAGGCCGCCCTGCAATCCCGCCAGACCACTGAGCAGGCACTTGCCGAGGCGCGCAATGTGCTGGAAAACGCCACGGTCGGCCTGCAAAAACTCGAGCAGGAGCGCCTCGCCTGCGAGCACAAACTCAATCCGTTGCGCGAAAAACTCAACGAGCTGACACTAAAGGAACAAGAGGCACGCCTGCATTTCGAGCAATGGGCGGAGCAGTTGCAGGGCGTGGATGAGCAGGCGTTATTGCCGTTGCTGGCATCCGGCAACAACAAACCGAATGCGTTGCAGAGCGAGTTGAACCGGCTGAATGCGGATATCGAGGCATTGGGTGCGGTTAATCTGGCCGCGCTCGAAGAGTTGCAGACCGCGACCGAGCGCAAGGCCTATCTGGATGCGCAAGCCAAGGATCTGAACGAGGCGATGGCCACGCTGGAGGAGGCGATCCGCCGCATCGACAAGGAATCGCGCGACCTGCTGATGGATACATACAACCAGGTCAACCAACACCTGGCGGAATTATTCCCGATACTGTTCGCCGGTGGCGAAGCGCGGCTGGTGCTAACCGGAGAGGAAATACTCGACAGCGGTGTGCAGGTGATGGCGCAGCCGCCGGGCAAGAAGAACAGCACGATTCATTTGATGTCGGGCGGAGAAAAAGCGCTGACCGCGATTGCGCTGGTGTTTTCGCTGTTTCAGCTCAACCCGGCACCGTTCTGTCTGCTCGACGAAGTGGATGCGCCGCTGGATGACACCAACACCGAACGGCTGTGCGCGCTGATCAAGAAGATGTCACAGCACACCCAGTTTGTGTTCATCAGCCACAACAAGATCACGATGGAGCTGGCGCAACAACTGATCGGCGTGACCATGCAGGAGAAAGGCGTGTCCAATGTGGTGGCGGTGGATATCGAGGAAGCCTTGCGGATGCGCGACGAGCTGGTCGTCGCGTAGTATCAGTAGCTCATTTTGATTTGCCATAGCGCGAGCGCCTCAAACATACCGATAGTGCGCAATCGAGGCTCAAAAAAATAACTATTGGTTTGGGGAAATCAAAAGAAGAGATGCTTCGGCGCCGGTATTACGCGCATCCATGCAAGATGTTGTTGCCATCCGCACAGTCGGGCTTGAAGTCGTAAAAGTGAGTGTCCAGTACTGCCTTAAACGGCCTGCCATCGTTCCTGATGTGTCGAATCAGGCAATAGCTCAAGGAATCTATGTAATCTTTTTCCTCGTGTTTAGACCAGATGCCACCTTTAGTTGTTATCCCGTTTTTTATGAGCCGAAATTCATTTAACAAATTCTGATGTGCCCGCCTGTGTTGGGTGAAGTCAAAGTTGATCGCTTGTGCAATATTTTCCTCAACTGCAAAATAGGCGCACAAACACTTTTCCAGCAGTTCAAATGCTTCTGGCAGAGCAGCAATGTCCCTTGACACAATTGAGCTGACTATCCCGTTAATTATGTTGTGCAAATTTTTGTGTTCGGAATCGATGGCTCTATTTCCAACGCTTAGCTGTTTTGACCAAGTGAATGTCACAATAACCTCCCGGTTCGAAAGTGTCGGTACAGCTTGTACGCCAGTTTCGTTGAAATGGGTATAGGCCAAAATATCTATATATTTCGGCCTATTGAATGATCAGTATTTGGCAGGGCGCTACTGACATGAATGATAATCAGGTCGAGTGAAGGAAAGTGCGCCGCATCCCCGCTGTCTGCCGTGATTAGCTATCGGTTGATATTGCGGGTTGTTGGACTTGGTTGAACTTTTGGTGGAACCACACAGCAGATCTATTTGCAGAAAGTGCTGATGTCCTGCTTGGCCTTGGCGATGCGTTGTTGCCGCTGCTCGTCGGTTACAAAGGAACGCTCACCGTTGGCGTTAACTTCGACAATGCGCATACCCTCCTGCAAGGTTCTTAAGTTTTGTTTGAATGCATCGCAGTTGGCTTGATTCTCTTCTTTCAGGGCTTGTTCCTGCGCGGCCTTGTCTGCGGCATCTTTTTTCGCTTTTTGAGCCTTCTTTAGTTCGGCTTCCCGTTCTGCAAGGGTCTTTGCGGCAGGGGGGGCGCTTGAAGCTGCAACGCCGCTGGCGCTTGTCAAAATGGGCGCATCTGACGTGGAGCGCAGCGTCTTTGCCTTGACGTTGGCGGGCGGTGGCTGATCGGAATATTGCACGTTGCCGTCTGCGTCTACCCACTTGCTGAGACCGGCAACAGCTTGCGCACTAGATAGTATCAACAGGATAAACAAGTATTTTTTCATGGTGAATTGTCTCCATAATTGCCGTTGCTTGCAGTTTAGCATACGAAAATCGGGATTAAAGAAGTACCTTGAGTAGCAGCAATACCGCGCCACTCCCGCCATTCTCAGGCGTCGCGTCGCAGTACGCCAGTACCTGCGGATATTGAGCGAGCCAGTGGCGCGCAAGCTTGCGCAATATCGCCTCGCCGTCCCGGCTGTTCGTTCCCTTGCCGTGGATTACCAGCACGCAGCGCAATCCGCGCTGCACCGCCTCGTGCAGAAATTCCTGCAACAGTTTACGCGCTGTGTCGCTGTTGTTGCCGTGCAGATCGAGGCTGTCCTGCACCGGCCAATGGCCGCGCCGCAGTTTGCGCAAGGTCATGCGCGACAGGCCGTTGCGCAGAAATTCATCCGGTGCATTCTCGGCAGCGAAATCGGATAGCGTGTCGGGGATTGCGTGAACTTGGCCAAGAGGTGGGGCAAGGGAGCGCGGCAAGGGGTTACGCGGCGGTCTTTGCGGCTTGACGCGGTTCTGGTCTGGCAGCGGTTTCACTTCGCCGACTGCCGCGCGAAACAGCGCGGCATCGTCTGGGGGTTCTTGTGGCGGAAGTAAAGGCCTTTTCACAACGTTATGAGCGAAACCGAGACAAGGCGAAAATACCGGGAAACCGGAGTCTGCAAATGGCAAATGAGGATTTCGAGGTGTTTTTCAACGCCGTGTCAGTGAGCGCATAACCAATGGCTTGATTGGCGTAGTTTGCCAATTTAGTCAGAAGGCTAGTCGTTTCATCAGTAGCTGTATAGAGGTCATTTCAGATTTTGCCGAGCGAGGCGAGATACTTGTCCGCATCGAGCGCCGCCATACAGCCGGTCGCCGCACTGGTACAAGCCTGGCGGTAGATTTGATCCTGTACGTCGCCTGCCGCGAACACGCCTGTAATGCTGGTTGCCGTGGCGTTGCCTTTGTTGCCGCCTTGCGTCCGGATATAGCCGTTATCCATTTCCAGTTGCCCGGCAAAAATGTCGGTATTCGGTTTGTGACCGATGGCGATGAACACGCCGGTCAATGCAAAGTCCTGCTTTTTATTGCTCTGCACATTTTTGACGCGCATGCCGGTGACACCGCTGGCGTTGCCGAGCACTTCGTCGAGCGTGCTGTTCAGCTGTAACGTGATCTTGCCTTCTTTCACTTTTTCCATCAGGTGGTCGATCATGATACGTTCGGCGCGGAAGGAATCGCGGCGGTGCACCAGCGTAACGTGCCTGGCGATGTTGGACAGGTACATGGCCTCTTCCACGGCGGTGTTGCCGCCGCCGATAACCGCCACATCCTGTCCGCGATAAAAGAATCCGTCACATGTCGCGCAGCCGGAAACGCCGCGTCCCATGAAGGCCTCCTCGGAAGGCAGGCCGAGATATTGCGCCGAGGCGCCGGTGCAGATGATCAGCGCATCGCAGGTGTAGCTGCCCGCATCACCGGTCAGCAGAAACGGTTTTTGTTGCAGTTTGGCGGTGTGGATGTGGTCGAAAATGATCTGCGTATTGAAACGCTCCGCGTGCTGCTGGAAGCGCGCCATCAGCTCGGGGCCTTGCACGCCCATCGGGTCGGCCGGCCAATTGTCTACTTCGGTGGTGGTCATCAGTTGGCCGCCCTGTGCCATGCCGGTGATCAGTACCGGATTGAGATTGGCGCGTGCCGCATAAACGGCAGCAGTGTATCCGGCAGGGCCGGAACCAAGGATAACGAGGTGATGATGTTGGGTAGGGGGGGTCATGATGGTCAGCTCTCAGCGATAAAATGAAGGCGGAATTTACCAGTTGTTGCAAGGGTGTGTCGAGCTTTACATAGGTTAGAATCTGTATAGCATGAAAGCTATTTCCCTCATTCCTTTGCTGGTGTTGTCTTTTGCAGCATATTCCGCCTGTTCAGACACGCTGCCGGGCATACCTGCGTTTATTGATGAGATGGTCGCCAAGCACCAATTCAAACGTGACGAATTGGAGCGCGTATTTGCTCATGCGCAGTATCGTCCTGCGGTGATCGAGGCCATTTCCCGCCCGGCAACTATCAGGCCGTGGCCGGAATACCGCGCGTCCTTTGTGAACCAGCAGCGCATCAGGCTCGGTTTGGAATTCTGGAGCAAGTATCGATTGACCTTGATGCGTGCCGAGTTGCGGTATGGCATCCCGCAAGAAATCGTTGTTGCGATAATCGGTGTGGAAACCATTTATGGCGAGAATGCGGGCAGCTTTCGCACCCTGGACGCTTTGACTACTTTGGCGTTTGATTATCCGCGCCGCGCAGATTTTTTTCGCGGTGAACTGGAAAACTATCTGTTGCTGGCACGCGAACAACAATTTGATTTGCTGGCCATACAGGGTTCTTATGCCGGTGCTTTGGGTATCCCGCAATTCATGCCGAGCAGCTATCGCAAGTATGCGGTGGATTTTGATGGCAACCACAAGATTGATCTGCTGCTCGAAGCCAGGGATGCGATAGGCAGCGTGGCCAACTACCTGCAAGGTTATGGCTGGATCAAGAACGAACCGGTTGCCGTGCGCGCGCGAGTCAGCGAAGAAACCTGCCTGGGCGAAATCAGGATGCCGCGCAGTGTGGCTGAATGGGTGGCAGCAGGGGTAACGTCAAACGTGAATTTCGCGCCGGACAAATCCGCGCGCCTGACCGATTTCACGGTGGAAGAGGGCAAGGAATTCTGGCTGGTGTTCAATAATTTCGAGGTTATCACGCGCTACAACAACAGCGATTTCTACGCGATGTCGGTGTTCCAGTTGGCCGAAGAATTGAAAGCGGCGCACCAGGCTAAGAGCCGACTGAAATAGGCTCCAATGGTTTGATTGGTTTTTTGGTATGAGTTAAAAAGGGATGCTATGAAAAGCATATTTTGCTGGATTGGGCTGCTGCTGTTGGCACCGCTCGCGTGGGCCAACGAACTCGAAATCATCGCGCTAAAACATCGCAGCGCGGATGAAGTGCTGCCCATTATTCGTCCGTTGCTGGATAAAAATGATGTTGCCAGCGGCATGAATTATCAGCTCATCC
>JAHFRA010000062.1 GCA_023259035.1 Gallionella sp.
GTGGTCATCGTTGCGTGCATGAGAAAGTTGTTAACCATTATGAATTCAATGTTGAAAAATAACACCCCGTGGAACCCAAAAATTGCTTGACTTGGAACACGGTTGCTCCCCCGCGCGCTATGCGTGCAAGGGAGGGGGGCTGCATTTGCTGAGAATAGCTCAGAGGCATATTAATCTATCATGGGTTGCAGGTAGAGATTGCAGCCATACATCCGGATTTTTGGTGGGGCTATTGCCTCTATCCCTGATGGATTAACTGTAGGGCGCCTCTATAAACCCAAGCCCTTGGCGATACTCATAGCCAGCCACTTGGCTACCGTTAACCAGCGGCTTATGTCACCGTATTTTGGTGACTTAGCCGAATGGCTATGCAAAGCCTTTTGGTAGCTTGGTGGAATGGCTGCTTGTTCCATCAGAATTTTGAATTTGTGGAGGCTCACTGTAAGCATGGTGCTCCGTACCCCTACTCACGAATCCAATTTCTATTAGCATTTCTCGTTTTTTCGCCTTGGATACCGACAACTTTGCTTTGATGATTACCCCCATCTGTGGCATTCTTCGTACCTGAAATGTGTATATAACAATTATTTCTGTCGATCTTGCTTGGTAAATCAAGATGGCGGTTGGGGGTTGCAGTAATGAAACGTGTTGACGATTTCCGCCTACGTTTTGGTAAGCGTGAGTTGGTGCCGATTATTATAGGCGGGATGGGCGTTGACATTTCTACGGCAGAATTGGCTTTGGAAGCCGCTCGTCTGGGCGGAATTGGACATATTTCCGATGCGATGTTGCCTACCGTGTCAGACCGTCACTACAAGACGCGTTTCGTCAAGGAAAAGCAAAAAACCTACAAATTCAACGTTGCGAACGCCAACAAATCTGCCGTGCAATTCGATCTCGGTCAAGTTGCCGAGGCGACGCGTTTGCATGTCCGTCGAACCATGCAGGCAAAGCATGGCGATGGCATGATTTTCGTCAATTGCATGGAAAAGCTCACGATGAATGCGCCGCGCGAAACTTTGCGTGTACGCCTCAGAGTGGCTCTGGATGAAGGCATCGACGGCATTACGTTGGCTGCCGGCCTGCATCTCGGTTCATTCGCGCTAATCGAGGATCATCCGCGTTTTCGCGACGCCAAACTGGGTATCATCGTCTCCTCATTGCGCGCTTTGCAGCTATTTTTGCGCAAGAATGCCAAGCTGAACCGGCTGCCGGATTTTATTGTGGTGGAGGGACCTCTCGCGGGCGGGCATCTGGGGTTTGGCATGGACTGGGCGCAATATGATTTGCGCACTATCGTCACCGAGATTCAGCAACATCTTCAGGCTGAGAAACTGGACATCCCGGTGATCCCGGCAGGCGGGATTTTTACCGGCAGCGACGCAGTGAGTTATCTGGAAACAGGTTCAGCAGCCGTGCAAGTGGCGACGCGCTTTACCGTTGCCGAGGAATGCGGCATTCCCGAAAAAGTGCAGCAGGAATATTTCAAGGCCAGCGAAGGCGACATCGAAGTGAACATGCTGTCGCCGACCGGCTACCCGATGCGCATGCTGAAGAACTGTCCGGCGATTGGCTCCGGTATTCGCCCGAACTGTGAGGCTTTTGGTTACATCCTTGATGCCAACGGCAATTGCTCGTACATCGATGCTTATAACCGCGAGTTGGCATTGCATCCCAATGCCAGGAAAATTTCCGTCAAGGACAAGATATGTTTGTGCACCCACATGCGCAATTATGATTGCTGGACTTGCGGCCACTACACCTATCGCCTCAAGGATACGACCCATCGCAACACCGATGGCACTTATCAGATATTGACTGCCGAACACATCTTCCACGATTACCAATTCAGCACCGATAACAAGATTTCCCTCCCCGCTCTAAAATAAACCTGACTTCACTCTTGAAATCGGGCGGGGCTGCCCTTATTATTAGCACTCGCAGGAGGGGAGTGCTAATAAAACCATGAACCCCACCTCCGCATTTAATTAACTCACTGATTTAGGAGAACTAAAGTATGAAAATTCGTCCTTTGAACGATCGCGTCATCGTTAAGCGTATGGAAGAAGAACGCAAGACCGCTTCCGGTATCGTGATTCCCGATGCAGCCACCGAAAAGCCGGACCAAGGCGAAATCATCGCTGTAGGCAAAGGCAAAACAGGTGACGACGGCAAGTTGCAGCCGATGACTGTCAAGGTTGGCGACCGCGTGTTGTTCGGAAAATATTCCGGCCAAGCATTCAAGATGGACGGTCAGGAATATTTGACCATGCGTGAAGATGACATCATCGGCGTAGTTGAAGCGTAAGCAACACAAGACATTTAAGGAGACATAAACATGGCAGCTAAAGACGTAAAGTTCCACGACGCAGCACGCAACAAGATGGTTGTGGGCGTGAATATTCTGGCGGATGCAGTAAAAGTAACGCTGGGTCCGAAAGGCCGTAACGTAGTGCTGGACCGCTCCTACGGCGCACCAACCATCACCAAGGATGGCGTGTCTGTCGCCAAGGAAATCGAACTGAAAGACAAGTTCGAAAACATGGGCGCGCAAATGGTCAAGGAAGTTGCTTCC
The DNA here is from genome assembly GCA_023259035.1 of Gallionella sp. Lineage (GTDB taxonomy): Bacteria > Pseudomonadota > Gammaproteobacteria > Burkholderiales > Gallionellaceae > Gallionella. The sequence goes on from JAHFRA010000062.1 coordinate 2,576, forward strand.
AAGACCTCCGACGTGGCCGGTGATGGCACGACGACGGCAACTGTGCTGGCGCAATCCATTGTGCAGGAAGGCATGAAGTTCGTCGCCGCAGGCATGAACCCGATGGATCTGAAACGCGGCATCGACAAGGCGGTTATCGCAGCCGTTGCAGAGCTGAAGAAAATTTCCAAACCTTGCACCACCAGCAAGGAAATTGCGCAGGTGGGTAGCATTTCCGCCAATTCCGACACCGTGATCGGCGAGAAGATCGCTGCCGCGATGGAAAAAGTCGGCAAGGAAGGCGTCATCACCATTGAAGATGGGCAGGGTCTGGAAGATGAGCTGGACATCGTGGAAGGCATGCAGTTTGACCGCGGCTACCTGTCGCCCTACTTCATCAACAATCAGGATCGCCAACTGGCATTGATGGAAAATCCCTACATCCTGCTGCACGACAAGAAGGTTTCCAACATCCGTGACTTGCTGCCCGTACTGGAGCAAATCGCCAAGTCCGGCCGCCCGTTGCTGATCATCGCCGAGGACGTGGACGGTGAAGCGCTGGCCACTCTGGTAGTGAACAACATTCGCGGCATCCTGAAGACCGTTGCGGTAAAGGCTCCTGGTTTCGGCGACCGCCGCAAGGCCATGCTGGAAGATATTGCAATACTGACTGGCGGCACCGTAGTTGCCGAAGAAGTCGGCCTGACACTGGAAAAAATCACACTGGCCGAGTTGGGTCAGGCGAAACGCATCGAAGTGGGCAAGGACAACACCATCATCATCGATGGCGCTGGCAAGGAAGATGCAATCAAGGGCCGTATCAGCCAGATCAACAAACAAGCCGAAGAATCCACCAGCGACTACGACAAGGAAAAACTGCAGGAACGCAAAGCCAAGCTGGCTGGCGGCGTAGCGGTGATCAAGGTTGGCGCGGCTACTGAAGTTGCAATGAAAGAAAAGAAAGCGCGTGTGGAAGACGCATTGCACGCAACCCGCGCTGCCGTTGAAGAAGGCATTGTTCCCGGAGGCGGTGTGGCATTGCTGCGCGCCAAGCTCGCATTGGCCGGACTGAAAGGCGACAATCACGATCAGGAAGCTGGCATCACTATCGTGTTGCGTGCCATGGAATCCCCGTTGCGCGCCATCGTGCAGAATGCCGGCGACGAACCGTCTGTTGTGGTCAATAAAGTGATGGAAGGCAAGGGCAGTTTCGGTTACAACGCAGCCAGCAGCGAATATGGCGACATGTTGGCGATGGGTGTGGTTGATCCAACCAAGGTGACGCGCGTTGCATTGCAAAATGCAGCTTCGATTGCCGGCTTGATGTTGACCACGGCCTGCATGGTTGCCGAATCACCGGAAGATAAACCAGCCGGTGGCATGGGCGGCGGCATGGGTGGTATGGGCGGTATGGGTGGCATGGACGGCATGATGTAATTTACAGTTAGCTTCGCAGCAATCCGACAGCCCCGCCAAAGCGGGGCTGTTTGTTTTTCGCAAGCCGGTTATCAGGAAAGCGCAATTCAGCGGTGGTAATATGGCGAACGGAAAGCACATCGAATGGGAACAATGAATATGCCGGAAAAATTAGAAATACAATTCAGCACAGTTGCCACTACCCCTTTCAATGACCAGAAACCCGGCACTTCCGGACTGCGCAAGCGCGTACCGATATTCCAGCAGCCGCATTATCTGGAAAACTTTGTCCAGTCGATATTCGACACCGTTGCTGCCCCACCGGGCGCGACACTGGCACTCGGCGGCGATGGCCGCTATTATAACCGCGAGGCGATCCAGATTATCCTGAAGATGGCTGCTGCCAATGGTTTCGGGCAGGTTCTGGTTGGCAGGAGCGGCATCCTTTCCACCCCTGCGGCTTCCTGCTTGATTCGCAAGTACCAGACCTACGGTGGCATCGTTTTGTCTGCCAGCCACAATCCGGGCGGGCCGGACGGAGATTTCGGCATCAAGTACAACACCGCCAACGGCGGCCCGGCCCCGGAAAAAGTCACCGAAGCGATCTATGCCGCGAGCAAACAAATCACCCGGTACCGCATTGCGGAAGCGGCCGATGTTGCGCTGGACACCATAGGCGATAGCAAGCTCTGCAACATGATTGTGTCGGTGATCGACCCGGTCGGCGACTATGCCGAACTGATGGAATCGCTGTTCGATTTTGCCGCGATTCGCGTTTTATTGAACAGCGGCTTCCGCATCAAGTTTGATGCGATGCATGCCGTCACCGGGCCTTATGCGCGTGAGATTTTCGTGCGCCGTTTGGGCGCATCCGCAGATAGCGTGATCAATGCCGAACCCCTGCCGGATTTTGGCGGCGGTCATCCCGACCCGAACCTCACTTACGCGCATGAACTGGTCGAAACGCTGTATGGCGACAACGCGCCGGATTTCGGCGCAGCCTCGGACGGCGACGGTGACCGCAACATGATTCTGGGCAAGCATTTTTTCGTGAACCCTTCCGATAGCCTTGCCGTCATCGCCGCCAATGCGCATCTGGTGCCGGGCTACAAACAAGGCTTGGCAGGTATCGCGCGCTCGATGCCAACCAGCGCGGCAGCGGATCGCGTGGCCGCAGCGCTCAACATTCCCTGCTACGAAACCCCGACCGGCTGGAAGTTTTTCGGCAACCTGATGGATGCGGGCAAGGTGACGCTGTGCGGCGAAGAGAGCTTCGGCACCAGTTCGAGTCACGTTCGCGAGAAGGATGGCTTGTGGGCGGTATTGTTCTGGCTGAACATTCTCGCGGCACGCAAGCAATCGGTGGCGGCCATGACACGGTGTTGCGAAGCATCCGGTGCGGGAATGGCCGCCTCACACCCGCTCCCGCAATCGGCTGGCTCCGCCATAACCAGCGACTTGGCGAGCGTTGTTGGCTCGCCTAGTCGAATGGCTAGTAGTTCTATCAGTAACGTGTCGCGGGATGTGGAAACCATCGTGCGCGAGCACTGGGCACGCTTCGGGCGCAACGTCTATTCGCGCCACGACTACGAAGGCCTTCCCACTGACGCGGCCAACGGTGTGATGAAGCTGCTGCACGACCGCTTCGCAGAACTGCAAGCCTGTCCTGAGCTAGGTCGAAGGGATGCGCAATTCGGCAGTTACCGGGTGTTGTTCTGCGACGATTTCAGCTATACCGATCCGGTGGACGGCAGCATCAGCACCGGACAAGGTGTGCGCATCGTTTTCACCGACGATTCGCGCATCGTATTCCGCCTGTCCGGCACCGGCACCGAGGGCGCGACACTGCGTATCTACCTGGAATCTTTTGAACCGGACGTATCCAAACATCATCTTGACGCACAGGAAGCGCTGGCCACGCTAATCAATATTGCGTTGCAGCTTTCCGAATTGCGCAAGCGCACCGGACGCGACAAGCCGACAGTAATTACCTGAGCCGTTATAATCGCATCCTGATTTTTGACGGAGCAAATCATGGCAAATAAACAAATCATTCAAACCCCCGATGCACCCGCCGCGATCGGCACTTATTCGCAAGCGGTGCGCGTCGGCGAAACAGTGTATCTATCCGGACAGATCGGCCTTGACCCGACCACGATGCAGTTGGTGGAGGGCATTGAGGCGCAAGTCCATCGAGTGTTCCGGAATCTGCGCGCGGTGGCCATTGCCGCCGATAGCAGCTTTGACGATCTGGTCAAGCTGAATGTCTACCTCACCGACCTCGGTCATTTCGCCAAGGTCAACGAAATCATGGCGGAATATTTCCGCCAGCCGTATCCGGCGCGCGCTGCGGTGGGCGTGGCGGCATTGCCGCGCGCTGCATTGGTGGAGATGGATGGCGTGCTGGTCGCACAGGATTAGACGCTTCGCCAGTCCGTGCAAACGACCAATATCTCGCCTGCTACACTAAGCAAGCCCGTCAAGCTTAATTGTCCGCGGAGGAGCCTGGAACCTTTAACCCGTCGGGTTCGTTGAATGATTGCAATGTGGACAGGGATGGAGTGATATGCCAGACTCCGCTGCCCATGCTTAATGACTAACGGAGGCATCATGTACGCCTACAAGGAAATTCTCACAATCAACGACCCAAG
>JAHFRA010000041.1 GCA_023259035.1 Gallionella sp.
TTGAATGATTGCAATGTGGACAGGGATGGAGTGATATGCCAGACTCCGCTGCCCATGCTTAATGACTAACGGAGGCATCATGTACGCCTACAAGGAAATTCTCACAATCAACGACCCAAGCACCCTGAAGCTCGCACGACCGCTCCCTTTGGCTAAAGGACAGCAGGTGGAAGTGCTCATCCTTGCCACCGGCAAGGACCAGGAACTGGAAAACATCCGTGATGATATTGCCACCCGTGGCATTACTGAATCCGACGTGGCCGAGGCCGTTTCCTGGGCGCGCGCGTCATCCTGATGCGGGTTGTATTCGACACCAACACAATCGTTTCCGCTTTACTGTTTCGCGGCGCTGCATCCTGGCTGGTAGGGCACTGGCAGAGCGGTGAAGTAACGCTCATGGTTAGCCGTGAAACTGCCCGCGAGCTATTGCGTGTTCTGGCATATCCGAAATTCGGCTTGTTACCCGCCCAAGCGGAGGCTGTTGCCACACGCTATCTGCGCCACGCGGAACGAGTGGAATGCGCCGGAGAAGATGCCAGCCTGCCACTTTGCCGCGATCCCAACGATCAGATATTCATCCGATTGGCAGGCGCAGGGCGAGCCGATCTTCTGGTAAGCGGTGATAAGGATTTACTGGACTTGCGCGGGACGACACCTTTTGTCATCGAGACACTAACGGAATATCGCCGCCGGTTTGTAGATGAGTAAAGCAGGTCGGATGGGGTTATTTATCTTGCCGGTTAATTCGAGCCTGGCTCCTTTCACATGTTCTGGATCACCTCGGTGAATCAACCCAGCTTCTTTACCAGCCGGTCGACCAGCGAAGCATTGGTGATTCCGACCGTCCGCAGTATGTTGTCGACCGCCTCGACCTGTGCGGTGCGCTCAACGCTCTTCAGCGCGCCGGACTCCTCGAGGTCGGAGAAGTCTATGTTCGCCTCTGCGGCGCGGCGCCGTTCCAGGTCGGCCTTGAGCGCGGCCTGGTCGGCGTCGGCCCGCTTCACCGCGTCGATGTCCGTCGTGTGTTCCTCCGGCTTCATCGTCGCCAGCTCGCTCTCGCTACCCTCGACCTTTTTTATAATATGGGCGGGGGTTGGGTATGGTGCATTGGGTTGCTGGAAATCTGGGTCTGCACCTGCACTAATCAATAATTCAGCCAGCTCGAAATTCTTATTGAAATATGCCCAAGCTAAAGAGGTTGAGTTTTTATGCCCCAAGAAATTTACATCCACGTCAAATTGTTTCAATATTTCCCTGGGAATTAATTCCGCATTAACACTGACGGTAAAATTAAATAGGGAATTTATATATCGACGCGAGACCCAGTAATAGTTTACCCCTTCGTCAGAATCTCTAATGACATCACTCATTTTTTTACAATAATCGAGCAGTAGAAATGCGGTTTTAGTAAGTCCTCGGTTAATTATCTTTTCCAAGAGACCTTGGTGGGTTATTTGAATTATTAGTTCTTCATGATTTCCAAACTCATTCCTAAGTTCATGGAAGTGTTCAATTAAATAGATTAGTTTTTCTTCTTCATGCTCATGTCTGTAAGTCATACACTCATCAATGGCAGCAATTAAACTCATCGTTCTCGCGCCATATTGATACAGCTTTATGAGATACCACATCCCTACGTTTTTTATTGCCTCATCTAGCGGGTAGACATTTTTTTCGTAACCATCTCCCCTCGGAAGCAGAGAAGGTTTGTCGTAATCTTGGAATGTAGAAAGAATATTATCAAAAGCTTCCTTACTAACCTTTAGATGACAAGCAAGCTGAGTTAGAGAGATTTTGAGGTCATTGCTTAAGATTTCAGGATATGTAGCTACAACTAAATCCAGAAGCTTTTTTGAGCAAAAAAGATACGGCTTTTCTTTCATCCAATATTCAATAACGTCATAGACCTGTTCAATCGAATACGATTTCTCTTTGAATTCGGTTATGGCATCATCGGCATTTTTTATGAGCTTAAGTCTCAACATAGATTTATCCATTCGCGCCTTAAATACGTCCAGCTCTCAATTAATTATCCTAAAATAAAACGGTCTGTCCAAATGAGAACCCACTGCTTCTCTCACTTGCGCGTAATAATTATCAAAACAATGATAATAAAGAATGCAAGAACTGGATACGATGTGGATACGTCAGGTATCATTTACTGTTCCGAATAATTACTTGATGTCGGCATAATAATCGACTTCGTAGCCAGAATGCACGCTTCATCGAGCGTAGCGTTTTCGGACAGGAATTCGTCAAATGCTAAAGGGGTCAGCTTCGCATTTTTTGCTATAACCAGAGCAGACAGTATTCAGCCATATTGAATTGAGCACACCTGCAAAAATATCTCCCGCTACGCTGAGCAAACTCGCCAAGCTCGGTATCCGCCATCGCGCCGACCTGCTGTTGCATCGCCGTTGCGCTGAAAAAGGCTAAGCAACTCGCCGCCGAACGCATCGCTTCCGGCGAAACGCTTCTCGCCACCGGCACGCACGCGCTGTTTCAAAAACAGATCAGTTTTCACAGACTCGGCCTGGCGATTGTGGACGAGCAGCATAAGTTCGGCGTGCAACAGCGCCTTGCGTTGCGCAACAAGGGCAAGACTGCGAAAGCCGTTCGCCCTGACCCTTCGACTTCGCTCAGTATTAAGGTATTGCTTTTCAACCTGGAGGGTTCCATCGGCCTTTCGTAAATCAATCCCCCAGCAGCAGCTGGTCGTGCCGCGTGATGAATTCCTGCATGCTGTCGATGCCGCGCTGTTGCATGACAAAATTGCGCGCGGCGGCCTCCACCAACACCGCGAGGTTGCGCCCCGCGACCACCGGAATATTCACGGTGCTGATATTTACGCCAAGAATTTCCTGGTGCGTGGCGTTGAGCGGCAGACGTTCCATTTGCGAGAGATCGCCGCCCTGCGGACGATGCAGATGTACGATAAGCTTCAAACTCTTTTTTCGCCGTACCGCTGTTTCGCCAAACATGGTGCGGATGTTTAACACGCCCAGGCCGCGCACTTCAAGAAAATCGCGCAACAGTTCCGGGCAGCGCCCTTCCAGCGTATCCGGCGCGATACGGTGCAACTCAACGATATCGTCGGCAACCAGTCCATTGCCGCGCGCGATCAGCTCCAAGCCGAGTTCGCTTTTGCCGGACGCGCTCTCGCCGGTAATCATCACGCCGACACCCAGCACATCGAGAAACACGCCGTGGCGAGTGGTGGATTCGGCCAGCTCCTTGGCCAGGTAGTGACGGATCAGCCACATCAGGTGCACGCTGGGCAGGGGCGAACGAAATAGCGGAATATGCGATTGGTCGGCAAAGGCGATCAGTTCCGCCGGAATTTCATTGGTGCCGGCCACGATCAAACAGGTCGTGACGCCTTGTTCGATTTGTCGGAATATGCCGGAGCGCTCTTCAGCGTCCAGGCTGCGCAGATAATTGAGTTCGGTTTCGCTGAGCACTTGCACCCAATTCGGGTGAATCAAGTTGAGATGGCCGATGAGTCCGTTGTTGGAGGAGTTAACTTTATCGCTGTCGATGATACGGTCGGCACCGTCCGTGCCGGCAACACGGCTGAGCTGCAAGCGTTGCTGCTTGTCTTCGAACAGTTGCCGGATGTTAACCTGGCTCATGGAAACCTCTAAAATTTATTTTAGTTACGACATAACCTGACATGCCGCTGAACTATTCTCAGGCACTTGTTGGTTTCACTCCTTCCCCTGCTTGCGGGGGAGGGGGCATGTGCATTTCCTGAGAATGGGTTCAGAGGCATGTAACCTAAAGATTGGTTTACACCGCAACAAGCCGCTATGCGGCGTGTTGTCTCGCATTCGCTGCGCGGCTCCTTGCGCCTCATCTCGCAAAAGTGGATTTTAGAGGCTCCCATCAAGCCGCGCTTTTCCAGCCGTAAAATAACTGATGGATACTGGAGGCGTCTTCGCAGGCGAGAAGGAGATTGCGGAATTGTTGGTCGCTGAACATTTGTGCGAGTTCGCCGAGAATTTGCAGATGCAAGTCAGTGGCGCGTTCCGGTACCAGTAATACGAAAATCAGGGTGACCGGCAGGCCGTCAGGCGCATCGAACGGAATCGGGTGTGAAGTCTTTACGAAGGCAGCGATTGCATCGCGCAGTTTGCTGATACGGCCATGCGGAATCGCCACGCCTTGCCCCAAGCCGGTCGAGCCGAGCTTCTCTCGGGCAAATAAACTGTCGAATACCTGGCTACGCGCGATCTGGTGGTTGTTTTCAAACAGCAGGCCGACACGCTCAAACACACGTTTTTTGCTGGTAGATTCGGTGTCCAGCAGGATGTTGCCAGGCGTCAGAATTTTGCTGATTAAATTCATTGTCATAACAATCGCAGGCGGAAAGTGAGCGGCATTGCTGCCGCCCGAGCTGGTTTATTCCACTGCCACATGCTTGCCGGAATCATCATGGCGGCGTGCCGACAATTTTTCCTTGTGTTTCATCACCTGGCGATCCAGTTTGTCCACCAGCGCGTCAATCGCCGCGTACAGATTTTCGTCTTCGCACTCCACGAATACATCCTTGCCACTGATGTGTACGGTGGCTTCGGCTTTTTGCTTCAGTTTTTCAACCGAAAGAATGATGTTCACATCAATCACATTATCAAAATGGCGCTTGATTTTGCTGATTTTTCCAGTCGCATATTCGCGTATGGCCGGGGTGATTTCCAAATGGTGTCCGGTTAGATGGAGGTTCATGTTCTGCTCCTTGTTTAGAGTGATTTACGGAGATTTACCGGGAGTATATGTAGTGCCTCACGGTACTTTGCTATGGTACGGCGGGCGACGACAATGCCCTGCTGCGCCAAGATTTCTGACATGCGGTTGTCGGTAAGCGGTTTTAGCCTGTCTTCCGCGCTGACCAGTTGTTTGATCAACTCGCGTATTGCGGTGGAAGAGCAGATGCCGCCGATTCCCGTGGCAAGACCGCTGCCAAAAAAATACTTGAATTCATAAATGCCGCGCGGGGTCAGCATAAACTTTTGCGTGGTGCTGCGAGATACCGTTGATTCGTGCAATTCCAGCGTGTCGGCTATTTCGCGCAACACCAACGGGCGCATGCCGATTTCACCGTGCTCCAGAAAATTACCTTGCCGCTCCACGATGGCTTGTGCGACGCGCAAAATGGTGTCGAAACGCTGCTGCAAATTCTTGATCAGCCATTTCGCCTCCTGCAAATGCGTGGCGAGCTGGGAGCCGTTTTTCTCGTTGCGTTGTTGCAATATATTGGCGTAAATCTGGTTCACGCGCAGCTTGGGCATGGCTGCTGTATTCAGGCGAGCGCGCCATTTTCCATTGTGTTTGTCAACGACCACATCCGGTGTCACATAGTCGGCAACCGTTTGATCAAACTCGGTACCGGGTTTGGGGTTCAGTCCGGCAATCAGATGTTGCGCGGTGCGCAACTCGTTGTCCGAGCAATGCAACAATTTTTTGATTTTGGAGAAATCGTGAGCGGCGACCAGATCAAGATGGTGGCTTACCAAACAAATCGCCATATCGCGTTGCGGCGTATCTTCGGGTAATGTCTTGAGTTGCAAAGCGAGACATTCACCCAGATTGCGTGCGCCCAGACCGGGTTGATCCAGGTGTTGCAACTGCACCAGTGCCGTCTCAAGATCATCCAGCGTGATTTCAAGCTCGGTAGGTAATAATTCCACTAGCTCCGGCAAATCTTGTGCCAGATAACCGTTTTCATCCAGAGCATCAATCAACAACCCGATTACCTTGCGATCTTTGTTATCCAGTGAAGTGGTGGTCAATTGATTGTGCAGATGCTCGCGCAGGCTGGCTTGTTCCGCAGCTTGTTCGGGGTAGGTTTCGTCTTCATCGTCCGAGCTATGCGCCATACCGCCGCCAGAGTTCCAGTCGGCTGGTTCACTGCCAAAATCGTCTGCGCTGCGGTTGTCCGTAACGGTTTCGGTTTCCGCATTGGTTGCGACGACGTTGCTGCGTGGTTCAACCGAGAAAATGATCGGCGCAGACTCTTCGGCCAGCTCCAGCAAGGGATTCTCGTCGAGCATTCGAGAGACTTCCTGATGAATATCCTGCGTGGAGAGTTGCAGCAAACGAATAGCCTGCTGCAACTGTGGGGTGAGCGTCAGTTGCTGGGACAAGCGAGTTTGGAGAACGGGTTTCATTCCAGCGTGTTCATTTTAGCGTGTTTATTCTGGGCTTCATCTATTGGTCAGAGCTTGAAATGTTCGCCCAAATATACTTTTCTCACGCCCTCATTATAAATGATTTCGTCCGGCTTGCCTTCCGCCATTACCGAGCCGGCATTGATGATGTAGGCGCGGTCGCAAATGCCCAAAGTTTCACGTACATTGTGGTCGGTGATTAACACGCCGATGCCGCGCTCCTTGAGAAAACGGATGATTTTCTGGATATCGAGCACGGCGATAGGATCCACCCCGGCGAAAGGTTCATCGAGCAGGATAAAATCCGGATCGGTCGCCAGTGCACGCGCGATTTCCACTCGCCGCCGTTCGCCGCCGGACAAGCTGATGGCCGGGTTGTCGCGGATATGTGTGATGTGCAGGTCTTCCAGCAGTTCGTCCAGACGATTCTGAAGATCATCATCGGAAAGGTTTTGCAGCTCCAGTACCGCTTGAATATTTTGCGCAACCGTCAGGCGACGAAAAATCGACGCTTCTTGCGGAAGATAACCCAGTCCCAGGCGCGCGCGGCGGTGTATCGGCAGATGGGTGATGTTCTGGTCATCGATAAAAATTGACCCGCCGTCGGCTGCGATCAGCCCCACAATCATGTAGAACGAAGTAGTCTTGCCTGCTCCGTTCGGGCCAAGCAAGCCGACAACCTCACCGCTTTTTAACGAAAGAGACGCATCGTGTACCACGATACGCGAACCATATTTTTTTCTCAGACCAACAGCACGCAATTCACTCATGAGTGAACCCCGAAGAATCTACCGCGTAATTTGATAGCGGATTGGGTGCGGTTTTCGGTGTGCGCATGATTTATTCCGCAGGCGAAAGAGTCCCGCTGGATTTAATCGGCAGGGCGTCCGGTACTGGCTGTTTCGTTACACCCTCTTTGGGTTTTGGTTGCAGTACGGCGTGTACCCGCCTGGGTGGTGCATTCCCGGAACCTGCGCCACTGCCGCTGACCTGAAAGATTTCAGTTTTAGCACTGTAAGTAATATGCTCGCCGCGCACCTCGTCCAGATTGCGTTTGACGCGAGCCTGCACATAGAAATCCACCGTCTCGGCACGCGTGTCATATTCGATGCGCTCGCCATATCCTTCCACATATTCATCCAACCCTTCCCGCTTTTGCCGGAAGCTGGCGGTATTTCCATAGGCGGTGCCGCGCTTGAAGCCGTCCTTGTCCTGCATCACAACAATCTTGTCGCCGCGTATCAACATTGTGCCCTGGGTCAGTTGCACATTTCCGGTAAAGGTACTGATCTGTCGTGCATCATCCATTAACACCTGATCGGCCGACAGATGCAATGGCTTGTCGCGGTCAACGCGCTCGGCAAAGCCGGTTGACGTATGGAGCAACAATAATGCCGTTAACAACAGTCTATTTCTTGCTTGGTACATGTTCGCTTCTAACCTGGGAGAGTAGTTTCAGGGTACGCGCCTTGCCGTCCATTTTCAAACCTATCGCATGCACCGTATTGTGCGAGTTTACGATAGTGACAGCGCGGTCGGTATCCGCCATATCCTGATCCGGAATGATATGCAAGTACTCGGTTTGCAATGTAAGCTCATCTTGCTGTGCGTCTGCTTCGCGCAACACTCCAACATCATCGTGCAGAAACACCTCGTCACCTTTGCTGGAAATGATACCGCGCTTGGCGATGGCGTGTGTCGCCGGATGATCGACAGATAATGCGGTAAGGCGCGGTACTTCCAGCATAGTACTGTCGTCGTCCGGGTAATGTTGCATTTTCCTTGCGGTCATCATGAAGTGCGGCATACCTTGCTTGTCCAGCTTGATTGCGGAAAAGTTTTCTATAATGGCATCGGGGTCGTGGCGCTTGTTGCTATCCTGCTTGGCTGATTCAGGCTGTACCTGCTGGTTCAGCCAATAGGTGGCTCCCAGCAAACCGAGCAATGGCAACAACGGCAACCAGTAGCGCGCGCGCGAAGCAAAGGTCATTTCAGGTATTGGGCCAGTTGCGCATCCAGCGTACCTTGCGCCGACATAACCAACTCGCAAGCTTCACGCACCGCACCATGTCCGCCATTGCGCTGTGTGACGTAGTCGGAATGTTCGCGCACCAGTTGCGGTGACGCAGGCACGCTGATCGAAAGGCCAACGTGACGCATCACGGTGAGGTCAACCACATCATCGCCCATGTAGGCTGCGGCATCGCGCGATAATTTAAGCCTGTCGAGCAGGTCAACCATCGCTTCCAGTTTGTGTTCAACGCCCTGATAAACATATGCGATACCGAGATTTTTGGCACGGGCCTCGACGCAGCGCGAAGTGCGCCCGGTGATGATGGCAACCTCCACACCGCTGGCTTTGAGCATCTTCAGGCCATGTCCGTCCAGCGAGTTGAAGCGCTTGAACTCATCTCCGGAATCGGATAGATATAGCCCCCCGTCTGTCATCACGCCATCAACATCAAAAACCATCAGGCGAATCAATTTTGCGCGGCTTATTGGCATAGTTATCTCCTAGATCACTTTGGCGTGCAACAAATCATGCATATTCAGCGCCCCAACCAATTGGTGTTGCTCATCAACCACCAGCATTTGACTGATATTGTGTTGTTCCATCACCCGCACTGCTTCGGCGGCCAGTGCATCCGGATTGATACAGCGCGGTTTGATGGACATCACGCTGCGCACCAGTGTAGCGTTGAGATCCAGTTTTTTCTCCAACGTGCGGCGCAAGTCACCATCGGTGTAAATGCCCAATACGCGTTGCTCGGAATCCACGATCGCGGTCATGCCCACGCCCTTTCTCGAGATTTCCAGGATTGCGTCGCCCAGCATTGCATCTTCATGCACCATCGGCAAACGTTCACCGCTACGCATGATGTCGCGCACATGGGTGAGCAAACGCCTGCCCAAGCTGCCGCCCGGATGCGAGCGGGCAAAATCTTCCGCGCCAAAACCTTTCGCATCCAGCAACGCCACCGCCAGTGCGTCACCCAATGCCAGTGCCGCCGTGGTGCTGGCAGTGGGGGCCAAACCCATCGGACAAGCCTCTTTGTCCACCGCAGCATCCAGGTGCACGTCCGCCACTTTCGCCAAGCTGGAAGCGGGATTGCCGGTCATGCTGATAAGTTTTGCACCCTGGCGTTTGATGACCGGCACGATAGTCATTAGCTCCTGACTCTCCCCGGAATAGGATAATGCGATGATCACATCTTCGCTGGTAATCATACCGAGATCGCCATGGCTGGCGTCGCCCGGATGCACGAAGTAGGCTGGCGTTCCGGTGCTGGACAGGGTCGCGGCAATTTTGCGCGCGATATGTCCGGATTTCCCCATGCCGCTAACGATGACACGTCCCTCGCAACGCAGAATAACATTCAGTGCGCGCAGAAAATTCTCGTCAACACGCGCAACGAGAGCTTGTACGGCGGCGGCTTCGATGTTCAATACTTCGCGGGCAAGGTTGAGTGCGTGCGGCGTGGCGGAGAGGGTCTTGTTCATGCCGTGCATTATAGCAGTGCAGAAAATTGCGGTGAAATTTTGCAAACAATGTATTTGTACGGCATTATCGGGGCGGTAGAAACAAATATACTGTTGATTTTCACGCCATTCATGGGGGTTTGCGCTATATATCACGCTTGATTTTGTGCGATTTTCTACGCCTCCGTCGTCTTGCCCTTACCCACCCATGCGGCAACCACGATCCCGGCCTCATAAAGCAACCACAGAGGGATCGCCAGCATGAATTGCGAAACCACATCCGGCGGGGTAAAGATTGCGCCGACCACGAATGCACCGACCACCACATAGGGACGAATTTCGCGCAACTTCTCGACCGTGACGATGCCCATGCGCACCAGCAACACCACCACTACCGGCACTTGGAAAGTGACGCCAAACGCCATGAACATCGTCAGCACGAAGCTGAGGTACTTATCTATATCAGTCATCACCGCCACACCTTGCGGCGCGGAGGCGGCGATAAAACCGAACACCACCGGGAACACCAGAAAATAGGCAAACGCCATACCGCAAACAAACAATATCGTGCTGGCGAAGATAAACGGCACAATCAGGCGCTTCTCGTGCGCATACAAACCGGGCGCGACAAATTTCCAGGTTTGATAAAGAATGTAAGGCAACGCGATTACAAAAGCAGTCATCATCGCCAACTTGAGCGGTACAAAGAACGGTGTAGTCACATCGGTGGCAATCATCTGCCCACCTTTGGGCAGCTTGGCCAATAGCGGCCGCGCCAACAGCGCGTAGAGATCGGATGCCCAAGGAAACAAACAGATAAATACCAACAGCAAAGCCGCTGCGGAATTCAGCAAGCGGACACGCAACTCGAGCAGATGCGCGATAAAACTCTCACCGGTACTCATCTGGGCAACCCCGAAGATTCCACTATGTCATTCCCGCGCATAACCATTGGCATTGCTGGTTATGCGCGGGAATGCCGGATTGCTAGCGTCCAGCATCAGAATCTAGGCTGCGCCGATGATGGCTCGGCGGAAGATTGCGGAGGCAATTGCGCCTGCTGTTGCGCATCATGCAACGGCTTTACTACGGTGACATTGAGTTGTTGAACTTGTTGATCCAGCGTTTGCGTGGCCCGTTGCACCGATTGCTCTACCGCGCTGGCTTCGGCTTGCACTTTTTGCTGCAACTGGCGGAATTCTTCTGTCGCCATGTCGCGCGCGATGTCGGCTTTCACGCCATTCACGTAGCGTTGCGCCCGTCCATACAGATGTCCCAGAGTGCGCGCCACTTTTGGCAGACGCTCCGGTCCGATAACGACGAGCGCCACCACCAACACCACAATCAGTTCAGAGAAGCTGAAATCAAACATGATCTAGCAAACCATTGCAGGCTATCGGGAAACATCTCGGGCACAATCGTTTTTCAACGATCACACATCAGTGGTTTTCTTGTCTTTAACTTCACCCTCGATGGTTCGACCACCGTCTTTAAGCTGCTTGGGTGTCTCGTCGTCGGAACGCATGCCTTCCTTGAAACCCTTTACCGCGCCGCCCAGATCGCTGCCGATGTTGCGCAGATTCTTGGTGCCGAATATCAGCGCAACAACCAGCAACACAATCAGCCAATGCCAGATACTAAATGATCCCATGTTTACCTCCTCAAAGTTAACTGCTAGCCGCGCCGCACCATAGGCGGAATGTTACCGCCGCCTATGACGTGAATATGCAAATGAAACACTTCCTGCCCGCCACCCTTGCCGGTATTGATCACGGTACGAAAACCATTGTCCAACCCCTGTTCTTTTGCCAGCCTGGATACCAGAAGCAGCATTCTGCCCAATAAGGCGGCATGAACATCTTTGACATCTGCCAGCGAAGCCAAATGCAGCTTGGGGATCAACATGAAATGCACGGGGGCGACCGGGTTGATGTCGTGAAATGCCAGCACCTCATCGTCTTCATATACCCTGCGGCAAGGAATTTCGCCGCGTGCAATTTTGCAGAAAATGCAGTCGCCCATAATCAATCCTTTTTACGGCCTTCCTTCTCTGCAATTCCAGACAAGCCTTCGCGGCGCGCCAACTCGTTCAACACATCGGCCGCACCCAATTCGTGCTGCGCCAACAATACCACGCAATGAAACCACAAATCAGCAATCTCATACACCAAATGGGTTTTGTCACCCTCTTTGCTCGCAAGGATAACTTCCGTCGCTTCCTCACCAATCTTTTTCAGGATGGCATCCTCGCCCTTACTGAATAATTTGGCAACATAGGAGCTTTCCGGCGACGCCAGCTTACGTGCCCCCAGTGTTTCTGTTAGCCGTTGCAAAATATCCTGACTCATATTTTATGGCTCCAGCTTCCGGGTTTGCTTTTCATAGATTTCGTCGGGAGATTTTATCACCGCATCGGTTTCCACCCACTTGCCTTTTTCCAAGCGGCTGTAAAAGCAGCTTTCGCGCCCGGTGTGACAGGCGATGCCGCCCTGCTGTTCAATTTGCAGCAGGATTGCGTCACCATCACAATCCAGCCTGATTTCTTTTACTTTTTGAGTATGGCCGGATTCCTCGCCTTTGCGCCAAAGTTTCTTGCGCGAGCGCGACCAATACACGGCCTCATTTTTTTGCCAGGTCAGCTTCAGAGCCTCGCGGTTCATCCATGCCACCATCAGCACACGACCAGTAACGGTATCCTGCGCAATGACTACCACCAATCCGTCGACAGACCAATTTACCTTATTTAACCACGCTTCACTCATAGGCGCACCTCCGACACGTTACTGGCGCAGCCAGCCGTTTGCGGGATAACCAGCCACTTGCCAGCTTGCTGGCTTAGTGGAATGGCTAGTAGTTCCATCAGGAGGTGCGATGCGGTTATTGGCTCCGGCATCACGCGCTGCGCGCATGAGCCTACACCGCAACTGCGTTGTCCCGCACCCGCCGCTTTCGCGCACCGTGTCATAACCGCACCTCAATTCCTTGCTGCGCCATAAACTGTTTGGCCTGCTGCACGGTATATTCACCAAAATGAAAAATGCTGGCCGCCAGCACCGCGTCCGCGCCGCCTTGCTTCACACCATCGGCGAGATGTTGCAAGTTACCCACGCCGCCACTGGCGATGACTGGAATATCCAGCGCATCCGTCACCGCGCGCGTCAAGGCCAGATCGAAACCGTTCTTTTGCCCATCCCTATCCATACTGGTCAGCAGGATTTCACCCGCGCCCAAACCCTGCATTTTTGTTGCCCAAGCTACCGCATCCAGCCCCGTCGCCTTGCGTCCGCCGTGAGTGAACACTTCCCAGCGATTCGCCTCGGCCTGCTTCGCATCAATCGCCACCACGATGCACTGCGAACCATAACGGCCGGCGGCATCCGCAACCAACTGCGGATTCAGTACGGCAGCGGTATTGATGCTGACCTTGTCTGCTCCGGCATTCAGTAAATTTCGCACATCGCCGACCTCGCGCACCCCTCCGCCGACGGTCAGCGGAATGAACACCTGCGACGCGACCTGCTCAATGATGCGGAAAATGATCCCCCGGTCATCCGAACTGGCGGTGATGTCGAGGAAAGTCAATTCGTCCGCGCCCTGCTCGTCGTAGCGGCGCGCAATTTCCACCGGATCGCCGGCGTCGCGCAGTTCGACAAAGCTCACGCCTTTGACCACGCGCCCCGCCGTGACATCGAGACAGGGAATAATTCTTTTGGCGAGCATCCAGGCTTAACTGTTAAAGGCTAGTTTGATCGGGGTCAGCTCATCGGCCAACGCTTGCGCGGCGCGCAAATCCAGCGAGCCTTCGTAAATCGCACGGCCGGTTATCGCACCGGTGATGCCTTCCTGATACACCGCGCACAGCGCGCGCACATCGTCCAGATTGGTGATGCCGCCGCTGGCGATCACCGGCACATGCAGCGGACGCGCAAGCTCGACGGTGGCCGGAATGTTCACCCCCGTCAACATGCCGTCGCGCCCGATGTCGGTATAAATGACGGCTTCCACGCCATAGCCCTCGAAGCGCTGCGCCAGATCCGCCACATCGTGCCCGGTGAGTTTCGACCAGCCGTCCACCGCGACCTTGCCGCCCTTGGCATCCAGCCCAACCATGATGTGCCCGGGGAAGGCGTCGCAGGCCTCGTGCAGGAAGCCCGGCACTTTCACCGCCGCCGTGCCGATGATGATGTAACTCACGCCGATATCGAGATAGCGTTCGATAGTTTCTAGGTCGCGGATACCTCCGCCAAGTTGCACCGGCACATCGCTGCCATCCATCGCTTCGATGATGCTGCGCACCGCAGCCTCGTTCTTCGGCTTGCCGGCAAACGCGCCGTTCAAATCCACCAGATGCAGGCGGCGCGCGCCTTGCTCCAGCCAATGCTGCGCCATCGCAGCAGGATCTTCGGAAAACACCGTGGCACCTTCCATTACACCTTGTTTGAGGCGCACACAATGACCGTCTTTTAAATCAATCGCAGGAATAATAAGCATGGCAGTACGTTTAAGGATTCCATTGCACAAAGTTTTGCAGCAGCTTCAGCCCTGCTGATTGGCTTTTCTCCGGGTGAAATTGCACCGCGAATAAATTGTCTCGCGCCACCGCACACACGAACGGCTGCGGATAGTTGCTGGTAGCCTGCACCAATGAGACATCCTGCGGTTGCACGTAATAGCTGTGCACAAAATAAAAACGCGCATCCTGATCTATGCCGTCCCAAAGCGGATGCTGCGCATGGCGCACTTGGTTCCAGCCCATGTGCGGCACCTTGAGTTTACTGCCCTGCGCGTCGTGCAGATTGCTGGCGAAGCGCGCCACCTCGCCGCGCAGGATGCCCAAACCTGCCACATCGCCTTCGGCACTGTGCTCGAACAACATTTGCAGGCCAATACAGATACCGAGAAAAGGCTTACTGTGTGCAGCCTCCAGCACCGCGCTACGCAGACCGCGCATATCCAGTTCGCGCATGCAATCCGGCATCGCACCTTGTCCGGGGAATACGACACGCTTGGCATTTGCGATCACCTTGGCATCGTCACTCACCACAATCTCAGCGCCGGGCGCGACTTTGTGCAAGGCCTGTTCGACCGAGCGCAAGTTGCCCATTCCGTAATCCACAACCACAACATCAACCATAAGGGTTTATAGCATTCCTTTGGTAGAAGGCATCACGCCGCTCATGCGCGGGTCAAGCTCTAGCGCCACGCGTAGCGCGCGACCGAACGCCTTGAAAATGGTTTCCGCCTGATGGTGGGCATTGTTGCCCGCCAGATTGTCGATATGCAGCGTCACCAAAGCGTGATTGACGAAACCCTGAAAAAATTCATTGATCAAATCCACGTCAAACTCGCCGATGCTGTCGCGCACGAATTCACAATTGAACACCAGGCCGGGGCGACCCGAAACATCCAGCACCACACGCGACAAGGATTCATCCAGCGGCACGTAAGCGTGACCGTAGCGGCGCAAACCTTTCTTGTCGCCGACTGCCTGGTTAAACGCCTGCCCCAGCGTAATGCCGATATCCTCCACGGTGTGGTGCGCGTCGATGTGAAGATCGCCCTTGGCGAGAATATTTATGTCCAGCAAGCCATGCCGGGCGATCTGATCGAGCATGTGATCGAGAAACGGCAGCCCGGTATCAAATCGGGTCTGACCGCTACCATCCAGATTCAGATCGACGCTGATCTGGGTTTCCAGTGTGTTGCGGCTTACCTTCGCACTACGCATAATTCCATTCCATTTGTTGTAGCGTGCGCTGTGCGCACGTATTTCCGGTTAGATCGGCATGCGCTTATCGTGCGCACAGCGCACGCTGCGGTCTGCCTGACAGTCACAAAAACACCCTTATTCATGGCACAAACTTTCCTGTAATGCCGCCATGAATTGCCCGCTCTCTTCCGGTGTGCCGACAGTCACACGCAAGCAACCTTGCAACATCGGATGCCCGCCGTTCAAATTCTTGATCAGCACGCCACGCTGCTTCAAGCCATCGAACACAGAGGTTGCATTCGCAATACGGAACAGCAGGAAATTCGCTTCGCTGGGGTAAACCTGCACGGCGGCGATTTCACCCAATTGCCGATACAGATTTGCACGGTCCAGCTTGATCTGTTCCGCTTGCCGCAACAGCACGTCGTGGTGTTCCAGCAATTTCTCGGCAACCAATTGCGGCAAGACACCAACATTATACGGCAAGCGCAACTTTTCCAACTGCCCCAGCCACGCCGTACTGCCTGCCAGAAAACCTAACCGCAATCCTGCCATACCAAGCTTGGAAAAAGTGCGCATCACCAGCAAATTCGGATAGTGCGCCAAGCGCGGCAAAAAGCTGTCACTGGCAAAAGCATAATAGGCTTCGTCCACTACCACCAACCCTGGCGACGCTTCGATAATTTGCGCCACGGCTTCCGCCGAAAACAGATTGCCTGTGGGATTGTTCGGATAGGCCAAAAACACCAGCGCGGGCTGTTCACGCTTGATCGCCACAAGGATCCTCGGCAAGTCCAACGAAAAATCTACCCCTAACGGCACACCCACATAACGCATCCCGACGAAAGTCGCGATCATCCGGTACATCACAAACGATGGTTCCACACCCAGCAATGTCGCCCCCGGCTTGTTGAGTGCCATCGCCAGCAACTGGATCAACTCATCCGAACCATTGCCGAGCAATATATCCATCTCCGGCGGCAAGCCGATCACATCACGGATTTTCTCCTTGAGTGACGCGGCGGCGGGGTCGGGATAACGGTTAATGGCAACGGAGGCGACCGCCTCGGCGATTTCATCGCACAATACACGCGGCAAGCGATAAGGGTTTTCCATCGCGTCCAATTTGACATAGCCGGTACTGTCGGGCACATGGTAAGCGTGCAACTCAAGGATTTCGCGGCGCAGCAATATGCTTGCGAGGGAGGAGGCAGAAGCGGAAGGCATGAAATGAATCGCTCAATAAACGAGTTGGATCACAATGGCGCAGAGCTTATCACAGAACCACCCACCTTGTGATTGCCGACACTTGTCGATATAGTAACCCCGCAAGCAATAGAAAATTTGTCAATATAACGAATCCGATGTCAAAAAGTTCTCATGACCTGCCGACCAAACCATCCCCAGACAAACTGCAGGGATTCATTGCCAGCTTGCCCGGAATGGCCTGCCAGATCGAGCTTCAGGAAGACGGTTCGATTGCCTTCCCATACGTCAGTGAAGGGTGTTCGACACTGCTGGGCATTGCTCCCGGCGACCTGCAAAACGATTCTTCACGTTTTTTGAATCTTATCCAGGCTGAAGATATCCCCACTTTTCTGGATACGCTGAAACAATCCGCACAAACACTGTGTTTTTGGAACTGGGAAGGGCGCATCACATTACCAAATAATGAAAACAAGTGGGTCAGCCTTGGCGCCACACCGCAGAACACCCAAAGCGGTCTGCCGCGCTGGGAAGGCATTTTGCTCGACATCACCCAAAGCAAACTGGGCGAACTCGAGGTTAAACGGGCGCAGCAGCAGTTGCTGGAACTTTCCTCGCACGTCCAGGATGCAAAGGAGCAGGAACGCTTGCGCATCGCTCGCGAAGTTCACGACGAAATCGGCAGTCTGCTTACCGCAATTAAAATGGACTTGTCGTGGCTGACGCAGAGGCTGCCCAAGGATAATCCCGCGCTAACCGATAAAGCAAAGACCATCTCAGAATTGGTGAATAGGACCATCACCTCCGCCAGCAACCTGGCACACAGCCTGCGGCCCGGCTTTCTCGATTGCTTTGGTTTTATCGCAGCGCTTGAGATAGAAGCGCAGGAATTCAGCAAACGCAGCAACATTTCTTGCACCATCTCCAAATCGCAGGAAAGTATTGAGCTGCCCGAAACCCACACCATCACGCTGTTCCGGATTTTTCAGGAAACCCTGAATAACATTCTGAAACACGCCAAGGCAAAGCATGTTCAGGTTGAACTCGTCAAGGGAGAAGACCACCTTGAACTGGTCATCGAGGATGACGGTGTGGGTTTTGATGACAGCGCGCGCAACAAACCGCGTTCATTCGGCCTGCGCGGTATCCATGAGCGCATCGCGCATCTCGGCGGTACGGTTAAAATTTCCAGTTCATTGGGCGAGGGCACGCGAATCGCCATTTTCGTCCCGCTCGAAGCTGAAAGCGACTCAACCAAAACCAGTACTTCACAACAAGCGCTGTTTGGCGATACACCCTCATGATTAGCATCCTCGTGGTAGATGATCACGCACTGATCCGCAAAGGATTAAAGATGCTGCTCGAAGATAACCCCGACTTCCAAATCCAAGGGGAAGCGGAAACCGGCTTGCAAGCCGTCAGCATGATGCGTGAGCAGCATTTCGATATGGTGCTGCTGGACATGTCCTTGCCGGACCGGCATGGCATGGATGTCCTCAAGCAACTCAAAGCGGAAAACCCTGACGTCAAAATCATCGTACTGAGTATGTATCCGGAAGACCAATACGGAGTGCGTGCGCTGAAAGCGGGTGCGGTGGGCTATATCAACAAACAAAGCGCACCGGAGCAACTGGTTAACGCGATTCAACAAGTCATCAGCGGCAAGAAATTCATCAGTACCGCCTTGGCAGAACAACTACTGAGCAACCTGATCGGTGATTCGCAAGAATTGTTGCACCAGAGCCTGTCCAACCGCGAATATCAAACGCTCTGCCTGATGGCCTCCGGAAAATCGCTGACCGAAATTTCCGAAATCATGATGCTCAGCCCCAAAACCGTGAGCGTGTACCGCGCCCGTATGCTGGAAAAAATGGGATTCAAAAACAATGCCGAAGCGGTTCACTATGCCATTGCACATAATTTGGTAGATGCAAATAAATGAAACGCCCAAGCCAGACAAGCTGCAACCAAACACGCAGCTCTTGAAGGGTGGCCAAACGGTTTATTATTTGTTCACGCGGAGGAGCGGTGCGCACAAAAACCGCGTCACCCTCCAAAATCCTGCTTTTTATGCTCCTCAGGATATCAAATGAATTACAGGGGTACTCTGCCGTTATTCGACGCATCAGTCGTTAGGTCTTGCTAGATAATTGACACCATAAACCTCGTAATCGCTGAACCATGAACAAACCATCATCCAATCCATCCGAACTTGCCCGCGAAACGCTGAAAACGCTGGCTGCACGCAAGGTTCCGCCAACACCGGATAATTACGCAAAAATTTACGCCGAAATCGGTGGCGCTACCACTGAAGAAAACAACGGGGCGGAAAAAGTCCTGCGCGCTGTTGCCGAGCGCCTCGCACAAACGCCCCAATCCGCGCCCGTCGGTATTGCGTTGAAGAAAGTGGTTGGAACAGGGGACTGGAAGCAATGCCTCAAGGAAATTGAAAAAGTTCTACCCAAACAAGATGGGGAGTCGACTCAGTCTTGGTCTGACCTGATACGTGACCTGTTGCGTCAGCTGGAAATCACTCACAAGGGCCTGACCATCACCCGCAAAAAAGAGGGGCTGGAAACTGTCCTGAATCGGTTTGGTTCGAATCCGGAAAACTTGTTCGAGAAATTGAGCGGATTGGTGCGCTCATGGTCAGGATCCGCTGCAGCGAATACGATGGAAATTGCCCCCTCCTCGTCCGCTGAGCCTTTTGCCAGCACTACTGCTGCGCCTACCCCCGGTAGCGATAGCGAAATGATCGGCAAACTTTCCGAGTTGCTGGCGCAAACACTGGAAAGCATACTCAGCGCACAACCGGAATTAGCACAGGAAGTGCAGACTCTCGTTCAACAAGTACGCAGCATCAAAACGCATGATCAAGTCACCTCGTTGGCCAAGCAACTGCGCCAATTCTGGATAAAGGTCGAGCTGCGCGGCGGCGACAAAGCCAAGATTCACGAAGGCTTGGTACGGCTGCTACGTCTGCTGGTGGAGAACATCGGCGAAATGGTCGAGGATGAAGAGTGGCTGCACGGACAAATCGTCATCCTGCAGGAAATCATAACCAACCCGATCGACAGAAAGTCCATTGCCGATGCCGAGCGCAGCCTGCGAGATGCCATCATCAAGCAGAGCATGCTTAAACAAAGCCTCAACGATGCAAAAACCACGCTCAAAAGCCTGATGACCACCTTCATTGACCGGCTTGGCGAAATCACCGAAAGCACCGGCGACTATCATCAAAAGATCGCGGGCTACAGCAAAAAAATCAGCAAATCCAGCAACCTTGTCGAGCTAAGCCACCTGCTGGATGACATCATGCAAGACACGCGCGTCATCCAAGCCAGCGCGCTGCGTTCACATGAGGAGTTGGTTGGAACTCGCAAACAAGTCAATGAAGCTGAAGAGAAAATCAAGAAACTGGAACGAGAACTCACGCAAGTCAGCGAATTGGTGCGCGAAGACCAGCTCACCGGTGCCTTGAATCGGCGCGGACTGGATGCAGCCTTCGAAAAAGAAGCTACACGCTCCGATCGCAGCCAGACCCCGCTCTGCGTCGCACTTCTGGACATCGACAATTTCAAACGCCTTAACGATACGATGGGCCATCAGGCTGGCGATAAGGCACTTATTCATCTGAGTAACGTCATTAAAGAAGCCCTGCGCCCCAGCGACTCGGTAGCGCGCTATGGCGGTGAAGAGTTCGTCATAGTGCTACCCGAAGTTGGCCTTGAGGAAGCTGCCGCGACCATTGAACGCTTGCAGCGGGAACTTACCAAAAAGTTTTTCCTGCATGAGAATGACCGCGTCTTGGTCACTTTCAGTGCCGGAGTGGCGCAACGTACTCCCGAGGAACCTCAGGAAGAGGTGATCGGACGCGCTGATAAAGCGATGTATCAAGCCAAAAAAACCGGCAAAAACCGCGTGGTGGTGGCGGAATAGTAGAACGATGTCTCTGAATAACTCTCAGGATGACGCACCATTGAGCCATTTCACCCTTTCTATAAAATGATTGGTGGGCTATTCATATTCGGCATGTCTCAGAGCCTAACTTGAGTCAATCCGCCTTTGTTCCTGCGGGCAGGATCAAAGTTAGATTGATAGATACGTTATTTAAAGTGTTAAGCTCAAAGTTTAAAATAGCTTGATGACGTTTAGCAAATAATAAACAAAGAATCAGTAGGTTAGCACTAAATTAAAATTACCCTAAAGTTTTGTCTTGTTATTGCCGATAAACCGAATAGTGTTGCACTCCCTTCTTGGTTAGCTGAAGACCTTTGTTGGTCGTTTTACTTGTTGGATTTGAAAAGGAATTAAATCATGCCATCCCCCATACTTTTTTATACCTCAGATCAAATCCAGGCAATACCAACTAGCCAGATAGCAACGATTACGACCGATACTATCATCGCGCTGACCACTGATCAGGTTAGAGCATTTACTACGGCCCAGGTTGCCGCGCTGACCACGGCGCAAGTCAGAAATCTGTTAACCAACCAGCTCAGCAACATGGAAACGGTGGACATCGCCGCGCTGAAGACCAGCTCGATCGCCGCGCTGACCACCGCGCAACTCAACGCGCTGACCTCCGACCAGGTGGTGGCGCTGACCACGGCCCAAGCCGCCGCGCTGACCACGGCGCAAGCCAGCGGCCTGTCGGCCGCCCAGCTCAACTACATGGAGACGGCGGATCTCGCCGCGCTGAAGACCAGCTCGATCGCCGCGCTGACCACCGCGCAGCTCAACCTGCTGACCTCCGACCAGGTGGTGGCGCTGACCACCGCACAGGCCGCCGCGCTGACCACCGCGCAAGC
>JAHFRA010000016.1 GCA_023259035.1 Gallionella sp.
CAATCGTATCCGACGTCATGCGAAAACCGGCAACCAGGTACCCGCTGATTTCGCTAACCAGCAACAATTTGCGGCACAATTCAGATGACTTGCCCGTCCACTAAATCGGACTCCGCTCACCTTGGGGTGCAGAAAAACTTAGGCGAGGCGGCAAACCTGTACCAGACCGTTGTTGAAAAATTTGGCGATAGCGAATATGCATACGAAGCACAAGCACGCCTGGATTCTTTACAAAACCAGTAACAGCATGAATGATTGTTTGACTGATCGTGTCACTAACGCTTTTGACGACTAAAGGAGATGCGCAATGCGTAATGTTATTTTGATGACGCTACTGGCTGTTATGAGCAGTAGTGCGGTGGCGGAGTGGGTTAAGGTCGGCAGCAATGAAAGATTTACCTCCTATGTCGATCCAGCCACTATTAGCAAGGAGGGCGACAAGGTGCAAATGTGGCATCTGTATGACTACAATACCGCTCATGGAGATTCATCCGATACTAAATATCTGTCAATGAAGATGCTGGATGAAAACGATTGCAAAGCGGAAAATTCTCGAACTATTGCATTGTCATTCCACTCCGAAAACATGGGCCGGGGTAAAGTGATTTATAGCAACTCTGATTCCGGCAAATGGGAGAAAGTCCCGGCCGACAGCGGCATACAAATCTTTTGGAAAACCGCCTGTGGAAAGAATTAGGCTATTGCGAATCTTGCATTGAAGTGCGGCGCGATAGTTGCCCATCATTTGATAATTGTTTAACAAATTTGTAGTTTTCATATGAGAGCAGCTCTGCTTGTTATTTTCCTGACATCGGCAATTTCCGCAACTGCATTCGCGAGCACACCCGGTGAGATTGAGATCGGCGGTTACTTGCGCGCGGCGAAGTTACGCGGATTTTTTGGGAAGAACAAAAATTTTTCTGACTATAAGGGGAAGCCGCTTATTATCAACGTATGGGCAAGTTGGTGCGCCCCCTGCCGGGCGGAGATGGGTTCGCTGGATCGGCTTGCGCGCCGGTATGGCGGAAAGCAGTTCAATGTGATCGGGATTTCGACCGACGATGAGGCCAGCGCAGCCGAGGTGTTCATTAAGCAGTCAAAAATAACGTTTGATAATTTTCTTGATCGCAATGTATTTTTGGAAAATATGCTGGGCGCCAATACAATTCCGCTAACCATCTTGGTCGATGCCGATGGGCGTGTACTCGAAAAAACTCGTGGGGCGTACGAATGGGATAGCCCCGAAATGGTAGATGCAATAGGGGAAGTCTTTCACATCAAGTTGCAGCGATAAAAAACAAAGTGCCGGCAAGACTCATCAATTAACCGAACTCCCAGCACTTGATTGCTACCTGCTCAGTGCAACATTTGATATGGCTCCAGCGTTACCGACTCGACATTGTCGCCAAGCAAAATCAGTTGACCTTCAAGCCGGGTGTTACCGGTCTCGCTGAATTCAAAACGGTAGGTACGGCGCAGTACTCTGCGCCCTGACTTGTCGCGAACCAACGCTAGCGCAATGTTGGCGACCGTGTCGTCGAGAAATTGCAGGTTCGTATCGTGGCAGACCCGTTTTCCAAAACTCCTGGCGGTCTCATGAGCGCGCATACTGTCGAACCAGAACCACCCTAGCGCGGCCAACAACAGCAGGAAAAGCAAACTTGCAATATCCATTGGTAAGAAATCCTGAATGACCAACCGCTTATTTATAACTGATTCCGGCGAATCGACGCAGGGCTGATGGGGCGATATGCGTGAACCGTGACATCCGTTTCTACACCCGGGAAACCGGACACATGCTGGCCTCCGCCGCTGTTCTGGCATTCGATGCCGAATTGCCTGGCGGCAACTTGCAGGTCTTCGATGCTTGGCATCAATCCGCTTGAACCACTTCCCAGATGCATCATCCCGTGCGAACCGGGCGAGCTCGCAACTTCATAGACTTGTCGTTAGTCCGCCGCAGGCAAACGGATGGTGTACTGGCCCGACTTCTCGTCGCGCACCACCTTCAGCAACTTGTGCTTCTGCGCATCCTCGACCAACTCCTTGAACGAGCGGTAGCCGTAGGAGGATTCGGTAAAACCCGGCTTGCGGCGCTGCATAGTGGTCTTGACCATCGAGCCCCAGATCTTCTCATCCGAGCCGCGCTCCGCGATCAATGCTTCGACAGTTTCGACGATAAAATCGAGCGCTTCCTGGCGCTTGTCTTCCTCGACCTTCGCTTCGGTAGGCTTCGCTGCGCCGGCGGGAGATTTTACCGGCACCTTTTTGGCGGCCTGTTTCTTTTTCGCTTCCTGCGCACGGACCAGATCGTCGTAAAAGATGAACTCGTCGCAGTTGGCGCTCAGCAAATCCGATGTCGAGTCCTTCACGCCGATGCCGATCACGTATTTGTTGTTCTCGCGCAGCTTGGAAACCAGCGGGGAAAAATCCGAGTCGCCGCTGATGATGACGAAGGTGTCCACATGCGCTTTGGTATAACAAAGATCTAGCGCATCCACGACCATGCGGATGTCCGCCGAGTTCTTGCCCGACTGCCGCACATGCGGGATTTCGATCAGCTCGAAGGCCGCCTCGTGCATCGTCGCCTTGAAATCCTTGTAGCGATCCCAGTCGCAATAAGCTTTCTTGACCACGATGCTGCCCTTGAGCAGCAGGCGCTCCAGTACCTTCCTGATGTCGAACTGCGCATACTTGGCATCGCGCACGCCCAGCGCCACGTTCTCAAAATCGCAAAACAATGCCATGTTGGTAATTTCAGGTTGGGCTGCCATTTGTATCTCCTATTTTTCTACCTTGCTTAGAAACGAGCGTAGCCCGGATGGAATGCAATGTAATCCGGGGAAACCGTTGCTACGCCCACCGCTTCCCGGATTCTGCTGCGCGCCATCCGGGCTACAGAACCTTGCCTGGATTCATCAACCCGTGCGGGTCGATGGTATGTTTGATGTTGCGCATCATCTCCATCTCCAGCGCGCTTTTGTAACGGCAAATATCATCGCGTTTGAGCTGGCCCAGACCATGCTCGGCGCTGATGCTGCCGCCCAGTCCGTGCACGATGTCGTACACGATGCGATTGACATATTCGCTTTGCCCGATAAATGCATGGTTCTGCGCAGGGTCGGGCATGGAGGCGTTGTAGTGAATGTTGCCGTCGCCGATGTGGCCGAAGGCAACAATGCGTACACCGGGAAATGCGCCATGCAGCGCGGCATCGGCCCGCGCAATAAATTCCGCCACGCGGCTAACCGGCACCGAGATATCGTGTTTGATGCTGATGCCATCAATTTTCTGCGCATCGCTGATGCTGTTGCGCAGCTTCCACCATCTTTCGGCAAGCGTTTTTTCGGCAGTCACCGCAAACACCTCAATGCCATCGGAAAAATTCTCCAGTGCCGTGCGCAACGACCTGTCCAGCGGCACATCCAGCACATCGGACAATTCGATGACGGCTATCCATTCATGCTGCCTGGCAAAAGGTTCGTGCGTATCTCGAGCATGGCGAAACACTATATCCAGACAGGGGCGACCGATGATCTCAAAAGCGCTGATGCGGTCGCCGCAGGTGGCGCGCAGATGCGCAAACAATCCGACTGCCGCAGCCGGATCGCGCAGCCCCACGCAAGCGGTCGCCACCACCTGTGGACGCGGAAACAGTTTCAGCACGGCAGCGGTGATGATGCCCAGCGTGCCTTCCGCGCCGATGAACAGGTGCTTGAGGTCGTAGCCGGAATTATCCTTGCGCAAGCCGCGCAGGCCATTCCAAACGCGCCCGTCCGGCAGCACCACCTCCAGCCCGAGCACCAGATCGCGCGCTGTGCCGTAGCGCAACACATTGATGCCGCCCGCGTTGGTGGAAAGGTTGCCGCCGATCTCGCAGCGCTGCTCGGTGGCGGCGAGCCTGAGCGGGAACAGGCGGTTGCCCCGCTCCGCTGCCGCGCGCACATCGGCCAGTATGCAGCCCGCTTCCACGGTGATGGTGTAGTTGGTGGCGTCCAGTTCACGAATGCGGTTCATGCGCGACAGGTTGAGCACGATCTGCTCGCCTTCGGCCAGCGGCACCGATGCCCCGCACAAACTGGTGTTGCCGCCCTGCGGCACGATGGTGACATGTTGCTTGGCGCACAGCGCAACAATCGCGCCGACTTGTCGCGTGTCGCCGGGCAACACCACAGCCAGCGCCTGCCCACTGTAGCGCCCGCGCCAATCAACGCAGTACGGCTTGGATGGATCGCCGGTCAATACGGAATCGTCACCCACAATAGTGGCGAGCAAATCAAGAATATCCGTTGTCAACGACTGCTCCAATCGGTTCATCGAAAGGCTGCGGCATCAGCCTTTTTTAACCCGGAGTGGCGTCACCCACATCTGATACAACGATGAGAAAATCATCACCGTCGAGGCAAGGCTGTAGCCGAACCCGCCTATAATCACCAGCCATGCGAACCCCGGTTCCAGCTTGGTCAACCACCACGCCGCAACGTCCGCGATCAGGAATGCAAACGGCGTGAAGATCAAAAATGATTTTACCCATGTGCTGAAACCGGTGGCGAAACTGAATATCCAGCCCACAAAAAAGAAGATAAAGGCGATGCCGAACAAATGGATATGCGAAACCCTGGTCAGGCTGGCTATGCTTACTCCATGATCGACTGCTGCCATTTTTAACATGATGTCTTTTTCACCGATATTGGGCAGGCCGGGCATATTGGCATGGCAGGCGATGCAATATTGGTTTACCAGCGGCTTGATCGTGGTCTCCCACTCGCTTTCCGGCGCTCCCGCGCGAACCCATTTGATCATGGCCAGCCTGGCTTCGGGCGGCGCGTTTTCTTTCATCGAACCATGAAGTTTGGCTTCCAGTTTCGAGGCATTTTCGCCATCGTGGTTGCCGTGATAACTGTACACGATGTCATCCACGGAAAGGCCGAACTTGCCGTCAGCCATGCCGTGAGTCAGCAGGATTTGCGCTCCCGCCATCAACAAGCCTAAACCTATTACCAGCAGATAACCGGTAAAAAGTGATTTGACGGGTAATGGCAGGTTAGCCAAGTCTGCGCCGTTTATTTCTTTCATGTTGCTACTCCCTTATTTTCTCGCTCGCGCATTGCCCCTCAAGATACCGCGACACCCATCTGCTTCCGCATTACTGCACACGCGATCTCCTGGAAGCACTCTAAAAATCCAGACTGCGTGCGCAAATGTTGTTGTCTTCGTAAATTATTCTTGACGCGCCACTTTAAAACTCCAGCGGATCAATGTCCAGCGACCAGCGCAACTTCTGTGCAGGCAGCGCGTCCAATAACGGTTGCCAAGCGCGCAGAAATTGCTGCAAATCCCTGCGCTTCGCACTTTGTATCAGTAACTGTGCGCGAATATGATTGGCGCGGCGCGGCAGCGCGGCAGGCACCACACCGAGGATTTCCACGGCGCGCCGCAATTCAACCGCAGCAGCTCGCGCGCGATTGAGATACGCATACACCTCGGTTTCAATTTTTCCTTCAGCGCGCAGCATCGCCTGGTACATGAACGGCGGGAAGCCCGCCATCTGCCGCTCGGCAAGCTGCGATACAGACCAGCTCTCGAAGTCATGGGTCTGCAAGGCGCGATACAACGGGTGATCGGGAAAGGCGGTTTGAATCACCACTTCGCCGGGCTTGTCGGCGCGCCCGGCGCGCCCCGCCACTTGCACCAGTTGTGCGAACAGTTTTTCCGCAGCACGGAAATCACTGCTATACAGCGCGCTATCGGGATTAAGCACACCGACCAAGGTCAGCGCGGGAAAGTCGTGCCCCTTGGCGAGCATCTGCGTGCCAACCAAAATGTCCACTTCATTCGCGTGGATCTGCTCGCGCATGGTCTGCCAGGCGCGCTTGTTGCGCGTGCTGTCCCTATCCACCCGCAGGATGCGCGCCTCCGGGAAGCGTTCCTGCAACACGCTTTCCACGCGCTGCGTGCCGCTGCCGACCGGATGCAGATCGGCATTGCCGCAACTCGGGCAAGCGTTCGGCACATGCAATTGATAGCCGCAGTGGTGACAGCGCAGCCGCTTGTCATTCAGATGCAGCACCATCTTGCCCGCACAGTTTTTGCAGCCGGACAGCCAGCCACAACCACCGCACATCAGTACCGGCGCATAACCGCGCCGGTTGATGAATAACAAACTCTGCTCCTTGCGCGCGATGCGCAGCCCGATCTCGCGCAGCAGGTTTTCGCTGATGCCATGATGCATCACCGTCTGGTTGGTGTTGATGCTGCGCACTTCGGGCAGGCGCGCGGCGGCAAGCGCCCGCCCGGTCAGCTTGAGCATCCGGTAACGCCCGTTCTGCGCGTTGTGATAGCTCTCCAGCGATGGCGTTGCCGAACCCAGCACGATCGGCACGCCGTGCTGGTTGGCGCGGAAGATCGCCACATCGCGCGCCGAGTAGCGCAGCCCTTCCTGCTGCTTGTACGAACTGTCGTGCTCCTCGTCCACGATGATCAGCGCAAGCCCGGGCAATTCGGCGAACACCGACAGGCGCGTGCCGAGCACGATTTGCGCCGCACCGAATTGCGCCTGCTGCCAGTTATGCAAACGCTCGCCCTCCGACAAACCGCTATGCAGGCTGACCAGATTCACATCCGGGAAACGGCTGCGGAAATAATTCTCAAGCTGTGGCGTAAGATTTATTTCCGGTACCAGCAGCAACACCTGCCCGCCGCGCTGCAACACATCGTGCATCAGATGCACATACACCTCGGTCTTGCCGCTGCCGGTGATACCGTGCAACAGGAAGCAGGCATAGCCCTGCGCCGCCGTGACCGCATCCACCGCCTGCTGCTGTTCGCCGGTCAACGTATGCGCGTTATCGAAGGTGTGCTTCTGCTCCCCTCTCCCGCTTGCGGGAGAGGTGCTGGGGGAGAGGGCTATTGGAAGAACAACACTCTCAACCCACCCTTCCTCCTCCAATGCCCTCAACTGCTTCCCCACCGTCGCCGACAGCGCCTTAAGCTGCGCCAGATTGCACGGCTGCTCCGCCAGCTTCGCCAGGATGCGCCGCTGCACCACTTTGCGTTTCGGGAAACTATCGAGATCGAGCGCCGCCCCGTTGGCGCTCAGGCGATAGCTCAAGACTGGTTTGCTGATGACCGGCTTGTCGGAACGCAGCCGCACCGGCAACGCCGACAACACCGTTTGCCCGATCGGATAGCGGTAATAGTCGCTGCAAAAGCGCAGCAAATCGAGCAACCCTGCCGACAGCGGTGCACTGTCGTGCAGCACCCGCTCCACCGGTTTGATGCGCTCCTGCGCCATCTCCGTAGTGGCGGCACACTCCATCACCACCCCGACCATCTGCCGCCGCCCGAACGGCACGATCACGCGCTGTCCGATTGCAATCGCAATACCTTCCGCCACCGTGTAATCAAACAAGGTGGACAGCGGAATATCCATGGCGACGCGGACTATTTGCATATTTACTCGGACAACAAACGCTGCGATTGTCGCAGAAATGCAAAAACCGCAGGGGATACCTGCGGCTTTTCGTTTATGCAACCGGATCAGTGATACTTGCGGCTCAGCTCATGTACCGCCGCGACCAGTGCTGCCGCATGTTCCGGGTTGGTATGCTGTGAAATGCCGTGGCCGAGATTGAACACGTGGCCGCTGCCGTAGCCGTAGCTGCTGAGCACGCGTTCCACCTCGGTGTGAATAGCCTCGGGCGAGGCAAACAATACCGCCGGGTCGAGATTGCCTTGCAGCGCGACTTTGTGGCCGACGCGCTGACGGGCGCTGCCGATGTCTACGGTCCAATCCAGGCCGACTGCATCGCAGCCGGTGTTGGCAATGCTTTCGAGCCACAAGCCGCCGCCCTTGGTGAATACGATGGACGGGATGCGCACGCCATCTTTTTCCTTGATCAAACCATCCACAATACGATGCGTATATGCCAGCGAGAATTCGTGGAATGCCGCATGCGACAACACGCCGCCCCATGAATCGAAAATCATCACGGCCTGCGCACCGGCTTCAATCTGTGCGTTCAAATAGGCGATCACCGCCTGCGTGGTCACTTCGAGAATGTGGTGCATCAGCTTTGGCTCGTTGTACATCAAGGTTTTCACCTTGGCGTAATCGTCGCTGCCGCCGCCTTCAACCATGTAGCAGGACAGCGTGAACGGGCTGCCTGAAAAACCGATCAGCGGTACGCGGCTATCCAGCGCCTTGCGGATTTGCGTCACGGCATCGGTGACATAGCGCAAGTCCTTGCCGATGTCCGGCACGCGCAATGCCATGATTGCCGCTTCGTCGCACAATGGGCGTTCAAACTTCGGGCCCTCACCTTCGGAGAAATACAACCCCAAACCCATCGCGTCCGGCACGGTGAGAATATCGGAAAACAGAATCGCGGCATCCAGCGGAAAGCGATCCAGCGGTTGCAGCGTCACTTCGGTGGCGAAGTCCGGGTTCTTGCACAAACCAAGGAAGCTGCCGGCACGTTTGCGCGACTCGCGGTATTCCGGCAGGTAACGGCCGGCCTGGCGCATCATCCACAGCGGCGTGTAGTCGGTTGGTTGGCGCAGCAAGGCGCGCAGGAAGGTGTCGTTTTTCAGTTTGAAGTTCATGGTTAACCTAGATTAAAAATATCTTGTCCGCAGATTAAACAGATTTACGCAGAATTAAATCTGTTTAATCTGCGTAATCTGCGAATAAAAAGGTTTGTTGTTATCGCGGCAGCACCGACGAGCCCATCAAATACTCGTCCACCGCACGCGCGCACTGGCGGCCTTCGCGAATCGCCCACACCACCAGCGATTGGCCGCGGCGCATATCGCCGGCAGCAAACACCTTGTCCACGCTGGTCTTGTAACAACCCGCGCCTTCGGTCGCGGCCTTGGCGTTGCCGCGCGCGTCTTTTTCCACGCCGAACGCATCCAGCACCTTTTGCGCCGGGCTGACGAAACCCATCGCCAGCAACACCAGGTCCGCTTTCATCTCGAACTCGCTGCCCGCGATTTCACTCATCTTGCCGTCTTTCCATTCGACGCGCACCGCGCACAGTTTCTCGATTTTTCCGTTGTTGCCGGTGAATTTTTTGGTGGCGATCGACCAGTCGCGTTGCGCACCTTCTTCATGCGAGCTGGAGGTGCGCAGTTTGAGCGGCCAGTTCGGCCAGGTCAGCGGTTTGTTTTCCGTTTCCGGCGGGCGCGGCATCACTTCAAACTGGGTGACTGACAATGCGCCGTGACGATTCGAGGTGCCGACGCAATCGGAGCCGGTATCGCCGCCGCCGATCACCACCACGTGTTTGCCCTTGGCATTGATCGGATTCCTGCCATCGCCCGCCACTTCCCTGTTCTGCGGGATAAGGAAATCCAGCGCATAGTGCACGCCCTGCAATTCGCGCCCCGGCGCGGGTAAATCGCGCGGCACTTCCGCGCCGCCCGCCAAGATCACCGCATCGAATTTTTTCAGCAGCTCGCCGGGGCTGATGGTTTTTTTTGCATCGTTGGTCACGCCCTTGTCCGCATCCTTGCCGATAAACACCGAGGTTTTAAAAGTCACGCCCTCGGCCTGCAACTGCGCCATACGCCAATCGATCAGGCGCTTGTCGAGCTTGAAATCGGGAATGCCATAACGCAGCAGGCCGCCGATGCGGCTGTTCTTCTCGAACACCACCACGCTGTGGCCAGCGCGCGCCAGTTGCTGCGCTGCCGCCAGTCCGGCAGGGCCGGAGCCAACCACGGCAACCTTTTTGCCGGTCTTGTGTTGCGGTGGCTGCGGAACCACCCAGCCGCTCTCGCCGCCCTTGTCGATGATGGCATGCTCGATGGATTTGATGCCCACTGCATCGCCGTTGATGTTCAGCGTACAAGCCGCTTCGCATGGTGCGGGGCAGATACGCCCGGTCACTTCCGGAAAATTGTTGGTGGAGTGCAGCACGTCCAGCGCCTGCTTCCAGTTGCCGTGGTATACCAAATCATTCCAGTCCGGAATGATGTTGTTGACCGGACAGCCGCTGCTGCAAAACGGGATGCCGCAATCCATGCAGCGCGCGCCTTGTGTCTGTGCCTGCCCGTCGCTCAGGTGCAGCACGAACTCATGATAATTCTTCAGGCGCTCCGCAACCGGCAAATAACCTTCGCTCAAACGGCTGAACTCCATAAACCCGGTAAGCTTGCCCATTTATTCGGCCTCCCTTTTTTGGCTGGCTTGCAGTTTGGGCCTGGCTTGTTGCTCCGCAATTTCCTGCAAGGCGCGGCGATATTCGGTCGGCATCACCTTGACGAATTTCGGCAGGTAGTGCGCCCAGTTGTCGAGAATCAGCTTGGCACGCACACTGCCGGTGTAGCGCAGGTGCTTCTCGATCTTGCCGCGCAACGCCGCCGCATCGGCCTTGCCGAGGTGGTTGAAATGCACCCGGCCATGCCCGTACGGTTCGACATCCGCGCTATCCAGCGCGGCCAATTCTTCCGGCACCGGCTCGAGCTCCACCATCGCCAAGTTGCAGCGTTTTTCAAAGCTACCCTCTTCGTCCAGCACGTAGGCCACGCCGCCGGACATGCCCGCCGCAAAATTGCGACCAGTCTGACCCAGCACGACCACCATGCCGCCGGTCATGTATTCGCAGCCATGGTCGCCGAGGCCTTCCACCACCGCAACCGCACCGGAATTTCGCACCGCGAAGCGCTCGCCTGCCACGCCGCAGAAATAGCCCTCGCCGCTGGTCGCGCCATACAGCGCGGTATTGCCGACGATGATATTGTCTGCCGCCGTGATCGGACATTCCCCGGGTGGCATCACCACAATGCGACCACCACACAAACCCTTGCCGACATAGTCGTTGCTCTCGCCGGACAGCTCCAGCGTAACACCATGCGCGAGGAAGGCACCAAAGCTCTGCCCCGCTGAACCTTTCAACTTTACCGTAATGGTATTGGCCGGCAGTCCGGCTTGTCCAAAACGCTTAACTATTTCATGCGACAGCATGGTGCCAACAGTGCGGTTCACATTTCTGATGGCGCTCTCGATGACTACCGGTTTTTTATGCTCCAGCGCGGCCTTGGCTTGCGCGATCAACTGGTTATCCAGCGCCTTTTCCAGTCCGTGATCCTGCTTCTCGGCATGGCGACGCGCCACGTCGGCGGGCATATCGGACTGATGGAGAATTCTGGAGAAATCCAGACCCTGTGCCTTCCAGTGCGTTATGCCGTGCTTCATATCGAGCAGGTCGCTGCGGCCAATCAGGTCATCAACCTTGCGGATGCCCATCTCTGCCATGTATTCACGCAACTCTTCGGCGACAAAAAAGAAGTAGTTCACCACGTGCTCCGGCTGACCGGTAAATTTCCTGCGCAGCTCTGGGTCTTGTGTGGCCACTCCCACCGGACAGGTATTGAGATGGCATTTGCGCATCATGATGCAGCCTTCCACCACCAGCGGCGCAGTGGCAAAGCCGAATTCATCGGCACCGAGCAACGCGCCGATCAGCACATCGCGTCCGGTCTTGAGTTGCCCGTCCACCTGCAATGCGATGCGCCCGCGCAACCTGTTCAACACCAGCGTCTGCTGCGCTTCCGCCAGCCCCAGCTCCCATGGCGTGCCGGTATGCTTGATCGACGACAACGGCGACGCGCCGGTGCCGCCGTCGAAACCGGAAATCACGATGTGGTCGGCCTTGGTCTTGGACACGCCTGCCGCCACGGTGCCCACGCCAACCTCGGACACCAGCTTCACCGAGATCGAGGCGGACGGGTTGGCGTTCTTCATGTCATGAATCAGTTGCGCCAGGTCTTCGATGGAATAAATATCGTGGTGCGGCGGCGGGGAGATCAGCCCGACGCCCGGCACCGAGTAGCGCAGCTTGGCGATGTACTCGGTCACCTTGTGGCCGGGCAACTGTCCGCCTTCGCCGGGCTTGGCACCCTGCGCCATCTTGATCTGGATCTGGTCGGCGCTGGAGAGGTATTCGGCGGTGACGCCGAAACGCCCTGCGGCCACTTGCTTGATGCGCGAACGCAGCGAATCGCCAGCCTTGAGTTCGCGGTCGCATGCGACACGACTCTTGCCGATGATCTCGGAGAGCATCTCGCCGCCCTTGATGGTCTTGTAGCGCGCCGGATCCTCGCCGCCCTCGCCGGTGTTGGACTTGCTGCCGATGCGGTTCATCGCAAGCGCCAGCGTGGTATGCGCCTCGGTGGAAATCGAACCGAGCGACATCGCGCCGGTGACAAAACGTTTGACGATTTCCTTTGCCGGTTCGACTTCCGCCAGCGGCACCGGCGCGCCCGCCGACTTGATTTCAAACAGCCCGCGCAAAGTTTTCAGGCGCTGTCCCTGCTCGTTGATCAGCTTGGCGTATTCCTTGTAGGTCGCAAAATTATTGGTGCGCGTGGCGTTCTGCAATTTCGCGATGGTATCGGGCGTCCACATGTGCTCTTCGCCGCGCACGCGGTAGGCATATTCGCCACCCGCTTCGAGCGCGTTCGCCAGCACCGGATCGCCGCCGAAGGCGGACTGGTGGGTGCGCACCGCTTCTTCGGCCACCTGATGCAGGCCGATGCCCTCGATCTGGGTTGCCGTGCCGGTGAAATATTTTTCGACAAACTCGGCATTCAGGCCGATCGCCTCGAATATCTGTGCGCCGCAATAAGACTGGTAAGTGGAGATGCCCATCTTGGACATTACCTTGAGCAGCCCCTTGCTGATTGCCTTGATAAAACGTTTGCTGGCTTCCTTGCCGGTCAGGCCTTCGGGCAGAAAGCTGCCCATGGAAGCAACCGTTTCAAACGCCAACCACGGGCACACCGCCTCGGCGCCGTAACCTGCGAGCAGCGCAAAATGATGCACCTCGCGTGCGGAACCGGTGTCCACCACCAGTCCGGCACTGGTACGCATGCCTTCGCGGATCAGATGATGATGCACACCCGCACAGGCCAGCAGCGCGGGAATGGCCACGCGCTTGCTTGATACCGCGCGGTCAGACAGAATCAACACGTTGTAGCCGTCCGCCACGGCCTTGTCGGTTGCGGCGCACAGCGATTTGATGGCGTCCTCGCAGCCCTTCGCGCCGTGGGTGGCGGGATAGGTTATATCGAGCACCAGCGATTTGTAGCGCCCCTGCGTCAGCTTGCCGATGTCGCGCAGCTTGGCAAAATCCTCATTGGACAGCACCGGTTGGTGCACCTCCAAGCGCAGTGGCGGATCGGTTTCGTCGATGCCGAGCAAGTTGGGGCGGGGGCCGATAAACGAAGTAAGCGACATCACGATCTCTTCGCGGATCGGGTCTATCGGCGGGTTGGTCACCTGCGCAAACAACTGCTGAAAGTAATCGTAGAACGAGCGATTTTTATTCGATAATACCGGCAGCGCGGCATCGTTGCCCATCGAACCCGTCGCTTCTTCGCCCGCAGCAGCCATCGGGGCGAGGATAAACTTGAGGTCTTCCTGCGAGTAACCGAAAGCCTGCTGGGTGTCGAGCAGGCTTTCCTTGAGCTTGGTCTCGGCCTTGCTTGGCACAACCGGCAGGTCATTCAGGAAATAGCGCGATTTTTCTATCCATTGACGGTAAGGCTTGGCGGTAGCGAGTTGCTGCTTCATTTTGATGACATCAACAACCTGGCCGGCCTGCAAATCAACCAGAAACATCTTGCCGGGCTGTATCCGCCATTTCTTCACGATCTTGTGTTGAGGAATATCCAGCACCCCCATTTCGGATGCCATCAGCACCATGCCATCATCGGTAATCAGGTAACGCGCCGGGCGCAGGCCGTTGCGGTCCAGCGTCACACCGATCTGACGACCATCGGTAAACGCCACGGCGGCGGGTCCGTCCCATGGCTCCATCAGGATAGCGTGGTATTCGTAGAAAGCCTGACGCTCCTCGTTTAACAAGGGGCTGCCCACCCAGGCTTCGGGGATCAGCAACATCATCGCGTGCGCCAGTGAGTAACCGCCCGCCACCAGCAGTTCCAGCGCATTGTCTAAACAGGCAGAGTCGGATTGGCCTTCCACGATCAGCGGCCACAGCTTTTCCAAATCCTCACCGAGCAAACCGGACGACATCGTCGCATGGCGCGCGGCCATCCAGTTCACGTTGCCGCGCAAGGTGTTGATCTCGCCGTTGTGCGCAATCATGCGGAACGGATGCGCCCGATCCCAGGTTGGAAAAGTGTTGGTTGAGAACCGCTGATGCACCAGTGCCAATGCGCTGACCAGGCTTTCATCCTGCAAGTCGAGATAATATTTGCCGACCTGGTCGGCCAGCAACATACCCTTGTATACAAGTGTGCGCGACGACAGCGAGGGAACGTAAAAGCCGCGTTTCTGCTCATCGGGCAAGGCATGCACGGCGTGTTCGGCAGTCTTGCGGATCACAAACAGCTTGCGCTCGAAATGGTCGGCATCCGCACACTTCTTGCCGCGCCCGATGAAAACCTGGCGCGCCACCGGCTCCGCCGCCTTCACACTTTCACCCAAGCTGCTGTTGTCCACCGGCACATCGCGCCAGCCCAGCAAAATCTGACCTTCCGCCGCAATCTTGTCAGCAAGCACCTGCTCACACGCAGCACGTGCCGCCGCAGCGCGTGGCAAAAACAGCATGCCGACACCGTATTCTCCCTCTGCCGGCAGCGTTATGCCCAGCGCTGCACAGGACTTGCGCAGAAAAGCATCCGGGACCTGAATCAGGATACCCGCGCCATCGCCCGCCAAGGGATCGGCGCCAACCGCACCTCGATGGGTAAGATTCTCCAGTATCTGCAAACCCTGACGCACCATGTCATGGTTCCGCTTGCCCTTGATGTTCGCGACGAAACCCACACCGCAGGCATCGCGCTCATGGCGCGGATCATACAAACCTTGCTGTATGGGAAACAAAGAGTTGCTCACGGCATTCCTTAAATCTATTCGTTAAAGCCAAAAAAATGGTGACAAATGCCACCATAACAAGTACAAAAGTACAAAAGCGAAAGGGTGAGAATTTTACCTTACCTGGCGATGTTGGGCAACCGCAAGCCTTACCTCGCCATCAGTCATCACATCACCCATGAGATGCTTGCGCATCTGTTTTCTTAGATCACGGGTTTTCCACCACAGCTAGCTCCATGCCATTACACCGGCGATCAAGATGACCGCCAGCAACCGCACAGAAAACATCAAAACCAAACCAATCGGGGCTGCGGTTACGACGAACGTGACCACCTTGCGCAACAAACTCGGGAGCCCTGTGGTGGCATGTGAGATGTTTTTTCATCGATTTGAAGGGAGTAGTAATATCATAGCGAGGCCAAGTAAAGGGATTTCAGCGGCTCGCTCTTTTCGTCCTGAATCGCTGGCGTGACAGGTTTGTGTTGATTGAATAATTGCCACAGATTTCCGCCCTGCCAGATGCCCTTATCCTGTCCATAGAGTGTCCTGTCCAATTCATTCAGCGCGTTTGCCAGTGCTGGCTGGCATAATCCTGCCATGGAGGTCAGGCTGGTTGGAGGATTTTTCTGCCAGCGCAATTTTGCCCATGCAAGCAGTTTTGATTTCGCCTGTACCGCATCATTTGTCATGCAACTTTTTTTCAATTGATTTTCCAGTTGCCCGAGGGACTCTTCATCGCTTGATTTTGTTTTTGTTGCCGGGTGCTTTTTGCGCGCCTGCCACCACCAGAGGATGAGTGTTGCCAGCCAGCCAACCCCTAAAAACAAGGATAACCATGTCCACCAGCCGCGGCTGTAATTTGCGTGGATGAGGTTGCCCGATGCCGGTGAGGTATCTGCGGGGGCGGCTTTCGTTTCTGGTGGCACTCCCGGTGAAATTTCACCCGATAGCGCAGGTGCTTGATTTGCGCTGGCGGGGTTCGCGCTGCCGGGCAGCACGGTGATGTTTCTGGCGGGAAGCTGCGCCACTTCCATCTTGTCGGTATTGACATTCCACCACCTCACTTCAATAACCGGCAGGGTGAAGTTCCCCGGACGAGTCGGCAATATGGCGATCTTCTGCGTGCGCACGCCGCTGATATCGTTGTCATTCTTGTTATCTTTCAACACCGGCTGATCGGGATAAAGTTTGAGTCCGTCGATCGACTGTGAGCCCAGCGCAGGCAATTGCGATGCGGCCAAACCGTTGGCCGAAATCACCAGTGTGCGCGTAATCGGTTCGCCTGCGGTGAATTTGGGCGGGTTCTCCGACCATTGCTCCGACACTTGAAGCTTGCTTGCCGGTAGCCACTGAGCACCGCCCATGCCGGGGGGCGCCGGTTTGATCGTAAAAGGAATCGCTTTGGAATTCACCCGTTTGTGGCGGCTACTCTGGCTGAAAGGGTCAAACATAAAGACTCCCCTTCCCCGATTGCCTTCGATAATTTCCCCGTCAAACTGCACCGGTGTGCTGCTGAACTGGCCGCTTTTCTGCGGGTAAACCACATAGCGTCGCTCTATCACGGCATATGCCTGTCCGTTGCGTGTAGTCTGATAGGAGCGATCTTCGCCGATGCGTTCAACCACAGCATCCATATCGGGAAACTTTGGGTCGCTGAGGGCGCTGTTGTTGCCCAGATTTACCGTGCGATAGAGACGCACCGTGAAAATAATCTGCTGTTGGACATAAGCCGTGTGCGGTTCTGCGCTGACCTCCAGAAACAGCTCTCCGCTTTGTTGCGCAGTCTGCGCCTGATCCGCCTTGGTCACACCGAGGACGATGGGCTGGGTAGCCTGCCCCCCCGCCTTGATGGATGGAATAACCAACGGGCCGTTGCGTTTCGGGATAATGTTAATCTGCCACTGGACGCTGCGTGTGGCACTGCCGTTAACAATCTGCATGCTGCTACCCTTGCTTTGCCCGAGCACATCGAAGTCCTGCTGCAACACGCTCAGGTCGGGATTGCCGTCCAGATTTTCATCACTTTTAAGTGTCAGGGTAAGTGATTCACCTTCTGCAACCGGATTGCGATCCACAAAAGCCTGAAACGCGGCCTGTGCCGATACGCAGACCAGCAAAGAAACGACGGTGACCAGCAGCACCATCAAGCGTTTTATTCCTGGCTTTACCATGTCTTTTCCTCACTCTTGCGGGGTTGCTGTTGTTTCTGGTACTGATACAAGAATTTGCGCCGCCATAAGCCGCCCGGATCATCCGGGATGCGTTGTAACCACAGCTTGTCGGCTTGCAGCGTTTTGCTGGAATCCTGTTGTGCATCGACGGCTGAATTGGGCTTGCTGTCTTTGCCGCCTTCGTCTTTCTTTGCCTGTGTTCCCGGTTGTGGCTGCTGCTCGGCTTCTTTTCTGGCGGATTGTTGTTCTGCTGCGGCATCCTTTCGCTCGTCCTCGCTCGCGTCTTTACCGCTCTTTCCGGCATTTTGCTTTTCTGCGTCTGCATGCTGGCCTTCTTTGCCATTTTGTTGTTCAGACTTTTTCCCTGATCCTGATTTGTCGCTCCCGGGTTCAGAGGATTGGCCTTGGCTGTTTTTGCCGTCCGGTTTTTCTTGCTGATTTTTCTTATCCTCTTTTTGTTGCTGGTCTTGCCGAGACTGCGGCTTCATTATTTGCTCAACCAGATCGCGGTTGAATTTTGCGTCATCGTGTTTCGGATTGCGCTTGAGCGCTTCTTCATAAGCCTTGATAGCCTCCGGCAACTGCCCCTCTTTTGCCAATGCATTGCCGCGATTGTAATAAGCGTCCGCACTGTCTATACCCTGCAAATCCGCCTCCGCCGCCTTGAAATTTCCCGCCCGATAATTGGCCGCCGCGCGCCATTCCGGATTCTTGAAAAGTTGGGCAGCCTGTTGCGGCTGTTTGGCTTGCAAGGCTTGTTGCGCGCGTTGGTCGTCGCGTTGCCACAAACTGTTCCAGTCAAAGGCATAGGCCGGGCGCGGCAACGGCAACATGAACAACAGCAACAGCAGAACATAGCCGCGCCGGAATGCGAGCGCGCCCAGCAGTAGCAGCGGCAGCAGCAACCAGGGGCCTTCATCGCGCCACTGGTCGCTGTTCATGCCTTCGACTTTTTTACTTTGTTGCTGTTCCAGCACATTTTTGAACGGCGCGAGCAACGCTTGAAAGTCGCTGTCGTCGGTGCTGAGGCGGCGGTAACTGCCGTGTCCCTGGCGGGCAAGCGCTTCCAGGCTTGCATCGTCCAGCCTGGACAGGATAATGGCGCCGTTGCGGTCTTTCAGGAAGCCGCCGTTTGCTGCGGTGATCGGCGCCCCTTCTGCGCTGCCCACGCCCAATATGGACAAGCGGTGCCCGGCATCCACCAGGCTCTTGATCGCATCCTTGAGTTCGCCCGGTTCATCGCCATCAATACCATCGCTGATCAACAACACGCCCGCGTGATTCGCGCTCGATTGTTTCAACAGTTGCAGCGCCAGGTTGATGGCGCGATCCGGGCGCGAGCCTTGTGCGGGCATCAGGTCGGTGCTGAGGCTGTTCACCTGGCTGGCTATGGCATTGGCATCCGAGGTGAGAGGGCTTACCACAAACGCTGTGGCGGCATAAACAATCAGCGCGGTTTCACCTTCCTTCTGCCCGTTGAGGATGTCGCGCAATTTCATTTGCGCCCGCGACAAACGGCTGGGCTTGATATCTGCCGCATCCATCGAGCGCGACAAATCCAGCAACACCACCAGCGCCGATGGCTGGCGAAATACCGGCACCTCCAGTTTCTGCCACGCCGGACCCGCCATAGCCAGAATGGACAGCAACCCGCCAAGCCCGACTGCCGGCGACACCCACGGTCTTTGCGTGGCGTTTTGGCCGATCAGCAAATGCGGCAACAGGCGCGGATCAACCACGCTCTGCCAACTGCGGCTGCTCATGCGTTTGCGCCACAGCAGCCACAGCAATCCGACCAGAGGCAACAGCGCGTATAGCCAGCCGGGGCGCAGGAAATGAAAGGCTGAAATCATCTTGAAAACCCCAAGTTTTTTGTAGGGTGGGCAAACAGTCTCATCGTTTGCCCACGCGGTGCGTAATACGAGAAACCGCGTGGGCACAACAGCGTGCCCACCCTACGCCGCTGCTTGCACCCGGCAACACCAGCAAGCTGACCAGCAGCAGTGCAAATCCCAGCGGCCAGTAAAACAGCGCGCGCTGGGGACGAAAGGTCTGTTTGTCCTGCGTGACTGGCTGCAATTTATCCAGCTCGCCATAAATCTGGTTCAACTGCTCGCTGTCGCGCGCGCGGAAATAGCGACCGCCTGTCGCTTTGGCGATGGCGTCCAGCGTTTTTTCATC
Source organism: Gallionella sp. (assembly GCA_023259035.1). GTDB lineage: Bacteria > Pseudomonadota > Gammaproteobacteria > Burkholderiales > Gallionellaceae > Gallionella. The sequence continues at coordinate 19,201 of JAHFRA010000016.1, forward strand.
CAGTTCGGCGGAAGGGTTGACGCGCTGTGCACCAAACATCGTATTCACCAGCATCTCATCGGCGCCTATTCCTATCGTGTAAATAGTGAGGCCCTCCTTGGCCGCCAGCTCTGCCGCCTTGAGCGGTTGCACCTCGCCCGCATTGCTGACGCCATCGGTCAGCAATACCAGCACCTTGTTGCCCTGCGGGTTTTGCAGCATGCGTTTGACCGCCAAGCCGATGGCATCGCCGATGGCGGTCTGCTCGCCGGCCAGGCCGATGGCGGATTCCTGCAACAGGGTTTTCACCGTCTTGCGGTCGAATGTCAGCGGCGTTTGCACATAGGCCTGGCTGCCGAACAAAATGAGCCCGACGCGATCGCCGACCCGCCGCTCGATAAAATCGCCTGCAATTTCCTTGACGGCGGCAAGGCGGCTCACCTGCTCGCTGCGGTTGGCGATGTCCTCAATTTGCATGCTGCCGGAGATGTCCACCGCCAGCATCAAGTCGCGCCCGCTGACCGGCAGCTCGACCGGATCGCCCACCCACACCGGGCGCGCGGCAGCAGTGACCAGAAGCAGCCATGCCAACAATGTCGGCAACAGCAACCAGCGCCGTTGCGAAGACTTTCCGGGCTGCGTTCCTGCCTCAATGGCAAATGGGTTCAGGCTGGGCACGCGCAATGCGGCTTCCTTGATTGCGTCGGCACGCGGCAGCAACAGGCGCAGCAGCAACGGCAAGGGAGCCGCGTAAAAAATCCATGCCCATTCAAATTGAATCATTCGCCACCTCTAGCAGGCAGTTTTGTGATCCAGTTTTCGCACAGTGCAAACAACGCGAGCAGCGTTTCTGCGGATATGGCCGCATCTGCCACATAAGGCGCAACAGCCAGCAAACGTCCCTGCTCCGACTGAAATGTCGCACCCTCGCCCATGCCGCGACCCAGAAACGCCAGCCATTTATCTCCGCTCAACATGGCCACTTCTTCACGCGGAAAACAACTGATCGCCACGCGGCGCAGCAGCACCGACAATTCACTGACAATGATCTGCGTTGAGGTTGGCTGCGCCTGATATTGCTGGCGCAAACGCGTCAGCTCAGCCAGCGCGCTACGACGCCAGTCATTGCGCTGACGGCGGCGATACAAGAAATACAACCCGAACAGGACTGCCACAACCAACACGGCCAGCAGCCACCATCCCGGCGCGGGCGGCCACCACGAGATGGGCGCAGGCAAGTGGATGTCGCGCAACTGGCTCAAGTCCGGATTCATCTGCGCACTCCCAAGCCTTGCTGCAAGGCCCGCAGCGGTTCATCTGCGGTGCCCAGCGGCAGCAGCGTCATTTTGTAGCGGCGGCAAAGTTGTTGCAGCTCTTCCTGCTGCCGGATAAAACGGGAGCGGTAGCGCTCGCGCAGTTGCGGGTTTTCGGTTGCCAGTGTCATGAAACTTTCGCCGTCGCTCAAACGGTATTGCCCCGGCGGCGGCAGCTCTTGTTCCATCGGGTCATGTATATCCACAAGCACGAGTTCGTTATGGCGGGCTAACTGCGCCAGTTGCGTGCTGCACTGTCCGTTGAGATGGGCGAAATCGCTCAGCAGGATGATGAGGCTGCCCGGTTGCGCCACGCTGCGCAGCCGCGTCAGCGCCTGGTTCAATGCCTGCTCGCTGGCCAGCGGATCGCTGGTGTGGTGGAGCCATGCGGGGTGGACGGCAAGCTGTTGCAGCAGATGCAGCAAGGGCGGCTTGCCGCGTTTGGGCCGCAGTTCGATGTGCGCCTTCTCGGAAAAGACCAGCCCGCCCAGCCGGTCGCCCTGATACACGGCGCTCCACCCCAGCAATGCGGCAGCCTGGGCGGCGCGCACCGCCTTGAATGCGCCCTGCGTGGCAAAAAACATCGCGCTGCGCATGTCCACCCACAGCAGCACGGCCCGCTCGCGCTCCTCGCGAAACAGCTTGGTGTGAGGCCGTCCGGTGCGGGCCGTCACGCGCCAATCCAGCGTGCGCACATCGTCGCCCTGCGCATAGGCGCGCACTTCATCAAACTCCATGCCGCGCCCCTTGAAGGGCGAATGGTAATCCCCGCTCCCCAGCGCGCGGATGCGTCCAGGTTTGAGCGACAGCGCTTCGGCGGCGCGATGCAACGCGATCAGCGCGGGCAATGTGACGCGAACCACGCCCTCGCCCGTGCTGGCAGGACTTTCCGGAGATGATGCAGATGATGAAAAAGGCGCCTGGATGCGCCGGGGAAACCGGATCATGGAACAGGAATCAGATTGATCAGTGTCTCGGTAAATTTATCCGGGGTATGCCCCTCGGCTTCCGCCTCGTAGCTCAGCAACACCCGGTGGCGCAACACATCGAAAGCCATGGTCTGAATATCTTGCGGCCCCACGTAATCGCGCCCTGCCAGCCAGGCATGGGCGCGGGCGCAGCGGTCCAGGGCAATGGTGGCGCGCGGGCTGGCGCCCCACTGCACCCATTTGGCAAGGGCAGGTTTGTAGGCAGCCGGATTGCGCGTAGCAAGAATGATTTCGATCAGGTAACGCTCCAGATTGTCGGCCATGTGCACCTTCAGCACTTCCTGGCGCGCGGCAAACAGGGTTTCCTGGCTGAGCTTGGGCATCGGCGATGCCGCGCCCTGAATCTGTTGCGCGGCTTCGCTACGGGCCAGTTGCAGGATCAGGCGTTCGGATTCGGCCTGCGGGTAATCGACTTTCACATGCAGCAAAAAACGGTCGAGCTGCGCTTCCGGCAAGGGGTAGGTTCCCTCTTGCTCGATCGGGTTCTGGGTGGCCATCACCAGGAATAATTTCGGCAGCGGATAGGTGGTGGTGCCCACCGTGATCTGGCGTTCCGCCATCGCCTCCAACAATGCCGATTGCACCTTGGCAGGAGCGCGGTTCACCTCGTCGGCCAGAACCAGATTGTGGAACAGCGGGCCGCGCTGAAACTGGAATGACCCATCCTGCGGCCTGAAAATATCGGTCCCGGTAAGGTCGGCAGGCAACAGGTCGGGCGTGAACTGGACGCGGTGGAAATTGCCCTCGATGCCCTCGCTCAGCACCTTGATGGCGCGCGTCTTGGCCAGCCCCGGCGCACCCTCGACCAGCAAGTGCCCGTCTGCCAGCAGCGCGATCAGCAGTCTGTCGATCAGCGCTTCCTGTCCAATTATTTGTTGCGAAATATGTTTCTTAAGGAATTGAAATGCGGACTGTAAAGGTGATGGTTCTAACATGTCTCCCGTTTTCATAAGTTGTTTACATTTTGAAAAAATAATTTGAATGCGCCTAAGCGGCTATAGGAAATTCCTGTAAGTCGCTCAGACATGAGCTTCATAAAATAAAATAGAATCAAGCCACTACCATATAACTGAAAACCATAATTGGAGCCAAAAAACGTGCCAAAGTTCAACTCTTGCATTTCTCTCAACGCACGATCAGTTTAACAAAAGCGTGTACCCGCTGCTCGTTCTGTTCACCGAATTACGAAAAGAAGAAGCCTCCCGCCTGGCTTGGGAGAATGTAGACCTCCTCGACAAGACCTTAATCGTGCATGACACGAAGAACCACCAAGACCACACCCTGCCATTGTCTGATTTTCTGCTCGAACCATTACATCGCAGGAAAGCCGGGGCGGTAAATGAGTACGTCATCGTTGAGCAACGCAAACAGATGGACAGAATCACATTTGAATCCGGCGTTAAATTCACGATCCATGATCTACGGCGCACTTTTATCACCATCGCCGAAAGTCTGGATATTTCAGCCTACGCCTTAAAGCGTCTCCTGAATCACAAAATGGGCAACGACATCACCGCCGGGTACATCATCATCGACGCGGAACGGCTACGTATTCCTATGCAGAAGATCACCGACCACCTGCTCAAGTGCATGGGTGTTAAACCTTCTGCCGAAATCGTAGACCTTGTGCGGCTAGCGCCGCAGTCCACTTCATCTACCGATAGCGTAGTAATGAAACAGTCGCAAAATCAGGGGAAAAAGTAGTGCCGCTTTACAATACTAACGAGCGACTATACTATTACACAAGATGATTAAATCCTTTGCTGATAAAGCCACGGCAGCGGTATTTTCCGGGCAGCTTGTTCGCCGACTTCCCCGTGACATACAGGGAATAGCTCGGCGGAAACTCAAGCTCATTGATGCCACGAGCAGAATCGGGGAATTGCGCATACCGCCCGGCAACCGCCTGGAACTGTTGAGTGGTGATCGCGCCGGACAATGGAGCATCCGTATCAACGATCAATGGCGGATATGTTTCGGATGGAAAGATGGTCACGCAGGCGATGTAGAAATCGCCGACTACCACTAGGAGAATGAAATGAGTATTCAACGCGAAGAATTGGACACCATGAAGTGGGGCAATATCGCCACAGGCGAAAAGCTTGCGCCGGTACACCCTGGCGAAATCCTGTTGCATGATTTTATCGAACCAATGGGGCTAACTCGCTACAAGGTCGCAAAGTTTGCAAGCGTCCCCCAACGCCGCATCGATGAAATCTGCATCGGGAAACGCTCTGTTACCGCCGACACCGCTATGCGCCTTGGCCGCCTGTTCGGTATGTCCGCACAAACGTGGATGAACCTGCAAGCTCAGTATGATTTGGAAGTCGCCGAAAACGAATTTGGCGACAAGATTGACCATGAGGTTATGCCGTTAGCGGCATGATGTGACAGCATAAGCGCACACACCCTCGAAGAAGCGATCGCGGAAGTCTTCAATCGCTCAGGTGGCGCAATTAGATTTGGGAGCGATGGTGGCGGCTTTTTCATCTTCCCGGATCAGTCAGACTTCCACTACTCCGTGCATCCCAGTCAAGGCTCTCCACCGCCCTTATAGCCTGCACCACACTCCACCAAAGCAAACATTGCCGACACAACGGGCGGATAAATTCGCCCCTCAATTCATCCGCTCGGATACACTTAAAGCAGCATAGAACACCTTAAAACACGGCTGTTTTGACTCGTCCCCACCAATCCACCAAATCCACCAAGGGCGGGATCGCGCCGACTGCTGCCGCGCGCCAGCGCGGCACAGGCGGGCGAAGTCCGCCCTAGACTTGTTTAATGGACACTTAATTACTGAAAAAGCCGGTAGAAAAAACTATTGGAAGCATATAACACATTATACAATAATAGCCTTTTTATTTCCTTGACTTATATTCAACACAACATTATTGTTGTCGTATGTTGCCCGACCTCGAAAATCTAAATTCTAGTCCGTGGAATATTCTACCGCTCGGGATTCACCTTGCATCCCTTACAGAGATTGAGATTGCATTCGCAACAAATCACTGTCGCAGGCAGCTATTTGAGGGGCTACTAGCTGGAACAAAGGCTCTAGCCACGGCGGGTTGCCAATATCTATATCTAGATGGCAGTTACGTTACTGGCAAGCCAAATCCCGGAGATTACGATGCATGTTGGGATCCTAGTGGAGTTGATCCAGCCTTACTTGACCCAGTTTTTTTAGATTTTTCAAATGCACGACTAAACCAGAAAAATAAATTCAAAGGAGAATTTTTCCCCTTCGGCGCCCAAGCTGCAGCAGGAAAAGCTTTCATTGATTTTTTTCAAATCGATAGATTTACAGGCTTACCCAAAGGAATTGTCTTAATCAATCTCGCAAATGAATCCTTTGTGACCAACAGGGGAGCACAGCCATGATATACAACGAGCTACAACACAAAATCTCAGTTAGCCAAATTAATAAACTTCGCGCATCTATTGAAACCCTAAGTGGATTAAATAATTCTGAATGGCTAATTGATGCACAGCGGAGTGCAATTCAAAGTCAAATATCAGAATTAGAAGCTGAGATTATGGAATATAACTTACTGAAAAGTGGGCATACCAAATTTAGCGAATGCTCAGACCTCAGCATGTTACCTAAAGTGTTGATTCAATCCCGTATAGCCAAAGGAATGTCTCAAAAGGATTTGGCAGAGGCGCTTGACATACCTGCGCAACAAATTCAGCGGTATGAAGCGACTAACTATATGGGAGCCAGCTTGTCTCGGCTAATTAAAATTGCGGACATTTTGGAAATAAACATTCATGGAGCTTGGGGCGCATCTGAAGAAAGCGCTGGCAGTACGATTTTTGCTTGGAAAGATTCCAACGCCGTTGATTGGGGAAAGTTCCCACTCAAAGAAATGATTTCTAAGGGATGGCTGAATTTATTGAATCAAGCGTCTCCAGCTCAAGCTGCGAAGAACTACTTTGAACAATATGCTGGTTTTCAGTATGCGTCGGCTTTACATAGGAAAAAATTCTATGGCGAAAGCTCTCCAAACGAATATTCACTGCTGGCATGGCAAGCCCGGATCTTGCAGAAAGCGAAAACAGAAATTGAACTAGGCAAAATCGCCACTGAATTCGATTTTAATGACACATGGATTGCTAAATTAGTTAATTTATCAACAGAATCAGATGCACCTATTAAGGTGAAAAAATATCTCGCTCAAAAAGGAGTGATATTAATCACCGAAGATCACCTTAAGGGTACATACCTTGATGGCGCCGCGATGCTCTCCGAATTCGGCAATCCAGTTATTGGATTAACGCTTCGTCATGACCGATTAGATAATTTCTGGTTTGTTTTACTACACGAACTAGGGCATGTATTCCTGCATCTTTTTGATTCCCTAAATATGGATTTCTTTGATGAAGAGAATGATTCCCAAGAGGATGAAATTGAAAAAGAAGCCGATCTATTTGCCCTGAATCATCTCATCTCATATGAAAACTGGGAGGGATGCTTATCTCGATTCTCAATGTCGAGGGAGGCCGTCATAGCTGATGCTCATACCCTTGGTATTCACCCGAGCATTCTCGCGGGTCGAATCCGAAAAGAACAAAATAAATACTCCATCCTTAATGACCTGATGGGACAAGGTGAGGTACGTAAATCATTGGAGGAGAACTATGATGGTAATTAAGGTGAGCCAATATGTGCCCGTATTAAAATGGCGACAAGGTGAATATCAGGCCTTATCTCGCCTTACAAATACAATTAAGGATTCAATTACTCCTCTCATAATCATTCCACCCGTCGAGTATGACTTTGAAGAGAAGAAATTAAAAAAGACAACACAAGAACACGTCGAAACTTTCCCGAAGCGTTTGCATTCAAAATGGGGGAAAAAGAAAGCGCTAATTGATCTTCACAGTAGTCTGGAAGAGTCGGCCATGGATGATGGCAGATTGGCTGTTGAATATATTTTTGATGAGCTACGCAAGACCAGTTGTGCGGCCATCCCGGTAGTAAAACTATCCAATAAAAATGAGTACATGGAGGCCGTCAAAAGAATATTACTCGCCGATCAAAATGGGGTTTGTATTCGGATAACTTTGCCAGAATTAATTAATGTAGCAGCCTTAAATATGAGGCTGCAAATGCTGACTCACAATCTCGATTTAGTTTACGCAAAAATTGATTTAGTAATTGATTTAGAGAGACCTGAATCATTTGAGCCATACACCATTTTTTCCAAAGCACTCACCAACAACATTAAGAAGATTGCGGACATTCAAAAATTTCGCTCTTTTGCACTAGTTGGCACATCACTGCGCCTTACCGGTGTTAAACGACCTGGCGGGGAACTCATACGACATGAGTGGCATTTATATAATCAGCTTGTTATTGACTTACATACTATAAGAATTCCAACCTACGGCGACTATTCCATTGAGACGCCTGATTTTTCTGCCATAGATATGCGAAAAATCAGACCTTCCGGGAAAATTGTGTATACCAGTGATGACGTCTGGTTTGTAGCTAAAGGCCCTGCCTTTAGGGGGAATGAGTATCAAATGGTAGAGCACTGTAAAACGATAGTGAACTCAGTCCATTGGTGCGGAGCTAAATATTCAAATGGAGACCTCAGAATCAATAGCACCTTATTGGGAACTGAAAATACAGGAAACTTATCTACGTGGAAGCAAGTGGGTGTAAGCCATCATTTAGTAAAGGTCGTTGAACAACTCTCCAAGCTTCACGCTTCATAACCTGCTTTTTTATCCACGACGATAATTCCCTGATCGAAGTTAGTTGAGCCAATTGTTGGTATAGCACCACCCTTGATTGATTTTGTTTATTTCCAACAACCCCGAGACTATCAAGCAGCTCTATAGCTTCATTTTTCCACAATAAATGAGCGAACGATATCGCTTTAATCTCAGGATTTTTTTGCGCACGTCGGATGGTTGAGAACCTTATGCCTCCTCGCACCCCCTTCTCGGCTAATAAAACTCCACACCAATAAGGAGCAACGGACAGCACTCCCTCTAAATGGTTAGGAGCAACTACAAAGGTTAATTTTTCCAAGCATTCTCTGTAAATTTGCAACTGATCATAAAACCTATCGAGAGTATCTTTTGAGCTTTTGATTTCGTAACCATGAAGGCATCCATTAAAGACGGCTATATCAATCCGATTCCTCCCATGAGCCAGACCAAGCTCATCGACAACAAAAGTTTTTTCGCACTGATGATATCCCCTCAGCTTCTGCGCATGTAAGGCTCTCCTAATTTCAAAGTCAGAACTATGGCTCACCAAATTGCACCTTATCTTTGCGTCGTTGAAGGAGTTTAAGTTTTCTTGCATTCTTGGCATCGTGAGTTGCCACATGAGTTACAAATCACGCAAGCCAATCATATAAACATCGTAGCTCGCCTGCATATTATAAATTCCCCAAGTAGTGTCGCATAACGGTCTACTAATGGTCTACTAACTTAAAAACAAAAGGCTCACATTTCTGTAAGCCTTTGTTTTAATGGTGGGTCGTCAGGGACTTGAACCCCGGACCAAAGGATTATGAGTCCTCTGCTCTAACCAACTGAGCTAACGACCCGAAAGCGGTTTAACCTTCGCTATCGAGGAAGCTCTTAAGCTTCTCGGAACGCGATGGATGACGTAGTTTGCGCAGGGCCTTGGCTTCGATTTGGCGAATGCGTTCGCGGGTAACGTCGAACTGTTTGCCAACCTCTTCCAACGTGTGATCGGTGTTCATCTCAATGCCGAAACGCATCCGAAGCACCTTGGCTTCACGCTGCGTCAGGCTGTCTAGGATGTCCGCTGTCGCACCGCGCAGGCTTTCATAAATGGCCGCATCTATTGGCACGGTAGTGTTGTTGTCTTCGATGAAGTCGCCTAAGTGCGAATCGTCATCATCGCCCACCGGCGTCTCCATGGAAATCGGTTCTTTGGCAATCTTCAAAATCTTGTGGATTTTGTCTTCCGGCATTTCCATCTTGAGCGCGAGAGTCGCAACATCAGACTCCAGTCCGGTCTCTTGCAAAATCTGACGTGAGATACGGTTCATCTTGTTGATGGTTTCGATCATGTGCACCGGAATGCGGATGGTGCGCGCCTGATCGGCAATGGATCGGGTAATGGCTTGGCGTATCCACCACGTCGCATAGGTGGAAAATTTATAGCCGCGACGATATTCAAACTTGTCCACCGCTTTCATCAGGCCGATGTTGCCTTCCTGAATCAGGTCGAGGAATTGCAATCCGCGATTGGTGTACTTCTTGGCTATTGAAATAACCAAGCGCAAGTTGGCTTCAATCATGTCGCGTTTGGCGCGGCGCGCTTTGGCCTCCCCGTTAGTCATTTGCTTGTTGATTTCTTTTAAGTCGCGGATTGGAATACCAACACGCCGTTGCAAGTCCAGCAGGCATCGCTGTTGCTCGACAATGGCGTGATGATAGCGCTCCAGCGTTTCACCATAAGGTTTCTTGGCCTTTAGCTCCTGTGCAACCCACTGCAAGTTATCCTCATTACCCGGAAAAGTTTTGATAAAGTGCGGACGCGGCATTTTGCCTTTAGTCACGCACAACTCCTGGATGCCGCGCTCCGAACGACGCACCTCTTCAACCAAGCTGCGCATGGTGTCGCATAGCGCATCCACCTGCTTTGCGGAGAAACGGAAGCTCATCAATTCATCGGAAATGCCCGATTGAAACTTGTTGTATTGCTTGCTGCGATAACCAAACTTTTCGTAAGCCTTGCCCATTTTAATAAACAAAACGTTGATCACGGCAAAACGCTCGAGCGCATCGGCTTTCAACTGTGCCAGATTGGCCGCAGCCGCAGCCGCCATTGCTTCTTCATCCTCCTCCTCGGAGGTTGTATTGGCACCGGATTCCTCTTCTTCCGTTTCCTCATCGCCTTCCGCGCTGAGGACCGCTTCATCCTCGGAATCCACAAAACCGTCAATCAACTCGTCAATGCGCAACTGATCGTGTTCAATTTTCGCAGCCAATGCCAGGATTTCGGCAATCGTCGCAGGGCACGCAGAAATCGCCTGAATCATATGCTTCAGGCCTTCTTCGATACGCTTGGCAATCTCGATTTCTTTTTCGCGGGTGAGCAGCTCGACTGTGCCCATTTCACGCATATACATGCGCACCGGGTCGGTGGTACGTCCGAATTCCGAATCCACCGTGGACAGTGCGGCTTCCGCCTCTTCGGCGGCATCATCATCGGCCGCCACTGGTGCTGTATCTGTCATGATCAGTGTTTCGGCATCGGGAGCGACATCGCACACCTTGATACCCATATCGTTGATCATGCTCGCCACGCCTTCGATCTGCTCGACTTCAAGCATATCCGGCAAATGGTCGTTGATTTCCGCGTAGGTCAGATAGCCGCGCTCCTTGCCCAGCAAAATCAGGGCCTTCAGGCGTGTGCGCCGCGTCTCAATATCCTGCTGCGGATCAATAACCAGCAGCGGAATATCGATAGCTTGTTTTTTGTCCTGCTTTTTCTTGTCGTTAAGTTTTGCCATATTCAATTTCCCAATTGCGTAACACCGTTGCGTAATAATACCGCGCAGAAAAGCGGAAGATTATACATGATTTCATCAACCATTTCTTAACCTTGTTAGATAGTTAGCTTTGCATAGCCATTCAGGCGGATGGCGGTTATCCGGTTTGTCATACAATCTATCTGCGCAGCAGATAAAGCCGTTGGGTGGTGCTCCCACTGTTGAACTGCTCCCGCTGTTAATATTACCAGCATTCGAGACTCCTGCTTGAGGCTCATGTGACACCCTAACCGAGTAGATCCCATGAAGATTGCTGTTCACCGCAAACCCGTCAGTTCCTTTTTGCCGCTTCTAGATACCCTGCGTAATTACAATCGTCGCTGGATAATTAAAGATGTGGTGTCCGGGCTTTCCGTCTGCATCGTGATGATACCTTCAGTGATCGCCTATGCCGAACTGGTGCATTTGCCGCCCATTACAGGCCTCTACGCAGCTCTCGCTGCCTCTATTGGTTATGCTTTGTTTGCAAGTTCGCGCCATGTCATTGCCGGGCCGGATGCAGCCATTGGGTTGCTGGCGGGTTCGGCCATATTGCCTCTGGCACTTAACGATCCGGCACGCATGGCATTTCTCGCGGCCGAGTTGAGTCTGTTGGCCGGCGTGGTGCTGCTGCTTGGGGCACGCCTGCGTCTGGGGGTGATTGCCGAGTTGCTTTCGCGACCCGTGTTGATCGGGTATTTGAATGGTGCTTCCCTGGTGCTAATTTCCACCCAACTAGGCAAGATGTTCGCCATCAAGACTCAGGGAGAAGAGTTTTTTCCTCTGCTATCGACACTTGTCGGACAGTTGCCCAACACTCATCTACCCACGCTTGCTTTTGGCGTGCTGCTTGTCTTGCTGCTGGTGAGTCTTGCCCGCTGGCTGCCGAGCGTGCCTGGCGCGCTGGTGACATCGGCTGTGGCGATTCTAGGCACCTTTGTTTTTGATTTGGGCCAACTCGGCATTGCCCTGGTGGGGAATGTCCCGTCTGGCATTCCGGAATTGTCGGTACCCATGCCGCTCTGGTCGGACATTGCCGCTTTGGCTCCTGCATCTGTGGCGATTGCCTTTTTGGCTTTTTCCGACGGCATTCTGCTGGCACAGACATTCGCTGAAAAACATGGTTATCAGGTGAATCCAAATCAGGAGCTGATGGCCCTCGGTTCGGCCAACATTCTGGCCTCCATGTGGCAAGGTTTCCCGGTGTCTGCCAGCCAGTCGCGCACCTCAATTGTCGATGCCACTGGCGGTCATTCGCAGATGGCTCAGGTCGTGGCAGCCAGCGGGTTGTTGCTGTTCCTGCTATTTTTAACCGGGTTGATCTCCTTGCTGCCCAAGGTGGCGCTGGGAGCGATCCTGATTGTGACGGCAGCGGGGATGCTTGAAATGGCATCTCTGCGCAATCTCTACAAGGTGGATCGCAACGAGTTCACTATCGCCATGGGCGTGACTTTGGCGATACTGATAGCCGGCGTGGTTCCGGGCATTATTGCCGGCCTGCTGGTATCGCTAATTGCCGTGCTGGTGGAAATCTCACGACCGCGCGATGCGGTGCTGCGGCGTCTTATCAAAGATGGCAAGTTTCACGACTGCCTTGAGGATGACGAGGCGGAAAATGTCCCCGGCGTGATCGTGTATCGCCTCTATGCGCCACTGATATTCGCCAATGCCCGCTATGTTGTGGGACGCATCCAGCAACTGGTAAATGATGCCGGTGCGGATCTCGAATGGCTGATTCTCGACGCGCAGGCGATCCCTGATATGGATGTGACTGCGGCACAGCGTTTTGCCGAGTTGCACCGCGAAATGCGGGAGCAGGGCGTGGAGATCAAGATCGCCGACGCTCCCCGCCCCTTCCGCGAAGAGTTGGCCAAGGTGGGGCTTTCTGAAGCACTGGGTAACCAGCAATTTTTTGTGTCGGTGAAGAAAGCTGTCGAAGCCTTTGAGCAGCGCCCGAAAATTCAGGAGCCTCTGCAGAAGTCCTGATAAATTCCTGCCCGCAGGATTTTTGTTCACGCGCCAGCAGAGCACGGAAACTTTACCTGTTTTATCGTCTCCAAATCATCGTTTTTAGGATTTTGAATTTGATAGAGACACCCTCAAAGATATTACTTGGATAATTTGGTATATTAACCAAAATGCGGGAAAGGCGCGGCCTGCTCATAAAGTTCGGCGTCGATAATAAGTGGATAAGAAAATGAATCAGTTAGTTAAACAGGTGTTGTTGGTATGTGTGTGCTTTTTTGTATTGCCTGAACAGGCAATAGCTGATCCTTTATCTGACGCAAATCGTGTATACGATTCAGGGGATTATGGAAAAGCCGCAAAGTTGTATAGCCCCTTGGCAAAAAATGGAAACGCCGAGGCACAATATGTTCTTGGGATGATGTATCGCGCGGGGAGAGGTGTTTCTCACGATTACCAAGAGGCAAGGAAGTGGTATCTGTTAGCCGCAGAGCAGGGGCATCCTTTAGCGCAATTCTACCTTGGGTGGATGTATGCGGGCGGGAAAGGCGTTCCTAAAGATATCGTTCAGTCGCATATGTGGATCAATATTGCGATTGCCAATGCTAGCGGTGAAGCCAAGAAAGAGTTTATTGTAGATCGCGAAGCAATGGAAAAGTCCATGACTGCAGACCAAATTGCAAAAGCGCGGGAGCTCGCCAAAAATTGCACCGCTAAAAAATTCAAGGGGTGTTAGAGAGAATGAGTCATGTCGCTCGCATGATAGCTGGCATGAATTGTAAACTTGCAATTATAATTCGGTAACATCCTGATGGATCCGGCGGATGTGCCGGGTTAAGTCATTGAAACTCTCAAGCAGCAAGAGCATAACTCACAGCATTGTCACAATATCTATTAACGGGACTTACTAAAATGAACCAACGAATTTTGCTGTCGATTATTGCAGTTACTGGTGCATTACTCTTTTCAAGTTATGGCAATGCCGAATCTCCGGCGCCGAAAAAGGGTAGCCCTTCAATGGAAAAGCCGCCGCAAAAGCAACCCTCCAATAAAACAAAGCAGACGATTTCCTTTAAAGGTATCTCTCTTGGCAAGCCTGGAGTAAACGGTGCCTTGCAAAAAATGTGTCTGGGGAAAAAATTCAACACCGTGAATGACCGATGCTCCTTCACAGATGAAAAAAGCATGATATTGCTCGATTACGAAAACCTGGTTGACGCTTTCGCATTGGTTACCTTGGATAGCGACAAAGCGCTCATCAAGGTCGTGATAGACAGCTCCACACCAGAAATGCTAGCGCTTGCCAAGGCCTTAGAAGCGAAATATGGGAAGCCGCTGAAGGAAAAAACGATCATCAAAAATGCAATAGGAACCCAGCTCGACAAGGAGACTTTTGTCTGGGTGGATGACCAAGGCTCTCGCATAACTATCGAGTCTATTTATTATGACTATGACAAAGGGGGCGTTGTTATCGAATCTTCGTCTTCGGTTGCTGCTCAAGATGCCGCTGAAAAGAAGGCGAAAGAGCCTGGCAAATAAAATCTGCACTTAACGGGCATTGCGACGATAGGTTGCGAAGTGATATTCCAGTGGCTGAGGCGTTTCCTGGTTGTACTTTTCGCGCGACACTTCCAGCCATTCGTTCTTGTTGAATACGGGGAAATACGCATCGCCCTCCACGGCCTGCTGAATTTCCGTGATGTAGAGCGTATCCGCCAGCGGCAGTGCCTGGGCATAGAGCTCTGCACCTCCCACTATAAAAAGCTGATCATCGTCGGCGCAAGCCGCAATCGCCTCCTCCAGTTTATGCGCCATGATGCAGCCGCTTATTCGTAATTCGTGATTGCGCGTCATCACTACAGTAGTGCGCCCCGGCAGCGGCTTGCCGATGGACTCGAAGGTCTTGCGCCCCATGATCATGTGATGCCCCATCGTGAGTTTTTTGAAATGCTGCAAGTCGGCGGGGATGTGCCAAGGCAGGGTATTGTTGATGCCGATGATGCGGTTGCCTGCCATCGCAACGATAATTGCAACCGACTGTTTCTTCATACGGCAATAGGTGCTTTGATGGCGGGGTGAGGATCGTAACCTTCCAGCGTGAAATCCTCAAACCTGAAACCAAAAATATTTTTCACGTCGGGGTTGATGCGCATGGTCGGCAGCGCGCGCGGTTCGCGCGACAATTGCAACTGCGTCTGTTCCATGTGGTTCGAATACAGATGCGCGTCGCCGAAGGTGTGCACGAAATCGCCCGGCTCAAGGCCGCATACCTGCGCCATCATCAGCGTGAGCAGTGCATATGAAGCGATGTTGAACGGCACGCCGAGAAAAATATCCGCACTGCGCTGATAGAGCTGGCAGGACAATTTGCCAGCCTGTCCTGAGCCTGTCGAAGGGGCGACGTAAAACTGGAAGAACGCATGGCACGGTGCGAGCGCCATCTTGTCGAGTTCGCCGACGTTCCATGCCGACACGATCAGGCGGCGTGAATCGGGATTGTTTTTGATCTGCTCCACCACCTCGGCGATCTGATCCACCGCGCGCCCGTCCGCCGTGGCCCACGAGCGCCATTGCTTGCCGTACACCGGGCCGAGGTTGCCATGCTCGTCTGCCCATTCGTCCCAGATCGAAACGCCGTTTTCCTTGAGATACCGGATGTTGGTATCGCCCTGCAGGAACCACAGCAGTTCGTGGATGATCGACTTCATGTGGCACTTCTTGGTGGTGACCAGCGGAAAGCCCTGTGAAAGGTCGAAGCGCATCTGGTAGCCGAACACGCTGACCGTGCCGGTGCCGGTGCGGTCGGACTTTTTCGTGCCGTGGGTCAGCACATGTTGCATCAGGTCTAGGTAAGCTCGCATGGACGTATAATTACACTGTTGAACTACTTTTTTGAGGCCACAATGCTAGCACAACTCACCCTGTCCCAGACCCTGCCCCCCACCCCATCAGCCACGCACCTGCTGGTGCTGTTGCCGAAGGCCAAGGCGTTACCGAAAGACCTGCCGCATGCCGCCCTGCTCAAGGCCGTGCTGGCGCGGCGCGACATGAAGGCCGACGAGCTGGCGAAATCGCCCGTTGCCGCCAATGCCGCAAACGGCGCGCTGGTGGTGTGGGGTATGCTGGATTTTGAAAAAAACACGTTCGCGCAGCAAGTGCAGGTGCGCAAGGCCTTGCAATTGCTGCTGGGAGAAAACCCCAAGAGTGTCGGTATCGTCGTGCTCGGTGATGACACACAACGCAAACGCGCCGCCGAGCTGGCGGTGTACGGTGCCTGGGTGAATGGCGCGCTGCTGCCGGTGCACAAGAAAAAGGACGAGCGCAAGCCGCTGCAAAAAATCGAGCTGTATGGTTTCGCCGACAAAAAAGTCTTCGCGCCGCTCAAGGCACAGGCGGAAGGCAACCTGCTGTGCCGCGAGCTGACCATCTTGCCGCCGAACGAGCTGACCCCGGCGTTGTATCGGGGGCGCATCAAAAAACTGGCGCAGCAGCATGACTGGAAGCATGAAGAATTCGATATGAAAAAACTGCGCAAGATGGGCGCGGGCGCGTTCATCGCCGTCGCGCAGGGCAGCGACCCGGAAGATGCAGCCATCGTGCATCTGTCGTACCGGCATCCCAAGGCGAAACAGACCGTCGCACTGGTCGGCAAGGGCATCTGCTTCGACACCGGCGGGCACAATCTCAAGCCGTCGCGCTACATGCACAACATGCACGAGGACATGAACGGTTCCGCTGTCGCGCTCGGCATCCTGCTGGCCGCGACGCAGAACAAACTGGCCGTAAACATCGACTGCTGGCTGGCGCTGGCGCAAAACCACATCAGCCCCAAGGCCTACAAGCAGAACGACATCGTCAAGGCACTCAACGGCACCACCATCGAAATCATCCACACCGATGCCGAAGGCCGCATGGTGCTGGCCGATACGCTGACGCTGGCATCACGCGCCAAGCCAAACCTGATGATCGACTTCGCCACGCTCACCGGCAGCATGGCAACCGCCTTGGGGGCGCGCTATTCGGGAGTGCTGGGCAACCGCGACGAACTGGTGCAGCGTGCGGTAAGTGTCAGCAAACAATGCGGCGAACGCCTGTGCGCCTTTCCGATGGATGAGGACTACGAGGTCGGGCTGGAATCCAAAGTCGCCGACATCAAGCAATGCTCACAGGCCGGTGAAGCCGACCACATCCTCGCGGCGCGCTTCCTGAAACGCTTCGTCGAGCACGACACCCCGTGGCTGCATATCGACCTCTCCTCCAGCCGCTGCGAAGAGGGGCTGGGCATCGTCGCGAGCGACGTGACGGGGTTCGGTGTGGCGTGGGGGTTGGAAATGTTAAACGGCAGTTAAGCATAGCGACATAAATAACACCGCAAGAATCACATGAAGCCTGTATTCATGCGGCTTTCACGCCAAATGAATGCGGCAACATTTAATACGCCGTGTTTAGTAATAGGTATTGGAAAATTTCTTGCATATACCAAGTTCGTATGAGCACGAGCATACTGCACTTTTAGCGTCTAAATGACCGGTTCGGTTGTGCTGTTCAAAATAGCACGGCATCTCTCGTCCAGCGCCATAACGCTAATGCCATATTCCCGATTAAACGGTCATCTCCGGCACATGATTACCCGATGATTTCGAAGCATGTGTAGCTGCCCTCATCCGGTTCGATTTCGACCCGCTCCACATGCGCATACTCCGGGCCCCGGTGCGCCCAGCGCACGATGGCATCCACACTGGCGGGTTCACCGTGCACGGCGGCTTCCACCGGGCCGTCAATGCGGTTGCGTACCCAGCCTGCAACCCCAAGTCTTTGCGCTTCACGGCGCATCGAATCGCGGAAGCACACTCCTTGCACACGGCCATGAATCACGAGGCGTAGCGTCTTCATGGGCACAGATTGAATGGTCATGCTTATTCTCCTGCGATAGTTTGCGTGAGGCGTTAAAGGAACAAATCCTTTTTCTTTCCGTGCTGAGCAAGCGCTGCAAGCATCGCTTCGACATAGACAATGTCGTCTCGTTGCGTGCTGGCGAAACCAACGATGCATTCGTTTTTGTTGACCATGACATGCGCTGGCCGGGCATTTTTTAAAATCGGTAGCAGCAACCCGGTGAGCAGGAAGTCAGTGTAGAACGCAATTTATATCTCGTCACGGTTTTATGGGGAACAACATGAAACTACAGTAAAATCAAATCACATGAAGCCTGCTCTGCAAAAACTGAAGCGCCTGCTGCTCGCGCCATTCGTATGGCTGGCCGCAGCCACCTTTCTTATCGAAGAAGCAATCTGGGATTGGACCGCTGCGGTCATGGCCCGGCTTGGCGCCGTGCGCGCCGTTCACGCCGTCGAGCGGCATATTGCAGCCTTGCAACCGCGCTGGGCGTTCTTTGCGTTTATCCTGCCCAGCACCATTCTCGTCCCGGCAAAACTCTTCGGTTTGCATGCCATTGCCACCGGGCATTGGCTGCTTGGCAGCGCGATTTTCGTTATCGCCAAAGTTGCCGGCTTTGCTTTGTTCTCGCGCATCCTCAACCTGACCCGCCCGGCGCTCTTGCAGCTCGGCTGGTTCGCGCGCTTCTATGCATGGGTCATGCACTACCGCAACCGCATCCACGCTTACCTCGACCAATGGCAAGCCTACCAGGACATCAAGCAGCGTCTCTCTTTCATGGTTGCCGCATTCAAGGCAAAGCTGGCGGTCATGTTTAGCGAAGTCGGGAAGTGGCGGAATTAAAATCCGTTCGCATCGAGCTTTCGATAAACTCCGGGGAGCCTTGTCAAAATGCTTTGGCAGAACAACCAAAGCATTGTCTTTGCACGACAACCTGGCGCCAAGTCACTGCTCAAGCCAGAACGGACTGAATAAATCTTCGTTTTCCTAATGAAATGTTGCGGGGGAAGCCAAGCAGGATTTCGCGATTCGGTTTTAAGGGTGCGATTCAAACTGATGTGGTGGAATACGTAGCCCGGATGAAACGTAGTGTAATCCGGGAATGCGGTGCTCCGTTCTTCCCGGATTCCGTTGCACTCCATCCGGGCTACAACACCGTGCAGGTACGCAAAATAATTTCCACATCAGTTTGAATCGCACCCTTGTTTTAATCGAGAGTTGACAGCCATCAGCCCTGACCCTACATTGCCTATCCGTTTTTCACATCTTCAGCAATCAGTATGAAGCTCAGTATTCTGCTATTTATTTTTGTGCCTGCTCTGGTCGGATGCGGTAAGGAGTCGGCTCCGGCGGCAAAAGTTGAACGACCGGCTTTAATCCATCTGGTGGGTACTGCCGCAACCGCAAGCGGCAACACTTATAGCGGCGAGATCCGCGCGCGCCACGAGACGCAACTGGGTTTTCGCGTCGGCGGAGAAATTATTGAGCGGCTGGTCGATGCGGGTGCGCAGGTCAAAGCAGGGCAAGTGCTGATGCGTCTGGATCCCGGCGATGCCGGCCTGCAGCTCGGTTCGGCTGAAGCGCAGTACCAGTTGGCCGAAGCCGACGCGAAGCGTTATCGCGATCTGCGCGGCAAGGGGTTTGTCAGCCAGTCGGCGCTGGATGCCAGAGAAGCCGCGCTCAAGGCCGCCGCCGCCCAGGCCGGTCTGGCGCGCAATCAGTCTGCCTATGCCACGCTGCATGCCGATCGTGCGGGTGTGGTCGCCGCGACCCTGGCGGAGGTTGGGCAGGTGGTCGGTGCCGGGCAGCCGGTCTTGCGCCTTGCGCAGGATGGCGGGCGCGAAGTGGCGATTGCGATACCGGAATCGCAGTTGGCTAATCTCAAAGTTGGTGCTGTCGCCGAAATTATGCTGTTGGCCGACAACAATGCCGGTGCGCTGTTGACTGGCCGTCTGCGCGAACTGGCTCCGGTGGCCGATCCGGCCAGCCGTACTTATGCGGCGCGCGTTACGCTGACCCAAGCGAACTCGGACGTTGCCTTGGGCATGACGGCGCGGGTGCGTTTCACTGCAAATAAAAAGAGTGACGGCCTGCTGATACCGCTGACTGCGATTTTTCAGCAGGACAAGCAGGCGGCGGTGTGGATCGTCGCAGCCGACCACACCATCAGCCTGCGTCCGGTGCAGGTTGCCGCATACCGCGATAACGGCGCAGTCATCGCCAGCGGGCTGGCGGCGGGTGAGCGCATCGTCAGCAACGGGGTGCACCGGCTGGCGGCAGGGGAAAAAATCCGCGCTATCGAGAGCGGCAGCGACCGATGAAGGGACCGAATCTTTCCGCCTGGGCGCTGGCGCACCAGCAGATGGTGTTGTACCTGATCATCGTGTTGATGGGCGCGGGGGTGATTTCCTATTTCAACCTGGGACGCGCCGAAGACCCGGACTTCACTTTCAAGGTCATGGTGGTGCGAACCTTGTGGCCGGGAGCGACGGCGCAGGAGGTCGAGCAGGAGGTGACCGAGCGCATCGAAAAGAAATTGCAGGAAACGCCTTGGGTGGATGTGCTGCGCTCCGCTTCCAAGCCGGGCGACTCGATGATTTTTGTGGTGCTCAAGGATTACACGCCCAAACCTGAAGTGCCGGAAGCCTGGCGGCAAGTGCGCAAAAAACTGGACGACATCCGCCACACGTTGCCAAGCGGCGCGCAAGGGCCGTTCCCCAACGACGAGTTCGGCGATGTGCAAATCAATATTTTCGCGCTGACCGGGGATGGTTTCGACCTTGCGGCATTGCGCCGCTATGCGGATCGGATCGCGCTGGATTTGAAGCGTGTGCCGGATGTGAAACGCGTCGAGCTGATCGGCGTGCAGGATGAGAAAATCTATCTTGAGGTTTCGCCGATCCGTTTGGCTAATCTGGGCATCACGCCCGGACAGATCGGCGATGCCTTGCAGAAACAGAACATGGTGAGCCCGTCCGGTTTTGTCGATACCTCCAGCGACCGGGTGCAGCTGCGCGTATCGGGCGGTTTCGATAGCGTCGAGCGGGTGCGCAATGCCGATTTGCTGGTGAACGGGCAACACTTCCGCGTGGGCGATATTGCCAAGGTGTTTCGCGGTTTCGCAGATCCGCACAATCCGCAGATGCGCGTGTCCGGCCAGCCAGCCATCGGCATCGGCATCATCATGGACAAGGGCGGAGATGTCATACACCTTGGCGAAAACCTGAAGCTGGCGATGAAAAAAGTCGCGGCGGATTTGCCGGCAGGCGTGGACTTGCATGTGGTCGCCAACCAGCCGGAAGTGGTGAAAGGGTCCATCCACCTGTTCGAGAGTTCGCTGGCCGAGGCGATCCTGATCGTGCTGGCGGTGTCGTTTCTCAGCCTCGGCTGGCGCACCGGCACGGTGGTGGCGCTGTCCATCCCGCTGGTGCTGGCGATTACCTTCTTTCTGATGAAGGTGTTCGGAATCGATTTGCAGCGCATCTCGCTGGGCGCGCTGGTGATTGCGCTGGGCCTGCTGGTGGATGATGCGATCATCGCCGTGGAAATGATGGTGGTGAAAATGGAGCAGGGCTGGGATCGCTCCAAGGCCGCGACCTTCGCCTACACCTCGACCGCTTTTCCGATGCTCACCGGGACGCTGATTACCGCCGCCGCCTTCACGCCGGTGGGCTTTTCCAAATCGGCGGCCAGCGAATACACCTTCTCGATTTTCGCGGTGGTGACGATTGCGCTGCTGGTATCGTGGATCGTCGCGGTGGTGTTCACACCTTATCTCGGCTATAAATTGCTCGACCCGAAAAAGCTGCTGGCGAAAGCTCGGAGACATGGCGAGGATATTTACGACACGCCATTCTATCGGCGCTTTCGCGCCGTGGTGACCTGGTGCTTGCGCAACCGCTGGAAGGTGATTGTCGCCACGGTGGGGATTTTTGTGTTATCCATCGCCGCATTCAATACCGGGGTGCAGAAACAGTTTTTTCCCGCCGCCAGCCGCATCGAGCTGATCGTCGATGTGTGGCTGCCGCAGGGCGCATCGCTCGAGGCGACCGAGGTCGAAACAAAACGCATCGAGCAGATATTGGCTGGCGATCCGTCGGTGGCTTCCTACTCCTCCTACATCGGCAATGGCGCGCCGCGCTTCTTCCTGTCGCTCGACGTGCGCCTGTTCAGCGACAACTACGCGCAAGTCGTGATCGTCACCAAGGGCCTGCAAGAGCGCGAGGAACTCAAGCGCAAGCTGACGAATATATTCAACTCGGCGGAAGGCGGCTTCTCGCATATCCACGCGCGCGTGTCGCGCCTCGAGAACGGCCCGCCGATCGGCTACCCGGTCCAGTTCCGCGTGATGGGCGCGGATGTCGAGCAGGTGCGCAAGATTGCTGCCAAGGTGGCCGACCTGATGCGCGCCAACGTGCATTTGCAGGATGTCAGTTTCGACTGGAACGAAAAAGTAAAAGCGCTGCGCGTTGAAGTGGATCAGGACCGGGCGCGCCAGCTCGGCACCTCCAGCCGCGAGATTTCGCAGGCATTGCAAGGCTGGCTGAACGGCGTGGCATTGGCGCAGTACCGCGAAGGTGATCAGTTGATCGACGTGGTATGGCGCGGTGCCAGCGAAAATAAAACCCGCTCGCTGGAAAAACTGCCCGAGCTGGATATTCCATTGCCGAATGGCCGGCATGTGCCGCTGGCGCAGGTGGCCAAGCTGGTGCCGGTGCTGGAAGAAGGCCTGATCTGGCGGCGCAATCGCCTGCCGACCATGAACGTGCTGGGCGACATGGCCGACAAAACACAGCCCGCTACCGTGTCGGCGGAGATGAACGTGCAGCTCGATGCGCTGCGCGCCACGCTGTTACCCGGTTATCGCATCGAGATGGGCGGCAGCATCGAGGAATCCGCCAAAGGCCAAACCGCGATCATGGCAGTGATGCCGCTGATGCTGGTCGGCGTGATTACGCTGCTGATGATGCAATTGCAAAGTATCAGCCGCACCGTCATCGTGCTGCTCACCGCGCCGCTCGGACTGATCGGCGTCACGCTGGCGTTGCTGGCGTTCCATGTGCCGTTCGGCTTCGTCGCCAACCTCGGCTTCATCGCGCTGGCCGGGATGATCATGCGCAACTCGGTAATTCTGGTGGATCAGATCCGCCAGGACGAGGACGATGGAAAAACCCGCTGGGAAGCGATCATCGGCTCCACCGTGCGCCGCTTCCGCCCGATCATGCTGACCGCCGCCGCGGCAATTCTGGCGATGATCCCGCTGACCCGCCAGGTGTTCTGGGGGCCGATGGCGGTGTCCATCATGGGCGGGCTGGTCATCGCCACACTGCTCACCTGCCTGTTCCTGCCCGCATTGTATGCGGCGTGGTTCCGGGTAAAGGAGGGCTAAGGGCAGGAGGGTTTAATACTTTTGTATCTGTATTTGAATCCGTATTAACCGCACGTCGCCATTATGTTGGCGCGTAAGTTCTTGGCCAAAAGGCCGAAATCAATTGCGTAGGACGAATGCCCAAAAAAGCCGTGGTATTATTTCGTTGCCCCGATTGAGATATTGAGGCCGCGAAAGTTTTCCTCTGCCCGCTTTCCCCGCCTACTCGTGGGAGATGGGGGTACAACCCAACATAAGGAGAAAATAATGGAACACTCTTTGCCCGCATTACCCTACGCCATGGACGCGCTGCAACCGCACATGTCCAAAGAGACTTTCGAATACCACTATGCCAAGCACCACCAGGCCTACGTCACCAACCTCAACAACCTGATCAAGGGCACCGAATACGAAAACCTTGCGCTGGAAGCCATCATCAAGAAGGCTCCCGCAGGCGGCATCTACAACAATTCCGCGCAGGTGTGGAACCACAGTTTCTTCTGGAACTGCATGAAACCGAAAGGCGGCGGCGCACCGGGCGGCGCGCTGGCGGATGCGATCAACAAGAAGTGGGGCAGCCTCGACGACTTCAAAAAGGCTTTTCAGGCTTCCGCCGTGGGCAATTTCGGCTCCGGCTGGACCTGGCTGGTGAAGAAGGCCGACGGCAGCTTGGATATCGCCAACATGGGTGCAGCCGGTACGCCGCTGACCACCGGAGACAAGGCGCTGCTGTGCGTGGATGTGTGGGAACACGCCTACTATATCGACTACCGCAACCTGCGTCCGAAGTATGTCGAGACCTTCCTCAATAATCTGGTTAATTGGGATTTTGTGGCTCGAAATTTTGCCTGAATTTGCGCATTGATTGCATACACGATCCCGGTTATATCCGGGATTTTTTGGCCCGATTTTTTCGTTGAAGCGTATAGTTAACCGGTCAACTCTCCGATCATGCAGGCTTTCTAGTATTTTTTATAGGAGCGAAACAAAATGAACAACTCGACGACGACACCAGTAATCTCCGCCCAAGAAATTCAATTGATCAACGCCTACTGGCGCGCCTGCAATTATCTTGCAGCCGGTATGATCTACCTGCGCGACAACCCGTTACTCAAGGAACCGCTCAAACTCGAACACATCAAGAATCGTTTACTGGGGCACTGGGGTGCCAGCCCAGGCCTGGCCTTTGCCTATATCCACATGAACCGTTTGATCAACAAATACGATCTGGATGCGATTTTCATGGCGGGGCCGGGTCACGGCGCACCCGGCATCCTCGGGCCGGTGTATCTGGAAGGCACTTACAGCGAGGTGTACCCGAACAAGGGCGAGAACGAGGAAGGTATGCGCCAATTCTTCAAGGAATTCTCGTTCCCCGGCGGCATCGGCAGCCACTGCACACCCGAGACTCCGGGCTCGATCCACGAAGGCGGCGAACTCGGCTACAGCGTGTCTCATGCGTTCGGTGCGGCGTATGACAACCCGGATCTGATCGTGACCGTGATGGTCGGCGATGGCGAATCCGAAACAGCGCCGCTGGCGACATCATGGCACTCCAACAAATTCCTCAACCCGATCCGCGATGGTGCCGTGCTGCCTATCCTGCATCTCAATGGCTACAAAATCAACAACCCGACCATCCTGTCCCGCATCTCGCACGAGGAACTGGAAAACCTGTTCAAGGGTTATGGCTGGACGCCCCATTTCGTCGAAGGCAGCGACCCGGAAACCATGCATCAGGCGATGGCCGCAACGATGGAACAATGTGTGCTGGAAATTCGCCGCGTTCAACAGCAGGCGCGCAGCAGCGGCAAACCGATACGCCCGCGCTGGCCGATGATTGTGCTGCGCTCGCCCAAGGGCTGGACCGGCCCGAAAGAAGTGGATGGCAAAAAAGTTGAGGGGTTCTGGCGCGCGCACCAAGTGCCGATTGGTGACGTGAAAACACCGGAGCATTTCGCCAAACTGGAAGAGTGGCTGAAGAGTTACAAAACCTCCGAGTTGTTCGATAAAAACGGCACGCTGTTGCCTGAACTGAAGGCGCTAGCCCCAAAAGGCACGCGCCGCATGAGTGCGAATCTGCATGCCAACGGCGGCCTGCTGCGCAAAGCATTGCACATGCCTGACTGCAAGGATTATGCGATTGAGGTAAAAAAACCCGGTACAACGGTTGCCGAAAACACCCGCCCACTGGGCAAGTTTCTGCGCGACATCATGCGCGACAACATGCACAACTTCCGTGTGTTCGGCCCTGACGAGAACAGCTCGAACAAGCTGGACAACGTGTATGAAGTCAGCAAAAAAACCTGGCTGGCCGATTACCTGCCGGAAGACGCGGGCGGCGGCGAGCTGTCGCCGGATGGCCGCGTGATGGAAATGCTTTCCGAGCACACGCTGGAAGGCTGGCTGGAAGGTTATCTGCTCAGTGGACGCCACGGATTTTTCTCCACTTACGAGGCCTTCGTCCACGTCATCGACTCGATGTTTAACCAGCACGCCAAGTGGCTGGCCATGTCCAAGGATGTGCCGTGGCGCGCGCCGGTGTCATCGCTGAACCTGCTCATCACCTCCACTGTATGGCGGCAGGATCACAACGGCTTCACCCATCAGGATCCCGGCTTCCTCGACTTGGTAGTGAACAAGAGCCCCGAAGTGACACGCATCTATCTGCCGCCCGATGTGAACTGCCTGTTGTCGGTCGCCAATCATTGCCTGAAGAGCACCGACTACATCAACGTCATCGTCTGCGACAAGCAGAAGCACTTGCAATTTCTGGATATAGATTCCGCCATCAAGCATTGCACCAAAGGTATCGGTATCTGGGACTGGGCCAGCAATGACCAAGGCTCAGAGCCTGATGTGGTGATGGCCAGCGCCGGCGACATTCCGACCAAAGAAGCGTTGGCGGCAGTGGTGCTGCTGCGCGAGAGCTTCCCCGACCTGAAAATACGTTTCATCAATGTGGTTGATCTGTACAAGTTGTCACCGAACAGCGAGCACCCGCACGGCCTGACCGACCGCGATTTCGACAGCCTGTTCACGCTGGACAAACCGGTGATGTTCAACTTCCACGGCTACCCCTGGCTGATCCACCGCCTCGCCTATCGCCGCAACAACCACAAGAATTTCCATGTGCGCGGCTATAAGGAAAAAGGCAGCATCAACACGCCACTGGAGTTGGCGATCCAGAACCAGATCGACCGTTTCAGCCTGGTGATCGACGTGATCGACCGCATCCCGGCGCTGCATGTGGCGGGAGCGCACGTCAAAGAGAAAATGCTGAACTTGCAGATCGATTGCCGCACCTATGCCTATGAGCATGGCATTGACCTGCCGGAAGTGGATAACTGGACTTGGCCGTATTGAGCTGGTGGCATGTAGCTTGTAACGGGTAGCAAATCACACCCAAGCTACGAGCCATGAGCCACCGGTTACAAACTACCCGCTACCAAATGAAAACCCTCCTCACCGTAAACAGCGGATCATCTTCGATCAAGGCCAGCCTGTTCGCCGCAGACGGTTCGCGGCGCAATTTTCACTACGACCATTTGCGCGATCACAAAGAGGCGTTTGATAAACTCATGGCAGAGTTGTCGGGGGACATGCCCGACATTATCGGGCATCGTTTCGTGCATGGCGGCGAGATCGTGGATGCTGCCCGTTTGGTCGACGCGGCGGAACGCGCGCGACTGGAAGACGTCATCCACCTCGCTCCGCTGCACTTGCCGGGCAACTTGATGGGATTGGATTTGTGCAGGCAGCGTTTCGATGTGCCACAAGTTGCTTGTTTCGACACCGCATTTCACGCCACCATGCCCGATCTGGCAAAACGTTTGCCGATCCCGCATGAACTCGGCCTGCGCCGTTTCGGCTTCCACGGCCTCAATTACGCATACATCGCAACACGCCTCCCCGACATTCTTGGCGATGTTGCCCACGGAAAAATCGTCGTGGCGCATCTGGGCAGCGGCGCCAGCCTGTGCATGATGGAGTCGCTGCGTTCGATCGACACCACGATGGGCTACACGCCGGCCGGCGGCATCGTGATGGGTACGCGCAGCGGTGATCTCGATCCCGGCGTGATGCTTGAATTGGCGCGCCGCCATGACCTGTCGCAATTGTCCGATATGGTGTATCACCGCATGGGTTTGCTGGCGCTGTCGGACAACGAGAGCAACGAAATGTCAGTTTTACTTGACAGTTCCAGCACTTCGGCCAAATTTGCCGTGGATTATTTTTGCCATCAGGTCAGCGGCGCAATAGGCAGTCTCGCCGCCAAGGCCGGCGGGATTGATGCGCTGGTGTTCACCGCAGGCATCGGCGAACATGCCAGCCGCGTGCGGAAACACATTTGCCGACCGTTGCAATTTCTGGGATTTGCGCTGGATGAGCAGTCCAACCGAACCAATGCCACCCTGCTGCACCAGCCGTCATCCAAACCGATTTTATGCATTCCTGCCGATGAAGAGGGAATGATTTTCCGTCTGACACGGACATTTTTAATTCCTCTGGATTCCTAAAAATGACCACTCTGCCAAGCGATACTCCCGCGAAAACACCCGAACGCCGCAACAGCACTCATCTGCGGGATATATTTGAACAGGCATGCCAAATCACTGCCCCATTCTTTGATCCGGCACAAGGATGGGGCGGCAAGTCGCTAACCATGTATGCGCGCCAAGCATTGCGCGAAGCCTACCCGGAATTGATTCAGCAGGATGTGGCTATCCTGTTTTCGGCGGTGCAGCGCTTCCACAAAGGAAAAACCATCAACAGCAACTGATGCGGAAAAAGCAAAACCACGCCGGATGCCGCACTTCGCTTCTACCGGTTATGCCCATGAAGAGAAGTAATTTTGCTCAGCGTATTCATATTCAGCCGAAAAACAAACAGCTCCTCTCGCGCGCCTTCTCTGCTTAAATTTTATGGCATTTTCCGACCCGGAATATCGAACCGAAACTGCTCTCCTGATTACGGAGCATTAGCCAATGTACAAGATTGCGCGCTACCTGCTCGGCCCGGCTTTCATACTTTTTGGTGCAATGCTGCCGCTGGCATTGCCGGAAGCGGGCGAGCTTTCCCTGAGGGTTGTCGACACTGTCGCGCCGGATTTTACCGCGCGCGGCATCACGCTGATTTTGCCGGAAGACGGCTCGGCGGATTTGCGCATCGCCGAGTTAAATATGCAACAGCGCAGTTTGCGCAACGTGTCTATACGTTGCGCGAGCTTCACGCTTTCCACGGCAAGTGCGGGTTGTCATGGCGGCAACCTGGCGCAACTGCCAGGCATGATTCTGGAATTTGATTACCGGTTCGGTACCGGTAGCTGGCAAGTCTCGGCGCAGTTGCACAATGTAGCGGCCAAGCAACTCGCAACCCTCCTTCCAACAGCTATGCCGCTGCCCACTCAGGGCGAATTGAGCGGTACGTTACGCATCAACGGTGACGCGTCCGGTGTGTCCGCTCTTGACGCCGACGTGCAGATAGCCGATGCGGGGTTCAGCGACGCCAGCGGCTTGCATGCGGCGGAAAAACTGCGCGGGACAATCAAGCTTTCTGCCGCGCGCAAGGTAGCCCTTTGGACTTGGCAAGGCAATATCGCATGGCAGTCCGGCGAGCTGTTCTGGCAGCCTTTGTATTTGCGCGGCGGACATCAGGTTAGCGCATCCGGTAGCTTCGATGGCGCTCTCCTAAAAGTTGAACAGGCTAAAGTTGATCTGCCGGAAGCCGGGCACGTGCAATTCGCTGCACTCTGGGACATGAAGCAAAGCGCGTTAGCGGAATGCACGGCACACGGCAGCAACCTCGGGTTGGAAAAACTGTTCGCCGACTACGCCAAGCCGTTCCTGGAAAAGGGCGCGCTGGCCGATTCATCCTTGTATGGACATGCCGATGTGGATTGGCAATATCGCGATGGCGCGACTCAATCGCTGCATCTTACCTTGCGCGATGCGGGCATTGCCGACATGGATCGGCGTTTCGCGCTGCTCGGCGTAAATAGCGAAATTGACTGGCAGGCGGATGCGGCGCGCACCGCCAACATCGCTTTTGCTGGCGGTACGCTGCTCGGCGTGCCGCTCGGCAGCGGGCAGTGGGCGGTGCAGATGCGCGGCATGGAATTCAGTGTGGCGCAGGGTGTTTTACCGGTTCTGGATGGTCAACTCGAGTTGCGCGATTTCAAGCTGCATCGCGAAGAGGTTGCGTGGTATTGGCAATTCGCCGCATCGCTTAGCCGAATTTCGATGGAGCAATTCAGCCAGGCAGCGGGCTGGCCGAAGATGCTTGGCACTCTGGCAGGGAGCATTCCCAAGGTCAGCTACGACGGCCATGAAATCAATGTGGACGGCGTGTTGTTGTTCAATGTGTTCGACGGCACGGTGGCAGCGACGCAACTTAAATTGGCCGATCCATTTGGGCGTGCACCGCGCCTGTCCGGCAACCTGAACATGCGCGAACTTGATCTCGATTTGCTGACGCGCACTTTTTCGTTCGGCAACATGCAGGGACGCATCGATGTGGACGTGAACAACCTGGAACTGCAAGATTGGCAGCCGGCGCGCTTCGATGCGCGCCTATCCAGTAGCGCCGGAAAATATCCCAGAAAAATCAGTCAAAAAGCGGTGCAGAACATCTCCGCGCTGGGCGGTGCGGGTGCGGCAGCTGCCATTCAGCGCAGTTATATGCGTTTCTTCGAGAATTTCGGCTATGACCGCATCGGCTGGAGCTGTGCGCTGCGCAACAGCGTGTGTGCGATGGGCGGCGTGGATAACGGAAATGGCGGGGCTTACGCCATCGTCAAGGGCGGCGGCATTCCGGCAATTACCGTGATGGGCTACAATCGCACCGTTTCATGGAGCGAACTGATTACGCGCCTGAAGCGCGTGACACAAAATAATGTGCAGGCCGTCGTTAAATAAAGGAGCAACTATGAAGAGAATCCGGATCGTCGTGCCGCTCACGGCTTTGGCCCTGAGCGCCTGCGTTACCATCAACATCTACTTCCCCGCCGCAGCCGCCGAGAAAGCGGCGGACAAGATCATCGATGAAGTGTGGCAAACCCAGCAAGATAAACCCGCCGCCAAGGAGGCCAAATGAACGCCATGATTAAACTTTTTGTTGCCGTCGTTGCGCTGACTGTCGCGCTGAACGTATTTGCCGCCGCCGATCTCGAAGTCAACACGCCGGGTGTAAGCGCCATCAAGCAGAGCATGCAGGCACGCCATGCGCAGCTTGCCGCCCATTATGGCAGCGGCGCGGTGGGACTGACATCTGACGGCCTGATTGCACTGCGCGACGCAGGCGCCGTGCCGCTGGCGCAACGCCAGGCGGTGAATGCGCTGGTCGCGGCGGAAAACAATGACCGCAATGCGCTGTATGCCGAAATTTCCAACGCCAACGGACACCCCGAATGGCAGGCGGAAATCCGCAGCACCTTCGCACAACGCTGGGTACAGCGCGCCCAGCCGGGTTGGTGGGTGCAGAGCGGCGGTGCCTGGAAGCAAAAATAATCTCCCTCTCCCGGCGCTGACGCGCCACCCTCTCCAGCAAGCGGGAGAAGGGTTGGGGGAGAGGGTTTCTCTATTAAACCCATGACGTGAAATGAATCCCACCCTCGTCTTCGACATTGAAACCATTCCCGATATCGCCGGGCTGCGCGCGCTGCATGAACTCGACGCGTGCGTCAGTGATGCGGAAGTGGCGGAGATGGCTTTTCAGTTGCGCCGCCAGAAGACCGGCAGCGACTTTCTACCGCATCATCTGCAACGCGTCGCGGCGATCTCCTGCGTGTTGCGCGAGAGTGACAACTTTCGCGTCTGGTCGCTGGGCGAACCGGACGACGACGAAGCCAGCATCATCAAACGTTTTTTCGACGGCATCGAGAAATACACGCCGCAACTGGTAAGCTGGAACGGCGGCGGCTTCGATCTGCCGGTACTGCACTACCGCGGCCTGATCCATGGTGTGCAATGCCCGCGCTACTGGGACATGGGCGAGGATGATCGCGACTTCAAATGGAACAACTACATCAGCCGTTACCACGCGCGTCACCTCGACCTGATGGACTTGCTGGCGATGTACACCGGACGAGCCAACGCACCGCTCGATGAGTTGGCAAAACTGATCGGCTTTCCCGGCAAGCTGGGCATGGACGGCAGCAAGGTGTGGGATGCCTATCAGCAAGGCAAGCTGAACGAGATACGCAATTATTGCGAGACCGATGTAGTGAACACCTACCTCGTGTTTGCACGCTTCCAGTTGATGCGCGGGCAATTCACCAAGGCGCGCTACGAACAGGAATGCGAACTGATTCGCGCCACTCTGGCTAAATCCGAGGAACCGCATTGGCGCGAATTCCTTGTGCAGTGGACAGACAAAAAAACCGCATGAATCCAGTAATCATTGAATCACTCGACCACGAAGGCCGGGGCATCGCGCATGCCGATGGCAAGGTGATTTTCATCGAAGGCGCCCTGACGGGCGAGCTTGTGACCTATTCCTCGTATCGCAAAAAACCCAGCTACGAGCAGGCGCAAGTCGGCCAAATCCTGAAACAGTCTTTCATGCGCGTGCAGCCGAAGTGTGCGAATTTTGGCGTGTGCGGCGGTTGCTCGATGCAGCATCTGGAAGCGCGCGCGCAGGTTGCCGTCAAGCAGCGCGTGCTGGAAGACAACCTGGAGCGTATCGGCAAGGTCAAAGCCGAAACCATGCTGGCGCCGATCTACGGACAGACATGGGGCTATCGCCAGCGCGCGCGGCTTTCGGTGCGGCATGTGTTGAAGAAGGGCAAGACGCTGGTGGGCTTCCGCGAGAAAAACGGCAAATATGTGGCGGACATGCAGCATTGCGAAATTCTGCCGCCCAGAATTGCCAGGCTGTTGCCGCTGCTGGGGGAGCTGAATGAAAGCTTCATCGTCCGCGATGCGCTGCCGCAAATCGAGGTGGCGATAGGCGATCATGTTGATGTGCTGGTGCTGCGCATCCTGCAAGCGCTCTCGCCGTCGGATGAGGCGGCGATCAGACAATTTGCCGACACGCACCAGGTGCAGTTCTGGCTGCAAACCAAAGGGCCGGAAACGATCGTGCCGTTCTACCCGCTGGATGCACCGCCGCTGACCTACGGCCTGCCGGAATTCGGCATCACCATGCCGTTTGCACCAGCCGAATTCACCCAGGTGAATAGCGAAATGAATCGCCTGATGGTCGTCCGCGCCATGCGCCTGTTAGCGCCGCAACCCGGCGAACGCATCGCCGACTTCTTCTGCGGTCTGGGCAACTTCACGCTGCCCATCGCAAGAAGCGGCGCGCGGGTGCTGGGCATCGAAGGCAGTGACGCGCTGGTGAAACGCGCCGGGCAAAATGCCGCGTATAACGGTCTTTCCGGCAACACCCGATTTGCAACAATGAACCTGTTCGAAATGGATGAAGCGGCACTTGCGCGGCTAGGCCGCTTCGATAAATGGCTGGTTGACCCCCCGCGTGATGGCGCAGTTGAACTGATGAGATCCATCAGCGCCGAAACCGCTCCCCGCCGCATCGTCTATGTCTCCTGCAGCCCGTCCACTTTGGCGCGCGACGCGGAGGTGCTGGTGCACGAGAAGGGTTACACGCTGAAAGCTGCGGGAGTGATGAACATGTTTCCGCATACTTCGCATGTCGAGTCGATTGCGGTGTTCGAGCGTCCATGAGCCATTACGACGACCTGGTTGCCGACGCGCTTACGCGCGTAAAGGAGATCATGCCGTGGGACCTGAGCAAGCGCCTCGCGGCGGGTGATGCGCCCGTGCTGCTCGACGTGCGCGAACCGGCAGAATTTGCCCTGCTGCGCATCCCCGCTTCGATCAACGTGCCGCGCGGCGTGCTGGAGCAATCCTGCGAATGGGATTACGACGAGACCGTGCCGCTGCTGGCTGCCGGGCGCGAGCAGGAAATCGTGGTGATCTGCCGTTCCGGCAAGCGCTCGGCGCTTGCCGCCGACACTTTGCAGCAGATGGGCTACACCAGCGTGGTTTCGCTAAAGACTGGTGTGCGCGGCTGGAATGATTTTGAACAACCGCTGACGGATGAAAATGGCAAAGTGGTGGATGGCGATAGTGCGGAGCAACTGCTTGCACCACATTTGCGGCCAGAGCAGCTCAAACCGAAAATATCTTGATACAAGGGTAATTTCCGCCCGCTATGTTGTGCCGCTTCGGCTGGCTCATGACAGGCAATATCAGGTTCCCAGGCAGCAAGACCTCTCAAATCGTACTGATGTTATTGCCGTGATTAGCCACAACGTAGCCCAGCACTCCCCTCCCCCGTTTGAGGGAAAGGGGAATTCGGCCAGATGATTGTCATTCAACGTAAATATAGCGTTTTTGTTTTCACTTTTACTCGCTTTATTCTTGAAATTTGCACCATCTACCTCGGGCATGCAACAGAATAATCCCACGCAGTACCGCTTCCGCCCGCGCAATTCGGAATCACCTGCACGGTAATCTGGGTTGCGCTACCGCTATAAGTTAATGTCTTGGTTCCACTTGCACCAACACAGCCGGTATCGAATAGCGTGCTGCCCTGATATTTCACCAGTATCTGGTCTTTCTGCGAGTACGTCCGATATGTGAAGTCGAATGTCCCTGCCGATTTGCCAAGCTCGATTGACCGCGTATCCGGTGTATCAGCGCCAGCATTCTGGGTTGAACTGCACTGTGCAAGAACCTCGAAACTAACCCCGTTGCTCTTCACGGCATTGACTTCAACAATCACATCCCCTGTCGAAGCATTCGCCGGAACCTTGGCAATGGCTGCCGTGTCACTGCTCCACGTGACGTTGCTTGCATTTAAACCATTAAAGGACACCGAACGCGTATCGGCAGATGTGCCGAATCCGGATCCCGTAATCGTCACAGAAGTATCGACAGGCCCTTTGGCAGGCGAGAGCGTGGTAATCGTAGGGCCTTCACAACCAATTTCAAAGTTGAAGGCTCCTGTATTGGCGGGATCCAGATTAGATACCAAGACCACAACCTGATCCCCTGCTAACTTGCCGAACGTCGGGAACTTGTTGCTCGCCGCCAGCGCCGAAGCGGTAGTGGCCCGCCAGGTAAAACCGTTCCACAGCGCGCCGACCGAACTCGCGGTTGGCGTAATTTTGACAACCAGATTCAGGCCGCTGCTGCCTGCCGGGAGCACACCCGTCGGGTTGACCACAATCGCCCTCGTGGAAAACGGAGTAATGCCGGTCCAATTCATGTTGACCTTGCTACAGGAAGCAAGATTGACATTTTGCTTGTACACGCTGGTTGCCCCAAACAAACCCTCGGCAAATCCGGATACCACTTCACCCGTCCGCCCGAACTGGCTTGATGCGTTGTGAGTCAGGGCGCGCTGCTTGACGAAATCGAGATAAACAGTCTGCAAGGGTTGCGCGAACTTGGTATTGAAGTAGGTGTTCATCGCACCGTACAGTGTCTCCGCACTCGGGTTGAAGACAGCTGCGCCGATTGTCGTGCGAATCTGCGTATACAGCCCCGATATATAGTTGAGGCTCCCACCGTTATACTGCTTGCCGAAATAGGCAAAGAAGTCTTCATTGTTGTATCTGAATTGCCCCGGTGTCATCAGACTCTCATCCAGCCAGCCGATTTCATCACGGACGGTTATTACCTGCCCGTTATCAATCGTCTTGCCATATATCGTTGCCGTACCTTCAAAATATCCTCTAGTCGTCCCGCCGCAGCAGACCGGATAGCCGTTCTGAATGGCGTGCTGCATTTCATGAGAAACGCTGGCAAGAACCGAACCCAACACGGTGTTCACGCCATCGTCAACACGGGCATAATTAACATAGAGTCGACCATAGTGGGAATCTGTTTCAGGATTGGCCACTTCACCGGGATCGCCTGGCGCAAATTTGCTTCCGGCATCGATCATGTGGATGTTGTAACGGGCAATATTGTCGCGGCACGCCGTCCTGCCGATATACAGGTTCGGCCCGTTCAACCCGTCGGTCTGGTAGATACCCTGCGACTTCCTGGCGTTGCCGGCCACCTTGTCGATTACGACGGTACGAATCTGCGCGGCGCTGGGATTGCCCGCAAGGCCGAGCACGTTTTTCACTGCAGCGATCAGGTTGGGATTGACACCGTTGTAGATCACGCACCACGACTGCCCCGGCCAGGTTGTAAGTGCGGTTTTATCTGCCAGGGGTGCCGCACTATAGGCATGGGCATTCGTACCAAGTGTAGTAGCCTCCTCCGAAGTGACAGCCTCCATGTTCGGGTTGTAAATCACGATGGCCGTGAACGCCAGAGGCAGGCCGCGCGTTTCCACGGTCAGTATTCTGTTCGAGCCCGCGCCGGAAATATCACCGGTCAGTTCGACCTGTGAGCCGTCCTGCGGGTTGAAAATGCGCATGAATATCCTGAGCGTATTTCCCTGATCTGCCGCGGGTATAGCCGAGTCACTGAAAGGCAGGCTTATCGTCACCGCCCCAGCTGTGGTGGTGGTAAAGCCGCCGTCGCCGGTGAGATTAAAGTCATACGCTGGCGCACCACTCGTGACATTGACATCACCTTGGGACGGATCGATAGTCAAGCCTGACGGCACACTCAACGAAGGCGTCATGCCCGGTTGCGTGGCGTTTACAGAAGATGGGATTTCACCAGAAGTAACCGTGACACCCGCTCCGCTTGAATCATTAAATGTGCCGCCAGTGATGCCGGTCGGCGACTGGATGCCGGTGGAACACATCACGACCCCCTCCAATGTCCAGCCCCGCTCACCCATTTGCAGGTAGGTCGCGTAATTGGTTATAAAGCGATGGTTGGAATCGTTGTACATCCAGCGATTGTTGTAAGCCCGGTAGATCGGCTGCGTCCCGACCGGACAACTTCCGGCCTGCGCTGGCTGGATTTCGAATGCGATACCCTCATAAAACCAGCCGGGGTCCGTTTTAACAGACGTGCACTCTCCTGCATCTGCGGTGTAAAAGTGCGAATTGGGGCCTACTCCCGGTGTGCCATAAAAACGGCAAACGGGGACAGTTCCCGCAGCCGTTTCGTCCACGTTGAATGAATGTCCTGTTCTTACCCAACCCGCCCCAGCCGCGCCATTATCAATCCCCGCAGCCTCGGCCGCGCCTGCGGTAACAAAATAGTGCCTGAGTGTGGTGTTGTAAAACTCCGTGGTCGTTTTGCCCGAGCTCCCGCCCGCAGTAGACAGGGTAAGCGTATAGGCGCCGGTTTGAAGTGCCAGCGCTGAGGAAGCCACAATTGAGTATGTTCCAGCAGCAGGAAGCGTTAAATAACCCGATGTGGGGGGAATCCTCGCCGTGGTTCCGCCACCGCCATTATTGTCATAGCTCGTAGTGCTACCGTCCGGATAAATCAACAACAAGTCGGGATCGATAACCGAGGAAGTACTGAGAATCGAAATCTGCTGGCCGCTGGTCCCGGTGAAATTGTATTTATCGTAATAATATGTTTTGCCGTTGCTGTTTAAATCCACACAATCGTCAGTGGCCAGTGTGCCGCTTTTTGTTTCTCCGGCAATGATCGACTGCCAGGCGCAGGCGGCCGAGGCCGGCGATGACGCACTGATAGCGAACAAGAACAACGCGATAGCAAGGAATGAGTTTTTCATAATTTTTACTCCGGAAACAGAAGGTCGTTATGGTTAAATCAGAACGTTCGGAACCCTTCTTCGACATGATCGTCTGCCGATTTGGTGACGAAATTCAGTAGAATACTTTGATTGTAATTTTTGCATAATTGGCGTTATGGCTCCCTTTTTTTTATTGCAAAGGTTCAGCCTGCCAAATCAAGACGAATAATATTCCTCTACACGCGGAAAGTGTAGAGGTGTTTGCCTGATTATGGTGTAAGGGGCGAAGAAGTTTTGTTGTCAGTGCTTGCCTTACAGGGCGAGAATCGCGATAAGAGAAAGTGTCGGCCTCTTATGGGCCTTAAATGCGCGAAACGCCGCGCCTATTGATTCGGCACGAATATATGTTTGAGGTTTTTCGGTCGGGCAGATGTACGAAGCCCATTCACTCCTTGATCTCAGGGCGAACGGGCTTCAAACATCACTTGGCCGGATCAATAGCGGGTGTTCACACTTCAGATATTTCAACACGATTTAAGAGGCGCTTGTCCAAACGGGCGCCTTTTCATTTGAGGCATTGAACCTTAATCGCGCTCGCCGCTGAATGCCATCAGCAGTTGCAACAGATTGATAAACAGGTTGTAGATGTTCATGTACAGCCCCAGCGTCGCCATTACATAGTTGGTTTCGCCGCCATGCACAATGCGGCTGACGTCGAACAGGATGTAGGCTGAAAAAATCAGTACGGCAATCGCGGAGATGGTCAGCGACAGGGCGGGTATCTGGAAGAAGATGTTTGCCAGTGAAGCAATCACCAACAAGATCAACCCGATAAACAGGAACTTGCCCATGAAGCTGAAATCTCTTTTGGTCACGGTGGCGATGGTTGCCAGTGAGAAGAAGATGATGCCAGTGCCGCCTGCGGCCATGCCGACCAGTTGAGCGCCATTCTTCAGGTGCAGCGCGACTTGCAGGATCGGGCCTAGGAGTAGGCCCGCCACGAGGGTAAAGCCCAGCAGTGCCACCACGCCCCAAACGCTGTCACGCAGCGCAGTGACAGCGAACATCAAACCCATCATCACGCCGAACATCAGCAGCATACTCATGGTCGGGTGTTGTGCCATGAAAGAGAAATTGACGGACGTGCCGATGAACGCGCCGATGATGGTCGGGATCATGGTCAGCGCCAGCATCATGTAGGTGTTGCGCAGCACCTTGTTTTGCCCGAAAGCGAGCGAACCGGTTTGTGTAATGACTTGAGATTCGTATTGCATACTTTTCTCCAAAATGAATACCGTTAAACAGCAGCGCTTCTAAGACTACCGAAGTGGTCGAAAAGTTGCAATGGTGCTGTGCTTTGCGGCACTTAATTTTGAGCGGCAACAGGATTTCAGGTACCATGCGCGCTTCTTGGGAAGCTTGGCCGAGCGGTTGAAGGCACCAGTCTTGAAAACTGGCGAGGGTTTGCGCCCTCCGTGAGTTCGAATCTCACAGCTTCCGCCAGAACACGTTATTGGCTAGTCTCATGCAATCTCTTAAACCCGCACTGCGCATAGCTTTAGCGGGTTTTTTCTTGCTCAATCGGTATCAGTCAGACTCGCGGAATCTTGCATTATTTGTCGGTAACAGACAAACATTGATCCCCATTCAATCCGAACAAATTACCCATGAATCGAAACCGCTCTTCGCCGATAACACCATTTTTTACGCTATCCAAGCAAGAACCAGAGAGTGCGAAAACCAACAATGTTCGGACTCAAAATAGGGTATCTACTCATGCACGATAAATTTATATGGCTTGCAGCGCGGCCAGTGCCGCATCGTAATTCGGTTCGTTTTTTATCTCACTGACCAGCTCGGTATAGCGCACCACATTGTTGTCATCCAGAACGACCACGGCGCGGGCCATAAGCCCTGCCAGCACGCCATCGGCGATTTTCACGCCATAGTTGCGCATGAATTCACGACCGCGCATGACGGAGAGGTTGACTACGTTGTCCAACCCTTCGCTGGCGCAGAAGCGTGCCATGGCAAACGGCAAGTCGGCGGAGATGTTTATCACCACGGTGTTGGTCAGGGTGCTGGCGGCCTGATTGAAACGGCGCGCGGAGGCCTGGCAAGTCGGCGTGTCCAGACTCGGCACGATGTTCAGCACCTTGCGCTTGCCGGTAAAGTCATCGAGGGTAACGTCTTTCAAATCCTTATTTACCAGCGAGAAAGCGGGCGCGATTTGTCCTACTTGCGGAAAATCGCCATGCAGAAAAACGGGTGTGCCGCCGAGTGTCGTGCTGTGTGCCATATCGTTCTCCTTAGTTAAGCGCGTGGCGCAACGCCGCCACATAGCGTTGCAAATCTTCATTGGTCTTGGTTTCAGTAACGCAAACCAGAATTGCATTACCCAACTGCGGGTAGTATAGCTGCAAATCCAAACCGCCTGATACGCCCTGTTCAGCCATGCTGGACAATACTTTTGCGGAGGATTTCGGCAGATGCAGCACGGCCTCGTGGAAATGCGGTGCACTGAACAAACGCTTCACACCTTGCACTCCGCTGGACAACACCGCCAGCGCTTGCGTGCCGGCATGCGATGCGGCGGCGACGCGGCGCAGCCCGTCCACACCGAGCAAGGCCATGTGAATGGTCGCTGCTGTCACCATCAGCCCCTGATTGCTGCAAATGTTGGAAGTGGCCTTGGCGCGGCGGATGTGTTGTTCGCGCGCTTGCAGCGTCAGCGTAAAACCCGGCTTGCCGTCCAGATCCACGGTGCGGCCAATGATGCGCCCCGGCATCTGGCGCACCAACGCCTGCTTGCAGCACATGAAACCGAAATATGGCCCGCCGCTGGACAGCGGCGAGCCAAGCGGCTGACCGTCACCCACCGCGATGTCTGCGCCTTGGTTGCCCCAGTTGCCCGGTGCTTTCAGCAATGCGAGCGCCAGCGGATTCACCAGCCCGATGGCCAAAGCGCCTTGCGCGTGCGCCCAGGCCGTAAGCGTGTCGACGTCTTCCAGCGCACCGAAGAAATTCGGCTGCGGAATTACCAGTGCGGCGAAGTCGCTGCCTGCATGCTGTTCCAGTGCATTGAGATCGGTGGCTCCAGTCGCAGTGTCGAACGGGATTTCTACCAGTTCGATATTTTGCAGCTTGACGATGTTCTGCGCCACGCTACGATACAGCGGGCTGACAGTAGCAGGCAATAACACACGACGAGAACTCTTGTGCGCACGCACCGCCATCAAAATTGCTTCGGCCAGCGCGGACGCGCCGTCGTACAAACTGGCGTTGGACGCATCCATGCCGGTCAACGATGCGATCATGCTCTGGTATTCATACAGAACTTGTAGCGTGCCCTGGCTGGCCTCGGCCTGATACGGTGTGTAGGCGGTGTAGAACTCGCCGCGCGTGACTATCTGCCAGACGGCAGCCGGAATGTGGTGCTCATATGCACCAGCACCGATAAAGTTGAGTAGCGGCATATCGAGTGCTGCACGCTCGTGCATCAGGCGCGTGATTTGCATTTCGTTCAGCCCGTCGCCTACAGCGTTGAGCTTACCGCTTTTCAGCGCGGCGGGAATTTCGTCAAACAGCGCATCGATATTCGGGGTGCCAATGCTGGCAAGCATGGTCTGAATATCTTGTTCGGTATGGGGAATGAAGGGCATAAAAACTCCGGGTCGTTAGACGTTAGTCATTAGTCGTTAGTTAAACCCGCGCAGCGGACAATGCCAGATAGCGCAGCGCATCACTCTTGGCGACACTTATGTGCAAGCCCTTGTGTCGGGCTTTAGCCCGATATGTCGGGTTGAAACCCGACCTGCAATGCGGCTCTTGCTGTTGGCATAAGTTCCAGACGGCGTGCAACACTACACTGGAGACTAACTAATGTTTCTCTAGTGAGCTTCGCTGTCAACTACCGCTTGGTAGGCCGCCGCATCCATCAGCGCCACCACATCCGCCGCGTTGTCTGGCCTCATTCTGAACATCCATGCTGCATAAGGGTCGGTGTTGATGGCTTCCGGCGCACTGTCCAACGCACTGTTTGCTGCTACCACCTCACCGCTTACCGGCGCATACACATCTGCCGCAGCCTTCACCGATTCCACTACAGCAACTTCTTCCTTGGCTTTAACCTTGCGGCCTACTGCCGGTGTTTCGACGAACACCATGTCGCCCAGCAGTTCCTGTGCATGTTGCGTGATACCGATGCTGATGGTGCCGTCGGCTTCGCTCTTGACCCATTCGTGGGATGCGGTGAACTTCAAATTACTTGGCAGATTTGCCGGATTGCTCATGATTATTATCCCCAGAAAGTTATATCAAGCCTTTGCCATTGCGCGCGAACGGGTACTTCACCACTTTCGCCGCGAGCATTTTATCGCGAATTGCCACCTGCATCGTGTCATCGATTTGCACGGCTTTTGGCACCCGCGCCAACGCGATGGATTTCTCCAGCGTGGGTGAGAAGCTGCCGCTAGTGATCTCGCCTTCGCCGTGCGTGGTGTGCACCTTCTGGTGTCCGCGCAATACGCCGCGATCCAGCAATACCAACCCAACCAGCTTGCGTACCGGCGGGTTGGCGAGCAACGCTGCCTTGCCGATGAAGTCGCGCTCACTTTTCAAATCCACCGTCCACGCCAAACCGGATTCCAGCGGATTGACCGTTTCATCCATGTCCTGGCCGTATAGATTCATGCCTGCTTCCAGACGCAAGGTGTCGCGCGCACCGAGGCCGATGGGAGGCACACCGTTCCGGTGCAAAGCATTCCAAAGGCCTTCAGCTTTTTCTGCAGGCAGCATGATCTCAAAACCGTCTTCACCGGTGTAACCGGTGCGCGCAATAAAATATTCGTCGCAGTCGGCAGCCTGAAACACTTGCAAACCTTCAGTCTTGGCCTGCGTGGCGGGCAACACTTGCCATACTTTAGCCCGCGCGTTCGGGCCTTGCACGGCAATCATCGCGAATTCAGGATGATCGACAATAGCAAGTTGCGGCGCGTGCCTGGCGGCCTGCTGCTTCATCCAGGCAATATCTTTGTCGGCGGTACCCGCATTGACCACAATACGGAACCATTCCTCGGTCATGAAGTATACGATCAGATCGTCGATCACCCCGCCGTTTTCCAGCAACATGCTGGAATAAAGCGCTTTGCCGCGCAGCGTAAGCTTGTCGACATTATTCGCCAGCAGGTAACGCAAAAAGGTGCGCACGCCATCGCCCCGCATGTCCACCACGCGCATGTGCGACACATCAAACATACCGCAGTCGCGGCGCACCTGATGATGCTCGTCGATTTGAGAGCCATAATTCACCGGCATGTCCCAGCCGCCAAAATCAACCATTTTTGCGCCCATGGCGCGGTGTGCTGCGTTGAGCGGGGTTTGCTTAAGCGCCATATTAGCTTCCTAAAAATAAAAAAGGCGCGGCACGAATTCGTGCTGCGCCCCATCTGTCCTTGATACCTGAGAGATTGCAACTTGCGTTGACTGCCCCTTCGGTGGTTGGTTAATCCAACGCTCTCCAGATTTGCCTGTACCTAATGGTTCTTGAGCCTGAGCGGTTGCGGGTGTTGCGCCTTCGGCGGTGTCGCCGTCATTGAAGCAAAATCGGCTGACACACTCTCCCATTGGTTTAAACGGCAGGGCGAATTATGCCGCAAGGATGCGGTGCTGACAAACAGAACTTCAGAAAAATACCCTTCAAAGACTTTTATACAGCGGCGTTTGTTGCATCGCACAGAATCTCCCCTTAGCTTTTTGCTTCAATCATCTTTTTCAGGGCCAGCTTGAGCGGGGATTCGCCTAGCTCATGGCTGAAGTCACTTAGTGCGTTTTGCGCCGTTTTACTGAGTTTTCGGGTAACCGGTTTGGCTTGGACGCTACTGACGAAAACTTGCACCTTTATGCGAATTCCGTTAACCTCGCAGCCCTTGTTTTGCAACAAAATAACAAGCTCCGGCGCAAGTTGGCGTAATTTCGCGGCGATTGTGGCATTAGTGGCGGCGATGCAGAGCGTGCCCAGTTGCAGGCTCAATACTTGGACGGATTGCGCAAGATGGGGGGGGGCGACACCCACAAAATGGCGTTGCAAGGCCGACAAGGCTTGAGCTTTAGTCAGCAGCGGACGCAATTCCTGATTGTCGCTCAGTAGTGATTTTAATCGCTGCGCCACAAGTTTTATGGTTACACAATGAAGGGGGAAGCATGAATGTTATTCTAGTTTCCAATCGTCTGGCAAAAACTCGCAGTATTACGCTGGGCGGCTGGCAGATTTTATTTCTGGCGCTATTGTTATTCGGGTCGATGTTGGCTGCGGCATTTACCTTGCAATACGCGCTGTTGCGTTTTGCCCCGGAAGGCTTGGGTGACGAAATGCGCACCTTTCTATCCAAGGTGCAGAGCGCCGAACAACAAAAACAGCAATCTTATTTACATAGCAGCCTGGATGCTATGGCTACCCGTGTAGGGCAAATGCAGGCACAGATGCAACGCCTGGACTCGCTCGGTGCGCGCCTGACCAAACTGACCGGCATGAAACCGGAAGAATTCAGATTCGACCAGCCGCCTGCGCAAGGAGGACCTTTGGTAACCTCACCGGCGCAGGAAATGTCGGTAAACAGCCTGGATCAGCAACTGAACAGGCTAACCCAAATGGTCAATGACCGCAGCGACAAACTGCTGGCTCTGGAAACCATGCTGTTACAGAACCAATTGAGTCGCAAGTTGCTGCCCTCTTTTTCGCCTATTAGCGGGGGATGGGCTTCCTCAAATTTCGGCTGGCGCATAGACCCCTTTACCGGCGTGCATGCCATGCATGAAGGTGTCGATTTCGTAGTTGAGGCGGGAACGACCATTCGAGCCTCGGCCGGTGGCGTAGTGGCCTATTCGGATTACCATCCCCAGTATGGTAATATGATCGAAATCGACCATGGCAATGATATCGTGACGCGCTATGCGCATGCTTCACGATTGTTCGCAAAGATTGGCCAGGTAGTGCGGCGCGGTGATAAGATCGCCGAAGTCGGCAATACAGGACGCTCCACAGGCAATCATTTGCACTTTGAAGTTCGCTATAAGGGTATCGCCCAGAATCCCGTGCGTTTTTTGCGAAACGCTGCCAGTTGATGGCAATGAAAATTACACGAGGGTGAGGTGCCAATGAGCGCCTCACCCTTATTATTTGTAGTCGAGAACATTATTATTTTGCAGTTTGGGAAAACATGATTTCCAGTGTCCTGAAAAGTGTCTTTGGTAGTCGCAATGATCGCTTGCTCAAGCAATATCGCGCCACCGTACAAACCATCAATAATCTGGAAGCCGGTATCGCCAAGTTGAGCGATGAGGAGTTGCGCCAGAAAACCGACAGTTTCAGGCAGCGCTTCGCGCGGGGCGAAACGCTCGACACGCTGCTGCCGGAAGCGTTTGCCGTGGTGCGTGAGGCAAGCACCCGCACATTGGGGATGCGCCATTACGATGTGCAGCTGATCGGCGGGATGGTTTTGCATTACGGCAAGATTGCCGAAATGCGCACCGGCGAAGGCAAAACCCTGATGGCCACCCTGCCGGTTTACCTGAATGCGATATCCGGCAAGGGTGTGCATGTTGTTACAGTGAATGATTATCTGGCCAGCCGCGATGCCGAGTGGATGGGCAAGGTGTATCGTTTCCTCGGCCTGTCGGTAGGCGTGATCCTGTCGCAGATGCCGCACACCGACAAGCAGACCGCTTATGCCGCCGATGTCACTTACGGCACCAACAACGAATTCGGTTTCGATTACCTGCGCGACAACATGGCAACGCAACTCGTCGAGCGTTACCAGCGCCCGCTCAACTACGCCATTGTGGATGAAGTAGATTCGATCCTGATCGACGAGGCGCGCACCCCGCTGATCATCTCCGGCCAGGCCGAAGACAATGTCGACATCTATGTGCGCATGGACAAGTTGGTGCCGCAACTGGTGCGCCAGGAGTTAATGAATCAGGCTGGCGAGACCGAAGAAGAAGGTCCTGGCGATTTCAGCGTGGACGAAAAAAACCACCAGATACTGCTCACCG
This sequence comes from Gallionella sp., assembly GCA_023259035.1. GTDB lineage: Bacteria > Pseudomonadota > Gammaproteobacteria > Burkholderiales > Gallionellaceae > Gallionella. The sequence goes on from JAHFRA010000016.1 coordinate 63,881, forward strand.
AGTCCGGCCACGAACACGCGGAAAGCATCCTCACCCAGGCAGGCCTGTTGCCCGCCGGCGGCAGCCTGTACGATCCCGCCAACATCACCCTGATCCACCATTTGTACGCGGCGTTGCGCGCGCATAGTCTGTATCACCGCGACCAGCAATATGTTGTGCAGGACGGCGAGGTGGTAATCGTTGACGAATTCACCGGACGCCTGATGTCCGGGCGGCGCTGGTCGGACGGCTTGCATCAGGCGGTGGAAGCGAAGGAAGGCGTGGCGATCCAGAAGGAAAACCAGACGCTGGCCTCGATCACCTTCCAGAATTATTTCCGCATGTACCACAAGCTGGCTGGCATGACCGGCACGGCGGATACCGAGGCGTATGAATTCCAGCAAATCTACAACCTGGAAACGGTGATCATTCCGCCGCATCGCCCGACCATCCGCAAGGATATGATGGACAAGGTCTATCTCTCCACCAAAGAAAAGTACCATGCGGTGATCGACGAAATCAAGGACTGCTACGAGCGCGGACAGCCAGTGCTGGTGGGCACGACCTCGATTGAAAATTCGGAGTTGCTGTCGGGATATCTGGAGCGTGACAAGCTGCCGCACCAAGTGCTGAATGCCAAACAACATGAACGCGAAGCGCAGATCATTGCGCAGGCCGGGCGGCCCAAGATGGTCACCATCGCCACCAACATGGCAGGGCGCGGTACGGACATCGTGCTGGGCGGCAATGTCGAGAAGCAGGTCGAACACATTCACGCCGACGAAAGCTTGGACGAAGCCGCCAAAGAGCAGCGCATCGCGCAATTGAAATCTGAATGGCAGCAATTGCACCAGCAAGTGCTGGACAGCGGCGGGTTGCACATCATCGGCACCGAACGGCACGAGTCGCGCCGCGTGGATAACCAGTTGCGCGGCCGTTCCGGGCGCCAGGGCGACCCCGGCTCGAGCCGTTTTTTCCTGTCGCTGGAAGATCCGCTGTTGCGCATTTTCGCTTCCGACCGGGTCACGGCGATCATGAACAAATTCAAGCTGCCGGAAGGTGAGGCGATTGAGCATAAATGGGTGACGCGCGCCATCGAGAACGCGCAGCGCAAGGTCGAGGGCCGCAACTTCGATATGCGCAAGCAGATTCTCGAATACGACGATGTCGCCAACGACCAGCGCAAGGTGATCTATCAGCAGCGCAGCGAATTGCTGGAAAGCTCGGATATTTCCGAAACCATTCAGGCGATACGCGAGGGCGTGCTGGAAGACACCATCAGCCAATACATCCCGCCGCACAGCATGGAAGAACAATGGGACGTTCCCGCGCTGGAAAAAGTGCTGGCCGCCGAATTTCGCCTGGAACTGTCATTACACCAATGGCTGGAAGAAGACAAACAGTTAAATGAAGCGGGTTTGCGTAAGCATATTGCCGAACAAGCACAGCGACAATATAAAGCCAAAGTGGAAATAGTGGGCAGCGAGGCCATTCACCATTACGAGCGAGTGGTTATGCTGCAAAGTTTGGACATGCACTGGCGGGAACATCTGGCCGCGCTGGATCATCTGCGCCAGGGCATTCACCTGCGCGGCTACGCGCAGAAGAACCCCAAGCAGGAGTATAAACGCGAAGCATTTGAGTTGTTTTCCATAATGCTGGATGCAATCAAGCGTGAAGTGACACAGATATTGATGACCGTGCAGGTGAGGAGCGAGGAGGATGTCGGGTCGGTAGCAGTTCCTCACGCACCGGAAAATGTACAGTATCATCACGCCGATTATGATGAAGCACTGGTTCAATCGCCTGATAACGGGTCGACCGGTGAAGAGCACAGGCCGTTTGTACGTGATGAGCGAAAAGTGGGACGCAATGATCCATGCCCATGCGGGTCGGGCAAGAAATTCAAGCAGTGCCACGGTAAATTAAGTTAACCCGCGAAAGGAGAACGAAATGTCGTTAATAATTGATACTCTGCGCACCTCAACGATTACCGAGGAGTTAAACGATGCCGAAGTACAGATTATCGCTGAATTGTTCGAGGTTCAGGACTTCAAGGCAGGCGAGGCTATCATCCGCCCTGGATTCGATCAACCGGACAATCTGTATATCCTGGCAAATGGCGAGATACAAGTAAAAATTCAAAGCAGCGATGGCGAGGCCGCAATCCATGTACTTAAACCCGGTGATCTTGCCGGTATCATTACCTTTGCGGGCGGCACTTCTGCCCATATCAGCGCCACCCTTTACGCGATCGGCAATACCAAAGTATTAAGTATGCCAAAGGCCAAGTTTGAGACGCTGATCAATTCCCATCCGATGATTGTGTACAAGGTAATGCGCGGCGTAGTGCGCGATGTACATGGCATTGTGCGCCGCATGAACGCCCAATCGGCGGAGCTGAGCAATTACATCTACCGCATCCACGGCCGCTACTAGAAATCCAGATTTAGCTACGACATAACCTGAAGGTTAGTCTTCACTGAAACTATGTTTTCATCCCAACTGCTGCGTTGCGGAAAAAATTCCTTGCTTACATATAATACATATGCAGCGCCGCGAAATTTTTTCCGCGCCTTGCATTTTGGCGAACTCTGAATTTTGAGGAATTCCCTACAGTTAAAGGAAACCTTATGCCGGTCAAGTTAAATTCGCCCGTCGCGGCACAACTGTTGCCCGTTGCGGGCGTTTTTCTGGGCGTCACCGAAGCCAACATCAAGCGCGAAAAGCGCAAGGACTTGCTGGTGATGCAGTTAAGCAAAGGCGCGCGGGTCGCGGGCGTATTCACCCAGAACCGCTTCTGCGCGGCGCCGGTGATCGTCGCGCGCGAGCATCTCGCGCAACCGGACGGCATCCGCGCACTGCTGGTCAACACCGGCAACGCCAATGCCGGAACCGGCGAGCAGGGCATGCAGGATGCGCGCACCACCTGCGCGGCGCTGGCGGGCCTGCTGAACTGCAAGGCCGCGCAGATCCTGCCGTTTTCCACCGGCGTAATCATGGAGCCGCTGCCGGTAGACAAGATTGCCGCAGGCCTGCCCGGCTGCGTGGCGAATATGTGCGCCGACAACTGGTTTGACGCCGCGCACGCGATCATGACCACCGACATCGTCGCCAAGGCGATTTCAAAACAAGTAACCATAGACGGCGTGACCATCACCGTCACCGGCATCGCCAAAGGCTCCGGCATGATCCACCCGAACATGGCGACCATGCTCGGCTACATCGCCACCGACGCCGCAGTCGCACAGCCGTTACTGCAACAGATGGTCAGCGCAGCTGCCAACCGCTCGTTCAACTGCATCACCGTGGACGGCGACACCTCCACCAACGACGCGCTGATGCTGATCGCCACCGGCCAAGCCGCGTTGCCGGAAATCCGCGACGCCAGCGGTACGGCGTTCGCCGCATTGCAGGCCGCCGTCAGCGAAGCCGCGATCTGGCTCGCGCAAGCCATCGTGCGCGACGGCGAAGGCGCGACCAAATTCATTACCGTGCAGATCGAAGACGGAAAGGATGAAGCCGAATGCAAACAGATCGGCTACGCCATCGCCCGCTCCCCGCTAGTCAAGACCGCATTCTTCGCCTCCGACCCCAACCTCGGGCGCATCCTCGCCGCGATCGGTTATGCGGGCGTAGCCGACCTCGATGTCGCCGCGCTCAAGCTGTATCTCGATGATGTGCTGGTCGCCGAGAACGGCGGGCGCGCGGCCAGTTATCGTGAGGAAGATGGGCAGCGGGTGATGCAGCAGAGCGATATCACAATTAGGGTGGTTTTGGGGCGTGGTTCGGCTGCGGCGACGTTGTGGACATGCGATTTTTCTTACGATTATGTGAAGATCAACGCTAGCTATCGTAGCTAGATTGATTCCACAAAGCCCGTTCGCCCTGAGGTATCGAAGGGTGCCGACCTAATATCCCCTCTCCCTTGCAGGGAGAGCAACCGTGTTCCAAGTCAAGCAATTTTTGGGTTCCACGGGGTGTTATTTTTCAACATTGAATTCATAATGGTTAACAACTTTCTCATGCACGCAACGATGACCACTTTAGGCGGTTTG
>JAHFRA010000042.1 GCA_023259035.1 Gallionella sp.
ATGCGCTTATTGAAGATGAAATCTGGCAAATCGGCGTCGTACTTGGAAAGATCGAGCTTTTGCTTGGCGCATACTCGAACAATGAAATTGAATGATGAAAAGCGCAAGCACCCATTTGCAGCTGATTTTCCCTAGCGGTATTGGAGGTACGGCGCTGCTTGTCTGTAACAGATCCAACCTGGCTTGAAAAATAGCGTCAGGTTTTAATGGCAGGTAAGTGCCAACATGAAGAAACGGTCATGGGTGTTGCTACGGCCGGTTGCACCTCCGCCATTGCGGAACTTGAGCTTGCGTATCATAATTTCCGCTTCGACCGCTTTACCAGCCATAAATGCTTTCCGAGAGCAGCAGATCAACGTTCGAGTCAGCATACAGGATGTCTTTCAAGTGATATCTGGATCCCCTTTGCCACACCAATTTTACGGCACCGCTTCGCTATAGGACATATCTCACACTTCGGAGCTCTTGGGGTACAAATCTCGCGCCCCAGCGAGATCATGTTCACGTGCAAGGAGTGACGCAGTTCGGGCGGGATTTTGGTTTGCAGCCGATCCATGTCGCGAGGCGCGCAATGCTTGTCCTTCTGCGTCGGCCTGACCCAGCCGAGACGCCTGGCGATGCGCCAGCAATGCGTATCCACCGGAAAAACCTGCCTGCCCAGCGAATACATCAAAACGCAGCGCGCCGTTTTCCTCCCCACTCCCGGCAGCGACAGCAAGAATTCTTCGGCCTCTTCGTCGCCCATCGCGCGCAATGCCTTGAGCGACGGCTCGCCAAACCGCACCACGATGATGTCGAGAAGGTTGCGGATAGCCTTTGACTTCTGGTTCGACAGGCCGCCGCTGGCGATAGGTCGCGCGATATATTCGGCGGGCGCCTCGGCGATGTGCAGATGGGTGGGGAAGGTTTCTTTCAGCGCTCGGAAGGTGCTGCGATAACTCGCTTCGCCCGTTTTTGTGCTGCACATGATGAACAGCAATTCGTCGAGCGGGTTCTTGAGGTTGTGGTGGTTGAAGTCGCGGTAGCGGTATTTCAGCGCTGCCACGACCTTCCAAACAGTCGAGGGATATTTTAGCGAAGCCATATTGGTAGTTTACAGAATTCACGGCTGAATTTGCTGCGTGTTGCTCCTGTCGGTTATCTAACACGCGTGATCGGTATAAGGCCGCTTCCATTAGTCCGACATGTTGGACTTCCCTCGTTTTCGCGGTGATGTTTTTACTTCTTCCTCAACTTGTGCAATGAGTTCACTCGCTGGGCAGTTGAGTGCTTTGGCTATCTTGAGAATGGTCGTTAACGAAGGCTGCTGCTGGCCCAACTCAAGAATGCTAACGTAAGTTCGGCGCAGATCACATTCGAAGCCGAACTGCTCTTGCGTAAAACCAGCCTCTACGCGCAGCCGCCTTAACACCCTCCCAAATGCAATCCCAGCGTCCAAGCTCCCTCCTATAGTTGGAGGAATTAGAGCTTTCTACTATCATCCCGTCTTCCTACAACTATAGGAATAGAGTTTGGGAGCGAAAAAACCGCTCGCCGAAACTCATTCCAACCGCACGAGAAGAGAGCATGGGCATAGAGCCAAAACCGCCAAGACGCAATTCGCCGCGCAAATTGAATAAACCCAAAGCGGGCGATGCGCCTTTAGTTTTTTCATTTTTTTCCGGCGCGGGATTTTTGGATTTGGGGTTTGAGAAAGCGGGGTTTGAAATTGGCTACGTCAATGAGGTTCACAAGCCCTTCCTCGATGCTTACAAATATTCCAGACAGCAAATGGGCACCCCACAGCCGCTTCACGGGTATTTTGAAGGTGATATTGAATGCTGCCTGTCTGGTAAGGAAGCGAAACGGTTAAGCGGTTTAGTCGGCGCAGCAAAGGACGATAAGCGGCTTGTTGGCTTTATTGGCGGGCCGCCATGTCCTGATTTCTCTATCGGTGGAAAAAATCGCGGGCAGCATGGTGAGAACGGCAAGTTGTCTCAAATCTACATTGATCTAATCTGCAAACAGCAACCCGATTTCTTCGTTTTCGAGAACGTAAAAGGGCTGTATCGCACTGCAAGACACAGGCAGTTTTTCGATGGCCTCAAACAACAGCTCGATGAAGCAGGATATAGCTGCACAGAGCGGCTGATCAATGCGATTGAATATGGAGCGCCACAAGACCGCGAGCGCATCATTCTTTTTGGCGTTCGCAAGCCACAAGCCAAAAAGAATCTGCCGAGATTCAATTGGCTTTCACACACGCTGTTTCCTGAAGGCCAAGCATTAAGCTATCCTTGGCCCGATGCCCAGCCCATCTCAACAAAGCGCTCTCAACCAAAGCGCATCCATGTGGAATTAACTATTCAGCATTGGTTTGAAAAAAATGATGTTGAGAATCATCCAAACGCACATCATCAATTCAAGCCTAAAGCCGGCCTGGCAAAGTTTGAAACCGTCTATGAAGGCGACGACAGCAAGAAGTCGTACAAGCGACTACACCGCTGGCGCTATTCCCCCACTGCCGCATACGGAAATAACGAGGTGCATATTCATCCCTATTTGCCACGCCGTATCTCTGTGGCAGAGGCGTTGGCAATTCAATCCTTGCCCAAGGAATTCGAGCTTCCTCCCGGCATGACCCTCAGCAATATGTTTAAGACTGTTGGCAACGGTGTGCCATTTTTGGCGGCGCATGGCCTTGCCTTGACCATAATGGATTTTCTAAAAGGAGCTGGCAAATGAGATTGACTGCAAGCAATATCGTCAAGGCAATATCCAATCTTCCAAAAGACCAATGGTTTGAGTATGTCAGCCCAAAGAACAAAGGCAAGGTTAAAGTGGTCGGCGTTACCATGCCGGAAGGGCCAATTATTATTCAACGCTTTCCGGGTGAAAAAAATGAATCAATCTCATCCAAGATGATTTGGCGCTTAGCGAATGCAATGTTGCCAGATGCGCCCGTTAATGTTGAGCGCGTTTATGCGAGCAGTTACAACACCAGATCGGTGCTCGAAACTTTGGTAGCGCATACCCCTGAGTTCTATTGGTGTACACCGGGACGCATCGAGTTGGAAAATTCAACACAGGAGATTAAATCTGGTCACAAGCATATTGTATGGCGGCCAGATACATTGCATAAAAATGGCGTACTGGAGAAATTCGAGACCGATATGGTGATCTCGGAAATCCCGTCCGCAAGTGCGATTTATGAAGCGTTGCAAATGCCAAATGTAATTGCGCAGGGCATTACTGACATCAATGTTCAGCGACGGCATCTGCAAATTCAAATTGCCTTGGTTGCAATCGGGCATCAACTTGGATTCAGAACTTGGGTCGCGCGCAACGACCAAGGGATCACGTATGGCAACAAGAAGGTTGGCGAACTGGATGGCGTTGTAGTAAGCCTTGAGCAAGAGAACTTGTTGAAAGCATGGAGCGATGCCGTCAAGGCGGCCACTCACATAGATTGCATCTGGTTCAGGAACGGGAAATTCATGCCTGCCGTCATGGAGGTTGAGCACAGCACAGGGGTTGTTTCCGGGCTGGCGCGAATGAAAAGGCTAAAAGACAAATTGCCGCCGTTTCAAACCAGATGGGTCATCGTCGCACCCGATGAGGATAGAGGTAAGGTTTTAAAAGAAGCGAATGAGCCACAGTTTCACGATTTGCGAACTATGTTCTTACCCTATTCGGCAGTTGATGAATTGTATGCGCTATGTCAAAAACGCAGACTGACAAACAGGGCGGTGAATGATGAGTTTCTGGATTGTTTCATGGAGCCGTGCTTGACAGCTCCGACCGCCTTGCCTCTACATTAAATTCTTGCTCGGCATACCGGCCTCGTATCAGCCAAGCCACTGCGCGCGCTCAGTTGGTGCATCAACTCCCGCCCTATCGTCTCCCCCAGCAACACCGGAACCGCATTGCCTATCTGCCGCATCGCTTCGCCCCATGCTCCCTTGATGACGAAGTTATCGGGAAAAGTCTGTATCCGTTTCGCTTCGCACACGGTGAAGTAGCGAACGCTGCCGTCCGAATAGCGGATCATGTTTTCTCCGCCGGGGACGCCATGGCCGCCAGCCTTGATGGTTTTTGCGGGCCAGTCGATGTCGCTGCCCGTATGGCCTGGGTAGGGGCGCGCGCCATCGCGGAAGATGTGATCGGCGATGCCGTGCTCGCTTCGCGGATCGGGAATGCCGTGCAGCGCATCCCTAACCGTGCGCCAGGGCAATTGTTCGGGCGCGAACATGCCGTATTTCCCTTTCAGGCGCGCGATCTTCTCATTCAGCGTAACGGGTATCGGCGCGCGTGCTTTCGCGGGGATGCCATGGCGCTCCCAATATTCGCCGGTGACGTACATATCCCAAAGCAATCTGTCTTCGGAATGCGTTTCCGCCGGAAACGACCAGGCCGCGCCGAGATCGGCCCTGACACCCACTATGACGACGCGCTCCCGCATTTGCGGGACGCCGTAATCGGCCGCGTTGATCAGCTTGAAGGAAACGTCATATCGGGTTCCCGCATAGGGGAGCGCGCCGATGCTGCGGAGATCGTGCAAATGATCTTTCCAGTCCGCGCCGGGCCGCGCGATAAAACCGGGATAGGTGAGCCGCAGGATGATGTACTCGAAATAATCCGAGAACGATTGCCTGAGCAAACCCTTTACATTCTCGAACACGAAAGCCTTGGGGGCGAGCCGCTCGATCGCGCGGATCGCATAGGGAAACATGTCGCGGCCGTCTTGATGCGCGCGGTGTTTGCCGCCCAACGAGAAAGGCTGGCAGGGCGGCCCGCCCGCCACGATATCAACGCCACCCAATGTGTCGAGATCGAAATCTTTTATATCGCCGAAAAATACTTTTCCCGCATCGAAGTTTTCGCAAAGCGATGCGCAGGCATGTTTGTTGAATTCCACGAATGCCGAGTGCTGAAATCCGGCAAGCTCCAGTCCCTTGGCCAATCCGCCAGCCCCGGAAAATATCTCCAGCGACTTCATGATTTGCGTCCGATATTTTTTAGGTGCACTTTGATTTTGGCAAAAATATCGCTCTCCCCGGCGTGAATCCCTTTGCACTTTTCTGCCCACGCCCGACCGGGGTGAATGACATCCCAATCCGATTTTGCTTGCTCATAACGCCCGCTGCCGGGATCGTGGTTGCCAAAACCATCCATGGCGGTGTTCCACAATGGCTTGTTCAACTTGATGAGAGCCGCCTCGACGGTGCCTATCATGTCCGAGCTGGCGTCTTCAAAAATAACGAGGCGGCAGCTAAAGTCCCCCGACGCGAGTCCTTGTGCAAGCGCGATGCTTCGACTGTGTTCGCGGAGGCGATTGAACAATTCCGTAGATTGCCTATCGGCGCTGTCGGAAATTCGTGCTTGTCTCCATCCTTTTGGAACGGCTTTGCCGACATATATCGGGTAGCTATAAGACAGGCGATTCAGTTCCGCATATTTCTTGTATATCGGATTTTTACCCGTGTAATAGACGGCATAAACTCCAGTGCCGAGAAAAGACTCTGGCGGAGGCAGTGTATGCACTGGCGTGCCATTGAAGAACCTAACGGCGTCTTTGACAAGCTCGGCAAAGGCGTCATTTTTGTATACGTGTTCGCTTCGATCAAAGGCTCTGGATTTCATGAGGGTAGCTTGCTAACGATCTGGTATGACGTTAACTAACAGTTTACTGCAAAGAGTAGGTTTGAAGATAGGGGACGTTTTAAACCAGTCGCCTAGCCGGGCATTTCCTGTCAGCTCAAGTTTCGGCTGCTACCGCTTATCCTTCATGGCTATGTTTAGCGTGGCCCTGCACGGTTTTATCCGGGCAATCCTTTCCGTGTCTTAAAGAATTTACCGATTGTGCCGATGTAATCTGGACGAACTGCGGCATCGGCTAAGTGACCTCACTTCCGTGCAGCAAGAATGGGACAGAATAAAAAGGCTGCGGTATTCATGATGGAATCGTCTGGCAAACTCTTGAGGATGGTCGCTCCGCTGACGGAGAGCGGCCATGCGCCATTGGGCGAGGAAAACGCAGAGATTCATTATCTGGGGCAATTCATCCCCTTGCACTATCACCACAACATGTTGATGAATGAGCATCGCATGAGCGCATTCAAGGCGGCTATTGACTATGCCGTTTTTGAGGGCGCCAGGGTTCTGGAGTTGGGCGGGGGAACGGGTGTGCTCTCGTGCCTTGCGGCGTCCAAGGCGAGCAAGGTGTGGTGTGTGGAATTCAATCTTGAGCTGGTGGTGGAATCACGCCGCCTGCTGGCGCTCAACCGGGACGGGCACAAGGTGGAGGTGATTCACGCGGATGCTTTTGAATACCTGCCGCCGGAGCCAGTGGATGTGGTGATCTGTGAAATGATCCATACCGCCATGTTGCGCGAGAAGCAGGTAGAAGTGATTGAAGCCTTCAAGCAGCGCTATCGGCAGCAATTCGGCGAGCAGCAGCCCGCGCTCATTCCAGAGGCCGTCATCATGGCCGTCCAGCCGGTGCAGCAGGTTTATGACTTCTTTGGTTTCCATGCACCCATCATCCAGTTCCAGCAGCCGCAGGTCATTCAGGCGGGGACAACAGAACTGGCCGCACCGATGGTGTATAGCATTCTGGATTTGTCACAGCCTACCGCACGCAAAATTCAATGGGAGGGCACATTCATGCTTGAGGCAGATGGAATGGTGAACGCGCTACGTTTCATCACCAAGAACATCCTGGCAGTGGTGCCCGAGCAAGCTTCCACCATCGATTGGCTCATCGATTACCTCGTGCTGCCCTTGAATATACCGGTGAAAGCCAGAGCCGGCGACAAGCTCAAAGTGGCCTTTTGTTATCACGCGGGTGGGTCGCTTCGATCTCTGGAAAAAAATATGAGCGCTACGCTGGTGGTTGCCGCCATTTAGAATCCTTGCCGGATTGGTCCGGCAATGTCAGCGATTGTTGCTTAAACCCTTCACCATGCTTTCACTTTGCAGGCGGGTGATATAACTTTGCAACAAGGAGCTTGTCTGGTTATCCATACGGCCGAATTGGCAGCCCACATGGGTATTAACCGAGCCGTTGCGTGAAGTGAATTTAATGCTGTTTCTTACCTCAATATCAACTCTTATGGTGCCGATTCCCGGCAGCGAAATCCGGCAATCCTGAAAAACCCTTCCTGGAAGCAGTTCGGTTTCATGTTCTCCGCATAACAGGGAAATGCCGCCACCGCTGATGTTCATGGCAGGCGCCTTGATGTCTATGATTGGCACGTTGCGTACATTTCCGGGCTCATCCGGCTTGTCCGGGTCAACCGGTTTGACCGTAATGAGACAACTGAGAGGACTGCTGGCCGGGACGTTCAAGCGAAAATAGTTTCTTCGTTGTATGCGCAACAAATAGTCTGGCATATCCACATAAAATGTTTCGTCGCCATCAAGCATTGTTTTCACGACTCTGGGCGCGACAAACTGCACCTTTACATTCTGGTGCTTGCTGACAACAATAATTTTATGGCTAAGCAGGATGCGCTTGTTTTCCTGGGGTGACGGGCCGATCTCCAGCCACATCCCATCCTCATTGGCGCCGATCAGCGTGGTCGGAATGAAATTCTGGTCTTCATCGTAATACAGCGCGACACGCGTGCCCTTTTCCGCGATGTCTTGCAGGATAAACCGCATTTCCTTTTTTGACTTGATAAGAAATTCGACATCCTGGCCAGGAGAAAAATGTTCTATCTGCAATGAAACTTCTTTTTTGCTGGACATGCAACGCTCTGGGCACAGTTAAAAAAACGGTTTTTATTTTACCGATTTTTCCCCTTCGGTGTGCCCAAATTATCTGGCGCTTCCAGATGCTCCAACCGGTATAGCCATGCCAGCAGTTCCGCCACGGCCACATAAAGTTGCGGCGGAATGTGTTGATCCAGTTCGACTTGCATCAATAAACCCACCAGTTCCTTGGATTCATGCACATACACGCCGTGCTGTTTGGCACGTTCGATGATGGCCTGCGCGATCAGGCCGCGCCCCTGCGCCACCACCTTGGGGGCTGGATCATGGCTGCGGTAAGCCAGTGCAACGGCCATCTGGCGTTTGCTGGGAGTGGTCATGCTGTAGCAACCTGCGCACTAAGCACCGGAACGCCGGCGTCAGTCATGGCGGTAACCAGTCGCGCGCTGGCATTGCCCAGCACCGCACGTGTCTCCGGGGTGCTCGCGTTCAGCGTGAGGCTTAGCCCGGCACTATTGAAACGCAGTGTGGCAGCGACCTCTCCCAGATTAGGCAGATTCAGTTGCAGTTGGGTAACCCATTGCCGCTGCTCTTCCACACCGGGGGTTTGTGGGGCCTGCTCGTGGACTTCCCATTGCATGGGCTGATCCGGCCATATATTACCTTGCCACACCATCTGTCTGGTTTCCAGGGCATTGAGCTGCTGTTGCACCAGGGGCTGCAAATGATCTGGAATACTCTGGATTTTATCTTCCGGCAATGATGTCGTATTTGGCTGGTTTGACGTATTGGTGGAATTTCTTGCAGTCACCGCTGAATCAGCCGTGTTGTTCATCATTGCTGTTTTCTCTGTGGTTTCGCTTGCCGTTGGAGTTTTTCCGGAAGCATCTCCTGCCATAGCGGTTTTTCCGGAGGTGTCGCCTGCCATAGCGGCCTTCGCAAAAGCGTCGCCTGGTGCGGCTTTCCCGGAAACGTCGCCAGCCATTGCGGCTTTGACCTGTTCAGGGGGCAAGTTCTGCGGTTCATGCAGCAACTGTGCAGTGCTGCGCACACCTTCCAGCCATTGCGCCTGGTGCGACTCATAAAACAAGCCGCTGTTGCTCAGCGCCTCATGCAGCAACCCGGCTAATTGCTTGCTTTCCGTGGGCTGCGGCTTATCCCATATCGGCGCGCTTTGCGCCAAACGTACATAAGCCTTTTCCGGCGCTTGTTGTGACATTGAAGACAGCAACCTGGCCATGGAACCCAACTGCTCCGGCGTGGACAGTGGATTGGCAGAGCCAACCATGCTGAAGGTTAGGCGCGGTTCGGTGGCGATGACTTGCAGCGCCACCTTGTCACCGCTACGGATAGTAGATGGAAGCTGCATCTGGACAAGCTGCTGTGCGATGCGCACATTGAATACACCGGGGGAAACCTGGGTTTGCACACTGCCTTCGAACTTCTTCCCCACTTCAAACTGCTCTGTCTTGGGTTTGACTTCGCTAGCCGCAGGCAGCGGCGTCTTTTGCTCAAGCACATATGCCTTGAGCGCATTTAAAAGGTTGGCAGGCAACATGTCCGGGTCAGGTTTTGTAGATGGGTGAAGCCCCTTAGTTATCGCTCAGGTAAACCCCGCGCATCCATCATGCAATAGCGCACAGGTTGGGCAAAACGTAGCTTGCGCAACTTGTCGGGTCCGTTACGTTCCACCCCTCCTGCAGAATCAATACTCGGAATAAGCTTGCTGCAGGCGGCGCTCTTGCCCGGCGCTTTGCACGAGATTCTGTAATTGCGCCATCCACTGTTCGGTGTGGTTGCGGATATTCTTGTCATCAGCAAGAATTTTGCGGATCAGCGCCGCTTTGCGCAACCGCGTGTTTTCGTCAATCGGGGTTGACGCATCCACAGACTTCATGGTTTCCACGCGTCGGCTGCATTGCCTTTCCAGTTCCACCAGATGATCCCACTCTCCTTGCACGGCCGCATCGCGCATCTGGCCCATTATGGCAGAGAGGGATTCATAATTTTCGATAACCGGATTCATCGTTTATATTCTGCCGTAAGTCAGCGCGGCCGGTTTTGCGGGCGCCGCCTGCGGACGGGCAGTGGCGGCAGGTTGCGCAGGCTCAACTGACGGGCGTATTTCTTCCCATGCCTCCTTTAGCTCTCCAAGCAAGCGGCTGACTTCGTCCAGCGCGTCGATATCATTTTTCAGGTTGGCAATCAGCAGGCGCTGGTTCATGTAGTCATAGAGCGCAGAAAGATTCAGCGCAAGCTCGCCGCCTACATTCCTGTCAAGGCTGGATTTCAACCCCTCGTCGATAATCGTGATGGCATGGGAAATGGATTTCCCCTTGGCGGCAATTTCCTTGCGCAATATCTGGTTTTTGGCGGAACTGATCGCCAGCATGGCGCCTTGATACAGCATTAGAATGAGCTTGTGCGGATCCGCTGCGGTCACGCCGGTTTCCAGGCCTACATTTGCATAAGTCTTGAGTGCGGTAGCGGCATTCATGATGCTCTCCAATAATTATTTAGTATGGTTTGGGCAGGTTGGCCAATTGCTGCGTCAGATAGTTGTTGGTGGCATTCATGCTGCTGAGCAAAGTATCCAGCGCCGAGAATTGCCTGGTGTATCTTGCCTGAACATCGGCCAGGTGCGCATTCAGTGCGTCGCGCTGTTTGCCGATGTCTGAAATGCTGGCGTTTATTCCCTTGGTTACGCCATCCAGCGGGCCGCCGGACGCCAGCAGCGAAGTGGCCCACTGGTTCAGGGTGTAGGCGTAACCCTGTGAATAATACACCAGGCCGCGCGCGCCGGTCGCGCCGCCATTGATCTTGATCTTGAGTCCCGATGCATTGCCGATGCCAGTGAGAAATTGACCCGATCCTGTTGCCGCCATTCCATCAATGGTTCCTGCCACATCCACCCCGTTTGTTGATGTTGGGCTGCCTAACAAATTGCTTACGCCATTGCCCGTTGCCGTCACGCTTGAGTTTGACCCATAAGTGTTGGAAACAACGCTGAATACACCTCCGCTTTGCGATACCGCCACCGAAACCCCTGCGCTGGATAGTGCACTTGCCCCGTTGATCTTGGATTGCACTTCTGCTACAAGGGCATTGGCGCTTGCATAAGTTTGCTGCGCCAGCGTAACTGTCGCACTGATGCCGTTTACCACCACATTCAGCGTGTTATTCGTGCCGTCAATTACCAATCCTGCTATGGAGGCGCCAGTGAGCTTGCCCTGTGTTGCCACTGTGCTCACGTTGACGGCATAGCTGCCCGGCTTGGTGGCGCTCGTGGCAGAGCTGTAGTCAATCAAGCTGTCTGACGCGCTGCCCACTGTCGTGAACAGCGCGGCAATATCGCTGAAATTGCTGCTGACGGCGGCGCTCAGCTTGGATGAGTCCAGCGCCAGCGTGCCGTCTTTCTGGAATGACACACCGATTTGCGACAGAGTGGTGATCGAACCGCCGGTATTGCTGACGGAGGTGCCCAGCGCCGCGCGCACTTGCGCTTGCAGGGTGCGCACCATGGAATCGCCCTGCAATATCTGGCCTGTCTTGGTGGCAGGATCATAGGAAGAAACACTCTTCAATGCCGCATTCAGGTCGTTGTAGGCCTTTACCAAAGCTGATACAGAGGAGTTGATCGAGGAAGTGTCGCGCGCCACGGTTACACTTACCGGTGAGGTGGTCGGGGCTTTCAACAGGTTCAATGTGAGCCCTGGAAGGGCATCGGTAATGAGGTTGCTGGCCTTGCTCATGGCTATGCCATTAAACTTGAATACGGCGTCTTGTGCCGTTGCGGTTTCGGAAAGGTTTTGTCCCGCGTTATTCGCGGGGTCGTTCGCTAGCAAGTCGCTCAACGCCTGGTCACCTGCAACGGAAATCTTGAGGCTGTTGGCCTTGCCCATGCTGTTGGAATTCAGCACCAGGCGATAAGGTGTGGCGCTGCCATCGTTGATGATGGATGCGGTCACGCCGATGCCTGCATTGTTGATGGCATCGCGGATTCCCTGCAGCGAATTATTCGTGGCGTCTATGGTGACGGTCTTTGTGCCGTTGCCGTTGGAATCAAAAGAAGCATTGGTATATTTGCCGTCAAGGCCCAGCGTACCGTTGGAAATGGTGCCGAAATCGAAGGTCAAGGTGCCGTTGCCGATGGCCGCCGTGTCGCTGGCCACCCCGCCCGCTGCCAGGCTTTGCGCATGCGCGAGGCTGGTAATGTCGAGCGAATAAGTACCCACTTGTGCTGGGGATTTTGCCGAGACTGCCACCATGCTGCTATCGGATGAACTGGCGCTCAGTGACTGGAACTTGCTAGTGGTGCTCAAGCCCGCCACCGCGCTCTGGAAAGTGGACAGCGCTCCCTTGACGGTGCCGTATGCAGAGAGCTTCGCCTGGTAACTGGCTTCTTTTTTGGCAAGGACGGTAAGCGGTTGCTGTTCGACCGTCATCAATTGGCTGACGATGCTGGCGACATCGAGGCCCGAACTTGTTGCCGATCCTGTAGTTGCCATAAGACCTCCCGTTTACGCTTGCTGCCCGTTTACGCTTGCTGTTTGACCAGCAAGCCTTGTTGCATTTGTTGCATATGGCTAATCGCCCGGGAAATTGCCAAAACTTCTTCCGACGGAAATTGCCTGATCACGTCTCCCGTCCCTGACTCCACTACCTTGACTACCGTCTGCTTGGTGTCTTTGTCGATGCTGAATTCCACGTTGGCGTTACTCTGCGCCATCGCCTTGTTGATGTTGTCCACCGCACTCTGTACTTGTTCCTGCGTTGCCTGCCGCCCCGCAGCCGTGGCGGCGGCTTGTTGCAATTCCACCGGCGCAGCCTCGGTCCTTGGCGCAGCAACAGGAACAGGCGCGCTATCGCTAGCGAGCCTGGGTGCCGGTACGGCACTGCTACCTGCATTCTGGATGAGCATGATGCCTCTCCTTCATTTTAAAGCCCAGCCGGAATGCTTCTCCGGCTGGGTTCATACTTTACACTATAACAGCTTACCTCAACAGAGCCATCACACCATTCGGCAAGGCATTCGCCTGTGCCAACATCGCCGTTCCAGCTTGTTGCAGGATCTGGCCGCGGGTCAGTTGCGCCGTTTCTGCCGCAAAGTCGGTGTCACGGATACGCGAGCGTGAAGCCGTGAGGTTTTCCGAAGTCGCCTGCAGGTTGGCGATGGTGCTCTCGAAGCGGTTTTGCAAGGCACCATAGGAAGCACGCTGAGCATTGACCGTAGCCAGGGCGGAATCGACGATGGCCAGGGTGCGTTGCGCTGACTGGACGGATGACACATCCATTTCGGCCACCGCTTGTTTCGAAGCGCCGTAGGTGCCAGCTGCAGCCACACCCGAGACGCCGAACAAGTCACCGTTGTTATTGGTGACGGAGAAGGCCGCGTTGGAATCAAGCAACACCTTGCCGGTGTACCAGGTTCCATTGGTATTGGTCCAGGCGCCGGTGATTGGGTCCAGGTTGCCGCCGCCAAGCGAGTCGGCGAGGACGGACGCGGTGGTGGTATCACCGTCGAGTGCCGCGATGTCGGACACGTTGATGGCCTGTGCAACTCCACCATTGTCATAGGAGTTGTTCAGGATGCGCAAGTCATTGCCGTTCTGGTTGGTCAGCTTGAGCGCCCAGTTGCCGGTTTCCGTCTGCACGGCTTCGGCGGTGAAACCGGTCTTGGCGGCAGCGTCGTTGAAAGCTGCCACGGCAGCGCTCAGGTAACTGCCCGAGTCGATGACTGATGTATCGGTCACGCCACCGGTCTTAAAGGTGACGGTCGTGAATTTCGGTTCGACGAGGTTGGCATTGGTCGGATCCGAGTAGTCGGTCGAAATCGCGAACTGGTAGGTTGAATTCTGGGCGAAACCCGCGCCAATGGCGGTACTATCTCCCAGAACCACTTCTGTCAATGCACTGGCTTTTACGCTGGTGCCGGCGTTGTTGATTGCAGCCGCAACTTCGCCCGCACTGGCGCCGGCACGGTAATACACGTCAGCGGTGCCGGTGCCGGTGGCGATGCGAAAGTCGCCTGGCGCCATAGCGCCAACTACAGCAGATGCATCGGACGCACCCAAGCCAGTAACCAGCACCGAATTGCCGAAGGCATCGGAAGCGGAGCCGCGCGTGCCGGCCGTGAGATCGCCGATGCCGCCGGTCGAGTAAGCTGCCAAGCCACCTATGCGGTAGTTGCCATAATTGGTGGTCTGGAAATTGCCGGAGGCGGCGTTGATGGTCTGGTTGGCGTTGGCGCCGACCTGGAAGTTGACGGAGCCGGCTGACCCGTCAAGAATATTCTGGCCGTTGAACTGGGTCGTGGTCGCGATGCGGTTCAGTTCCTGCGAGAGAGCCTGGACTTCGGTGTTGATCGATGCCCGGTCGCTGGATGAGTTACTGCCGTTCATGGATTGCACGGCCAGTTCGCGGATACGCTGCAGGATGTCGCCCGAAGTCTGCAGGGCGCCTTCACCGGTCTGCGCCAGGGAAATGCCGTCGTTGGCATTGCGGCGTGCCTGGTCGAGGCCGCGGATCTGCGAAGTCATCCGCTCGGAAATCGCCAGACCGGCTGCGTCGTCTTTGGCGCTGTTGATGCGCAGGCCGGAAGACAGGCGTTGCAGGGAAGTAGCCAGCGCGCTTTGCGATGTATTCAGGTTGCGTTGGGCATTCAGCGACGCAATGTTGGTATTGATAATTTGGGCCATTTTAATTCTCCTTCGATCTTGATTTGATTACACGGCGTTGCCACCGTTCACTTCGGTCTGCCTCATGTTGCGAGGCGCAATCAACCGCCGTTGGATTAGGTTATCGGGTTCTGCCCGGAAAACTTTAGCGCTTTGTGCATCTGGATGCGCTCGGGTGTATTGGGTCATGGGAATGATGGATTGCGGCTTGGCAGCCGCGCCCACCGCTTTCAGCGGCTCCCGCTGGAGCCATGAATCGGCCCCGTAAATCAAGATTGATCCTATATTTATCAGGCCGGGCAATTCCCCGCCTCGGCAAACCGCCCCGCCTGGTGCAGAGTGATGGCTTGTTGCAACGTTTCATTCAGGCTCACCGCACCCGCCTTCGTTCCGGCGCAAACTCGCCCAGCGCTTCCAGCAACGGATCAAGAAACTTCTCGTAATGCCGCCAGCGCTCCACCGATGTCTTGTACATCGGCTGCCGCACCTGCGTCACGCTGGCGGTGTTTACCGCACGTCTGTTTCGGTGAAAGTCGATGCAGGCATCGCTCCACTCCAGCCCGCAATATTCAATGATGCGCCGCGACTGCGCTTCCTGGTCCGCCACAATATCCTCATATTGCACATCGAGAAAGGCCCCCTCCGGCAATACCTCGCGCCAATGTTCCATCAGGCGGGCATAGCCGGCATAGTACTGTCCCAGTTCGGCCAGATCGTAGGTGAACTCGTTTTTATTCGCAAACAACTGGGTAAAGCAGGACAGGCAGGTATCCGCCGGGTTGCGCTTGACGTGGATGATCTTCGCGTTGGGCAGCATCAGGTGGATCAACCCGACAGCAATAAAATTCCCCGGCAGCTTGTCGGTGATGCGCCGCGCATCCGGTGCGCGCCTTTGCAGCCCGGCCACATATTCCGCGCCCCATGCGGTGAGCTGCGCCCGGTCGAGCAGGTGCAGGTTATCCGGAAAGGCGGCGCCCGCAATATTGCGCAGCATGATTTTACCAAAATCGTGTAATTCCCCAGCGCCATGCACTTCTGGGTGGCTGGCGATGATCTGTTCGGTCAGCGTGGTGCCGGAGCGCGGCATGCCCAGCACGAAAACCGGCAAGGGCGAAGGGTCGCCGCCGCCGCGCAGCCTGTCTGTCGCCGCCGCACCGAGATTGCGCATGATCCCGCTGAAAAGTTGTATGGCTTGGCTTGGGTCATATTCGAACGTGGCGCGCTTCAGCCGGTTGCCTTCGAGGAAATGCGGAAAGGCTTTATCGTAATCGCCGGTGTCGTCATAGCATTTGCCCAGCGCAAAATGCAGGAATGTCGTTTCCTTGCCAGATGGCGTTTTTGCGCCGCGTTGCGCCGCTTCCCAGATCGCGGCCAGCACCGCAAGGTTGTCATCACCGGGCTTCACTTTCTTGACTTGCGCAAGGTTAAAACGTCCCTCCACAAGATCCGGTTTGCCCTGAAGCGCCCGGTGGAAACAGGCCTCTGCCTCTTCCAGCCGGCCCAACTCCTTGAGGGTAAAGCCCAGATTGTTATGCGCATCAAAGTAATCTGGATTACTATCCAGCGCCCGCCAGTAACTGGCCTCGGCCTCATTTAATCGGCCTAATTCTTTGAGTGTGGTGCCTAAATTGTAGTGCGCCTCGGCATAATCCGGCTTGACCTGTAGCGCCCGCCGGTAACTGGCCTCTGCCTCTTCCAGCCGGCCCACATCCTTGAGGATGCTGCCCAGATTATTGTGCGCCTCGGCATAATCCGGCTTGACCTGTAGTGCCCGCCGGCAACTGGCTTCGGCTTCGTCTGCCCGGTTTAATTTCATGAAAATGACGCTCAGATTGTTATGCGCCTCGGCGTCTCCCGGCAACAGCGCCGCCGCTTTTTGCATGGGCACCAGCGCATCTGCGTTCCGCCCCATTTGCAGCAATACTGCTCCCAAAGCCTTCCAGCCAAACCCATACCGGGGATGGCGTACCGTCATCGTCTGGGCTAGTGCCGCCGCTTCCGTGTATCGCCCGCCGCCAAACAGCGCCATCAGTTTGTTTATCTCCTGCGGGCCGGGAGCTTTTTCCTTGTGCGGGGCAGGTTTTTTGGACAGCTTGGTTGGGGAGGCTTTATTGTTGCCATGCCCAGCCTTCGCGCGCAGCAGCAGTTGCTGCGCCTGCGGCGATTCCAGGCCGCGCCTGATCGCATCTTCTATCAGCAACTGCGCCTCTTCGTAATGCCCCATCTCCAGCAGGCATTCCGTCAGCACCAGCCAATATTGCCCTATCGACGGCTCGGCTTCCCATGCAGCTTGCAAATAGGGCAACCCCATCTCCGCCTTGCCCAATTGCATGGCCATCAATCCAAGGTTATGGTTGGCGTCGGGGTGCCGGGGTTCTGCTTTCAACACGCTCAGATAGAGCTCTTCCGCCTCGGCAAACCGCCCCGCCTGGTGCAGAGTGATGGCTTGTTGCAACGTTTCATTCAGGCTCATCGCACCCGCCTTCGTTCCGGCGCAAGCTCGCCCAGCGCTTCCAGCAACGGATCAAGAAACTTCTCGTAATGCCGCCAGCGCTCCACGATATCTGGTTTATGTTTGTATATTGGTTAATGTAGCTTGATCGGGTCATACGAGATTTGACCCACCATTAATCTGCCGCAACAACACGGCGTGCCGATCTGCGTGGCATAATACATAGCATTGTCGGCCCCTCTGATCAATTCTTCCTTAATCTTTTTTTCTTTGTACGCAAACTCACACGTTGAGCGCACCAATTCAAGAAGCTGACATTGCAAGTGGCAATTCATGCAAATTGTTTAGTTCATCATTCTTTCTGGCTATGCTTGGTTAAATTCTAACACTTGCAGCGATTGCTCACCGCTGTTAGACATCTTCCACCGAACTCATTAGACTTGCGCCCCTTTTAGCAAAACCGATTTCCCGAATATCCATCATGAGCAACGAAGCAACGACATTGAATGAACCCGCACACGTATCGGGCGAATTGATCACGCGCGAAGTGGCGCGCCGCCGCACTTTCGGCATCATTTCGCACCCGGATGCGGGCAAGACCACGCTCACAGAAAAGCTGTTGCTGTTCTCCGGCGCAATTCAACTCGCGGGCACGGTGAAGGGGCGCAAGAGCGGTCGCCATGCGACTTCCGACTTCCTCGAGATCGAAAAGCAGCGCGGCATTTCCGTTGCCAGCTCGGTGATGCAGTTCGAGTACCGCAACCATGTGGTGAACCTGCTCGATACGCCCGGCCACCAGGATTTTTCCGAGGATACCTACCGCGTGCTGACCGCCGTGGATTCTGCGCTGATGGTGATCGACGCGGCCAAGGGGGTGGAGGCGCAGACCATCAAGCTGCTCAATGTATGCCGCATGCGCGATACGCCCATCCTCACTTTCATGAACAAGATGGATCGCGAGGTGCGCGATCCGCTGGAGCTGCTGGATGAGGTGGAGTCGGTGCTGCAAATCCAGTGCGCGCCGGTGACCTGGCCCATCGGCATGGGCAAGACTTTTCGCGGCGTGTATCACCTGCTGCGCGATGAGATCATGCTGTTCGAGGCGGGCGAGGAGCGCGACACGCAGGAGTTCGAGATCATCAAGGGCATCAACAATCCGCGCCTGGCCGAGATGTTCCCGCTGGAGATCGAACAACTGAAAATGGAAGTGGAGCTGGTGCATGGCGCATCGCATCCTTTTGAGTTGGAATCTTTTCTGTCTGGCAGACAGACACCGGTGTTCTTCGGCTCCGCCATCAACAACTTCGGCGTGCGCGAGATTCTGAATGCGCTGCTGGACTGGGCGCCCGCGCCGCGCGAGCGCGATGCCACGGTGCGTGTCGTCGCGCCCACCGAGACGGCATTCTCCGGCTTCGTGTTCAAGATACAGGCCAATATGGATGCCAACCACCGCGACCGCATCGCCTTCCTGCGCGTATGTTCCGGCCATTTCGAGCGCGGCATGAAGATCAAACATCTGCGTATCAACCGCGAGATCCGCGTGTCTAGCGTGGTCACCTTTATGGCCGCTTCGCGCGAGCAGGTGGAAGAGGCTTACGCGGGCGACATCATCGGACTGCCCAACCACGGCAATATGCAGATCGGCGATAGTTTTTCCGAGGGCGAGCCGTTGCAGTTCACCGGCATCCCGTATTTCGCGCCGGATTTTTTCCGCTCGGTGCGCATCCGCAACCCGATCAAGGTGAAGCAGTTGCACAAGGGTTTGCAGCAACTCGGCGAAGAGGGTGCGGTGCAGGTGTTCAAGCCGGTCAGCGGCGGCGATTTGATTCTGGGCGCGGTCGGCGTGTTGCAGTTCGATGTGGTCGCCAGCCGGCTGATGGGCGAATACGGCGTGGATGCAGTATTTGAGGGCACCAGCACCACCAGTGCGCGTTGGATCACCTGCGACGACAAGAAGATGCTCGCCGATTTCGAAAAGGCGCTGTCGCACAACGTGGCCTACGATGCCGCCGGCAACATGGCCTATCTCGCGCCGAACAGCGTCAATCTCAAGCTCACGCAGGAGCGCTGGCCGAAAGTGGTGTTTCATACGACGCGCGAACACGCTGTTAAATTATGATGCAACAATTCGAATTCCATCTGCGCGGCGAGTTCGTCGAACTCAACCAGTTGCTCAAGCTGGCCGGCGTGTGCGACAGCGGTGGGGCCGGCAAGGCGCTGGTGGCGGAAGGGGTGGTGGCGGTGGACGGTGCCGTAGAATTGCGCAAGACTGCCAAAGTCCATGCAGGGTCGGTGGTGACGCTGGGCGATGTGTGTATCACGGTGATTGCGGCGTAAGTTCCATGCTATACATCGCTCACAATGTCACCATACCGGATCACGAGATCGAACTGACCGCCGTGCGCGCGCAGGGTGCGGGCGGGCAGAATGTGAACAAGGTTTCCAGTGCGGTGCATCTGCGCTTTGACATCAATGCTTCTTCGCTGCCGGATGAATTCAAGCAGCTCCTTTTGCAATTGAGCGACCAGCGCATCACCAAGGATGGCGTGGTGATCATCAAGGCACAGGAATTCCGCAATCAGGAACAGAACCGCAACGAGGCGTTAAGGCGCTTGAAGGCACTGGTGCAAAGTGCGGCGTCGCCGCCGAAGAAACGCATCGCCACCAAGCCCACGCGCAGTTCGCAAAAAAAACGGCTGGAAAACAAAACTCGGCGCGGTGGAGTGAAAGCGATGCGGGGGCGTGTTTCCGATAATTTTTAATAGCCCTAAAAACTCACTTCACCACGAAGAACACAGAGATCACGAAGATTACTCATGCAGATGTATGGTGTTAGGCTATCACCAAAAAGGTGAATTCCATTGGGCGAATAAGCCATTGTTCTACTTCGCGGCCTTCGTGTTCTTCGTGGTTCAAATGCGGAATAATAGGATAACCAATAAATTTTATGGCCATCAAAGCAACCATCTTCAAAGCCGATCTGCAAATCGCGGATATGGAACGTCATTATTATCATGATCACGCGCTAACGCTGGCGCGGCACCCCTCGGAAACCGATGAGCGCATGATGGTGCGCCTGCTGGCCTTTGCCTTGCACGCGCACGAGTATTTGTCGTTCGGGCAGGGGCTGAGCACGGACGATGAGCCTGACCTGTGGCAGAAGGACTTGACCGGCGCCATCAAGCTCTGGATAGATGTGGGGTTGCCCGACGAGAAGCTGATTCGCAGGGCCTGCGGGCGTTCAGAGCAGGTGTTAGTTTATACCTATGGCGGGCGTGTCGCCGAGATGTGGTTTGCGCAGAACAGCAACCAATTCGAGCGGCTCAGGAATCTCAGCGTGATCAACCTGCCGCAGGAAAGCACGCGCGCCACTGCCAGGCTGGCGCAGCGCACCATGCAGTTGCAGTGCGCCATTCAGGATGGGCAGGTTTGGCTGAGCGACGGCAATGAAAGCGTGCAGGTTGAACGTATGGTATTGAAAGAACCGGAAGGCAAAAAGTCAGGCGCTAACAACCATTGAAATGTGACGCAGGCAAAACTGCCAGCTGCTGCCTATGCCACACTTTCTTCATCCGCAGGCCGCTCCGGCTGGTCTTTATTGGCTTTTTCCGCCAGCTTGCGTTGTTTCTTCTCTTCCTGTTTTTTCTTTTTGGCTAATTCTTTCTGGCGTTTTTCGAACTGGAAATTAGGTTGTGCCAATTTAATGTCTCTTTTAAGGTTGATAAGGGAAACTGACAAAATTACATGTGCACACAATACCAGATAGCGCCGGCAAGGAAGAAAGTAATTTGCTGCCCGTGCTGATTTGTTGCTCGGGCTAGAATTCAAACACTCGCCCGCGCTGCAACGGCGTCGGCTTGAATTCCTCCGTTGTGCGCAGTATTTCGCGCATGCTTTCTTCTTCGCGCCCCGCTTCCATATGCACGATGAACAGTTCCACCGGGCGTTGCAGCAAACGCAACCCTTGCGCCAGCAATTCTGCGGTCATATGGCCGGAGCGCGCCGCGCTCGCTGCGTCAGCATTCAGGAAAGTGTTTTCGATCAGCAAATATTTCAGGTTGGCGATGCGGTTCAGCGCCTGCCAGAAATCTGCGCAAAAAGTGGTGTCGCCACTGTACACCATGCTGGCCGCACCGCTATCCAGTTGGTAGCCGGCGCAGGGCACGGCATGGCGCGTGGGTAGCGCGGTGAATCTTCTGCCGTTCAGCTCCACTGCCTCACCAAGTGCGACCGGCTGGAAACGAATGTAAGGGCGCTCGGGCGAGGGCAGCACGGCATAGTCCGGCCAGATTTCGCCGTTGAGGATATTGCGCCTGATAGCGGAAATGGTTTCGGGCAGCGCATACACGGTGAGCGGCGCACTGCGGAAATTGCCTGCGGCATCGGCCAGCATGGGCAGCATGCAGCAATGATCCAGATGGGCATGGGTAAGGAACACGGTGTTGATGGCGATGGCCTGTTGCAGGCTCAGCTCGCCCGC
>JAHFRA010000063.1 GCA_023259035.1 Gallionella sp.
GCAAGGAAGTGGCAGAATCCGATGCGATGAGCTATATCTTCGGTTACACTTGTGTTAACGACGTGGGGATTTTCGACATAGTCAACCGCAATCCTGCTTTCCCTCAGTGGGTCCGCGGCAAAGGCTTTGATACCTTCTGCCCCATGGGGCCGGTGGTAGCGACTGGCTTGAATCCCGGGACGTTGGTCGTAAAGAGTATTCTGAACGGACAGGAGAGACAAAATTATCCCATCAGCGATATGATCTTTTCTGCTGCACAATTGGTCAACCTGATATCGCAGGATATGACTCTGTATCCTGGTGACATCATCACCTGCGGCACATCGATAGGCGCCGGCTCTATGAAGCCCGGCAGTACCATCGAAATCGAAATCACCGGCATCGGCAAATTGGTTAACACCTTCGAGTAGTTTTTTCGGGGAGTTTTTCGATGAAAATTGCGATTATTGGTGCAGGCGCGATTGGCGGCTATGTGGGCGTGAAGCTGGCGCTGGCCGGCGAAGATGTCACTTTCATGGTGCGAGGCGCGAACCTGGATGCGATTCGCAATAACGGCATGAAGCTCATCATGCACGATGGCACAGAATACGTGGCCCGCAACGCCAAGGCTAGTAACAACTACGATGGAGCGGGCCCGCAAGACGTGGTGATTCTTGCCGTAAAAGCCCACCAGGTGGAAGCCGTCGCCAATGATGTGCCCAAGCTGTTCGGCCCGGATACTATGGTTGTTACCATGCAAAACGGCATCCCTTACTGGTACTTTCACAAACATGGGGGTGAGCTGGAAGGCAGCCGCCTGGAAAGTGTGGATCCGACTGGACTCATCAGCGAAAAAATTCCGGCGCAGCGCGTCATCAGTTGTGTGGTCTATCCAGCGTCCAAACTAGTCGCCCCTGGCGTCGTGAAGCATATCGAGGGCGATCGCTTCCCCGTGGGCGAATTGGATGGTTCAACGAGCGAGCGTGTCACGCGGGTCTCCGAGAGTTTTACTAAGGCAGGCTTCAAGGCGCCGGTGCTGGACAGTATTCGCGCCGAGATTTGGCTCAAGCTTTGGGGCAATCTGACTTTTAATCCAATCAGCGCATTGACCCATTCCACCCTGGTTGATATTTGCCAGTATCCGCTTACTCGAGAGCTGGCAGCAGCGATGATGACCGAGGCACAGGCCATTGCTAACAAGCTTGGCATCACTTTCCGTGTTCCGCTTGAAAAACGCATCGCCGGCGCGGAGAAGGTGGGCAAGCACAAGACTTCCATGCTGCAGGATTTCGAAGCGGGACGTGAGCCCGAAATCGAAGCACTGGTGGGCTCGGTAGTGGAACTGGGCCGTCTTACCCAAACTCCGACGCCGCACATTGATGCTGTATATGCGCTCAGCAAACTGCTTGCCAAGACACTGGCGGAGGAGCGCGGTTCCTGACGTAACAATCTTCAGGGAATGGCGACGGCCATCGTAGTCGGCCGCCATCAGGTCACGGACCGCTAACTGCCGAGCAACGCGCCAGCGCTCAAGCCTGTTGCGTTCGCAAATTCTACAGCGGACATTTTCTTGCCACCCTCCGCCTTCAGCTTGAAAACTTCGATCCGGCCGCCTTGGGCGGTGATGTGGATACTGTCCGCGCCGATCTCGGAAACTTCGCCCGGCTTGCCCTTGACAGTGCTGAAGGTGCGGGAGAGGTGCTTGCGAGAATCGAAAAGTTGAAACTTTTTGCCGGCGTACGTTGTCCACGCGCCGGGTGCTGGATTGCAACCGCGGATGAGGTTATAGATGAAATCCACATGGCTGTGCCAGTAGATCTTGGCTTCCGCAGCACGGCACCAGCCTTCGTATGAAGCCTGATTTTCATTTTGCACCGCTTCCCGGTGCTTGCCAGCCATCACCAGGTCGGCCGTCTCCAGCATCGCCTGCACACCCATCGGGAACAAGCGGTCGAAATAGATGCTGCCCAGCGTGTCGTCGGGATTGATCGGCGTCTCTATCTGCAGGATCACCGGTCCCTCGTCGAGGCCATCGGTGGGACGGAAAATGCTGAGTCCGGTCTTGGTATCGCCCTTGATAATCGGCCAGTTGATCGAACTGGGGCCGCGATGCTTGGGCAGGAGAGACGGATGGTACTGGATGGTGCCTTTCTTTGGAATGGTGACGAAGTCCTGCGGGGCGAACTGCAGTACGTAAGCCATGATGCCGAGATCGGCATTAAGCCCTCGCATGGCCTCGAGCGCTTCCCGGCTTTTCAACGATGGAAACTGGAATAGCTTTAAGGTTTTCTCCAGAGCGGCAACTTTCAGAGGATCGGCCTTGGCTCCCTCTTTTTCAGGCGAGCAAAATACCCCAGCCACCTCGTCGCCGCGGGCTAGGAAGGCATTGAGTACCGCCTTGCCAAAATCCTGCTGGCCAATTATGGCAATGCGCACGTCAGGACCTTCCCCGATGAATTCTCATACGCCGCTACGCGGCTTTCTTAGGAGGAGTCGAAAAGGCACCTGCGTTCTTCAGGCTGGCGATCCTGGAATCATCGTAGCCGAGCACTTCTTTTAGTATCTCTTCGGTATGCTCGCCCAGCAGCGGTGAGCGCTTGATGTCGGCCGGTGAGTCGGACAGCTTTATCGGCATGCCGATGTTGTACCAGGTACCGCGTTGTGGATGGTCGAGCTCGACGTACATGTTGCGCAGGTTGACATGTTCATCACTGGCGAGGTCTTCAGTGCTCATGATTGGACCGCACGGCACGTCAAGTTCATTTAGGAGCGCCATGAGCTCGCGCTTGGTGTAGCTGGATGCGAACTTTTCAATCAGCGCCCACATCTTGCCCTGATGCCTGCGACGCTCGCCGATGGTGGCGAATTTCGGGTCCTTGGCTAGCGCCTCGCCGCCTATGCGCTTGGCAAGTGCATCCCACACTGCTTCCTGCACCACCACGTAGATGTAATCATTAGGTCCTCCCGGTTTGCACTTGATTGCGTTGCCGAGCTGGCCGCCGCCGGAGTCGTTGCCGCTACGCGGAGTTGCCTTGAGTCCCTTGGTGGGTATGGAATACTCTGACAGTTCGCCGCGCGTCAGCCGCTGATGATCGCGCCATTTCACGCGGCACAAGTTCATCACGGAGTCCATCATCGCGACCTCGACATACTGCCCCTTGCCGGTCTTGTTGCGGTGGTGCAGCGCGGCGAGGATGCCGATGACTAGATGCAGCCCTGTACCCGAGTCGCCGATCTGGGCTCCGGATACGAATGGCGGGCCGTCGGGCGCCCCGGTGGTGCTCATCCCACCTCCCATCGCCTGAGCTACGTTCTCGTACGCCTTGAAATCGGCGTAGGGTCCGCTTGAGCCAAAGCCCTTGATCGAGGCCATCACGATGCGCGGATTGATCTGATTCACCTTTTCCCAGGCGAAACCCAGACGGTCAAGCACGCCAGGGCCGAAATTCTCCATCAACACGTCGCATTTCTTGAGGAGCTCGATGAATATCTCTTTGCCTGCCGGGTTCTTCATGTTAACGGTAATCGAACGCTTGTTGCAGTTAAGCATAGTGAAGTACAAGCTGTCAGCGTTGGGCACATCGCGCAATTGCCCGCGTGTGATATCTCCGGTCGGCGGCTCGAACTTGATCACGTCGGCCCCCAGCCATGCCATCAGTTGCGAGCCGGTCGGCCCCGCCTGCACGTGGGACATATCAAGAATGCGAATACCGGACAGCGCTTTATCCATTTTGTCTCCTCACAAAAATCAAAACCTCGCCCCCCGCAGGTTTACGCGGATAAAGGCGAATTATAAATGAATGAGAAGAAGAATGCCTTGCGCGACAAGCGAAAATTAACCGTGCCGAGGCGGAACGAGCCCGGAACCCTACTTGTACATGGTCTGGTTCATGGTTCCGCTCGAGTACACATCGCGGTCGATCACTACATCCACGAGGGCGGGTCTGCCGGAATCGCGCGCGTACTCGAGCGCCGGACGGATATCCTCGGGTTTGGTTACCCGGATGCCAACTCCGCCCATCGCTTCGGCAAACTTGTCGAAGCGAACGTCAGCGAGCACGTTGCCCACATCGCCGCGCCCAGGGTATTTCTTTTCCTGGCCGTAACGAATCTGATTCCAAGAGGAGTTGTTGCCGATTACGCCGACAAAAGGCAGTTTGTTCCGCACCATGGTCTCGAAGTCAAAACCGGTGAGTCCGAACGATCCGTCGCCGAACAAAACTACAACGTCACGCCCGGGCTGAGTCAGCTTTGACGCCAGCGCAAAACCAGTGCCCACACCAAGAGTGCCCAAGGGGCCCGGATCCATCCAGCCGCCGGGCTTGTGCGGCTTGACGATTGAGCCCGAGAACGTCACGATGTCGCCGCCATCGCCGATGTAGACCGTATCTTCCAGTAAAAACTCATTGATCTCGTGGCACAGCCGCACTGGGTGAATCGGCCTGGTGCCCGCCTTGATGATGGCGTCGTTTTTGCCCTTGTTCTTTTCCTCTTCCTCGCGCAGCATCTTGATGAATGGGTCGTGCTTGCGCGCCACGTCGCCTTTCGAAGTCTCGCACATGGAGTTGAGAATCGCGCGGATATTGCCAACCAAGCCGATATCGAAATCGCGGTTGTAGCCAACGTTGCGGTAATCCATGTCGAGGATGATGATCGTCGCCTTCGGGTTGAGACGCCGGCCATAGCCCATGCGGAAATCGAGTGGCGTGCCTGCCAGGATGATGAGGTCGGCGTTGTCAAACGCAATCTTGCGCGACGGCATGAAGTTATACGGGTGTTTCCTCGGTAGCGAGCCACGCGCTGCGCCGTTGACATAAATCGGGATGTTGAACTGGCGTGCGAAACGGTCCATCGCGTCATGCGCGCGGCAGGTGCGCGCCTGCGTCCCGAACAGCGCGACCGGACGCTCTGCCTTGGCGATGGCTTCAGCGGCCTTCGCAAGCTCGTTGGGGTCGCCTAAAAACTCGCCCTTGACGCGGAAATTCTTCGGGATTCGCACCTTGGAGGCATCCACTTTGCCGTCAATTACGTCGTGAGGAAATTCCAGATAGGCCGGTCCCGGCGCGCCGTTAAACATTTCGCGGATTGCCTGGGACATCATTTCCGCGCAACGCTCGGTAGTCATCACCATCGAGGAGAACTTGCTAATCGGGGTCATCATCGGCACATGGGGAAGATCCTGCAATGCCCCCATCTTGTATTGCTTGAGAGGACCGCCGCCGCCCAACAGCAGCATCGGGCTTTCGGCGCGAAACGCATTGGCCACGCCGGTGACAGCATCGGTGGTGCCGGGCCCGGCAGTCACCACTGCGCAGCCTATGCCACCAGTGATGCGCGCCACCGCGTCTGCCGCGTGAGCCGCGACTTGCTCATGACGCACGTCTATGATTTTGATATCCTCGTCGAGACAGCCGTTATAGATATCGATGATGTGGCCGCCGGAGATGGTGAAGATGTGCTTCACCCCTTCCTGCTTCAGCATCTTCGCAACGATTTGCCCGCCGCTAATCAACTGCGGCGCGGTTTCTGCCAAGGATTGGGTTACAAGTTTATCAGTGACGGTACCCATGATTGTTTTCTCTATTCTCCAAATAATAAGTGCTGGTATAAGGCGCACATCGTTCCAGCACAAGAACAGCTCATAATTTTTTAATGAGAGCGGTAAACTCAAATTGCATGAAATACCCGCTGCTCATGCCCTGTGCCTACAAAATATCTTAACAATCCAAAATTTAAGCCGTATCATAAGTAATTGTGGTGGTTATATCCTTGACCAACATCAATTTTTGCCCTTGACCGAAGTCAATTTTTGTACGCATTTAGCTCCGCACGCGGTTTCTGTCGGTTAAACATCGTCTATGACTCTGGTTGCACACCACCCCGAAAGAAACATCATCCGTGCCCAGCTCAAGCAAAACGTCGTGCTGAAGCTGATGACCGAGGACGAGGTGTCCGAGCTAGAACCCCATCTGGTCGTGGTAGATTGCCAAAAGGGGGAATGCTTGCTGCATCAGGGAGATTTGGAGATGGAGCAGTACTTTATCCTCGACGGGATATTGAAACGAGTGGTGGCGAACCAGCAAGGCAAACAGATGATCCTGCGCTTCGCCGATGAGCGCAACATAGAAACAAGCTACGCCGCATGGAGGCTCAAGACACCCGCACCGTACAGCATTATGGCCGTCATCAAGGCGCGTGTTACAAAACTGCCGCTACCGCTATGGGCTGCGTTTATGGACCAGCACGTGGAGATCAAGCAAGCATTCGAGTATGAAGTTATGCACCTTATGAGCGAAATCATGGCGCATAC
>JAHFRA010000043.1 GCA_023259035.1 Gallionella sp.
AATCTCATCTTCCGTATCTCCTGTAGCACTTTTGTCGGCTTCATATCGCCCTCCCTGGGCAATAGGACAACCGGACAGATTGCGTGCTACAAAACCGGACAGATCAAAAGCTCGCGACACGAAGCCTTAAATGGCTTGACAAAAAACACTTGCATGGGTTCTGTAGCGCTGAAGACAGTATTTTTCAATCCAGACATGAGCCAGAGCGACGGAGTTTGTAAGATGTAGTGCAGGCGGTGTGTTATTGGGTTTTGTTAACCAGTTGAAATAGTCTCGCCCGAGCCTCGTTGAGGCGTTGGGCAGCATCATTGTCGCTGCATTCGGCGGCAATTGCATCCGGCTTTTCCAGAGTTGTTCCCGGTTTGAAACAGCTTTCCGCCTTTGGTAATCCTTGATGTAACCGCCGTTCGTGAACCGGGTAATACAACGTGCCGCCTGCGCACGGGAGAAACAGGTTGCCTTAAGCAGATACCGCCGCATCAACGATGATGTTCCGCTAATGGCACCGTCCTTCGTCCCTCAATACTCACTGCCAGAAAACGGCCATGGCGCATTGCGATCAGGTTAATCATGCCATCTCAAAGAAAAACGGGAGCCGTAGCCCCCGTTCTGGAACCTGATTCGGCCCATTGGAAACCAGATAAAAAATACTATTACGCACAGGTTCCTTTATCTGCGCCTGCTGTTTTTTCGCATTTGTTTGAAGAGCACACCTTATCTCTTTTGCATGCCTTACCTTTTTCCAGAGGCGGCTTACATACAGGTGGATCCATGGCGAGAATACAGACCGTCCCTTTAGCACATTCGGCGTCAGGATCCTTCGCTGAAGCACCGCATTTAATATCAGCTGCAAATGACACTTGCACCAGAAAAGACATCGATACGATCATTGCTATTGAGCATAAAAATTTATTGAACATGTTTCTGTCTCCTTTTGTTGTAAAAAAATTACAACGGGGGTTCCTTGCCCATTATCGATAGATATTGCGCTCAGGGCAAAAAGCCGTCAAGCGATGAAAGATTTAACGACAGCTACGACAACCTTCAATCGCGGGGAAAAGTTCCCTTTCCTCAAACCTGACGTGAACCGATAAGCACTTGCCGAAGCTGCCCAATACGTCGCCATTGTTTTGTTGCAAGCCAGTGAGCAGTTCGCGCAACTGTTCGTGATCCGCCAATGTGCGCTCGACAAGCGGCTGCGTTTCGATGCTGCGCAGTAGCGGCAGCAACGACTGTTCCTCAAGCTGGAAATGCGGCTCCAGTTCATCGGAGAATGCCTGAATTGCGCGCTGGCAGACTTCTCTCACCAGCCCCTCATCATCCGATTGCGCAGCCCGCTCGCAGGCCTTCGCCAGAGTAAGCGCGATGTGATGTTCTCTCGACAGAGATTGCAGGGCCGGGCTTCGTTTCATGCGGCACTCAAACAGGCGTTACCACAAAGACTTCCGGGTCGTCATCGTGCTCCAGCAGAATGCTGCGCACGCGCGCTTGCCACAACTCGCGAAATTCGGCAGTCTCTTCCTTGGTTGCGGTATCAGCCACGCAATTTGCCATAAGCATGGGCAGGCGCGGTGAAGCTGGCACGCGCTGCAAATTTGCCGCAACATTCACGGCCCGATTCGTGTCGATTCTGGTAAAGCGCATTTCGCCAGACATTTCCACCGAAAAAAACAACCGTTTCCGCCGGTCGAAGCGTCCGGCAATTCCCTTAAAACCAGTGTCGAACGTGGCACCGGTCAACATGCTCACGATATTCGCGATTACCCCTGTGACGCCGCTTGTGCTGTCCTGACCGAACTCCACCCGGATATCGCCGCGCACCGGTATAGCGTCGGGGTAGAGATATGCCAATGCCTTGCAGGTGGACCAATAGGCTGAGGCGACTGTCGGGCAGGAGTGACCGGCCAGTCGCACTGCGTCAACGTAACCGTATTGCAGAATTCCGCCTTCCGTCGCGCCGAGAAATTCGGCCAATGGGTCATACAAGCTGATTTTTGGCACTGCATCAAAAAAGTCCGGGTAGTTCATTTGTTAAAAGCCCTCATGGTAATAATTGATGTGCAGAATGGCTGTCGCTGGCATAGGTCAGCCGGCCTGCCCATCCGCTCGCACCCGCCAGTAAACCGGTAGATAGCGCAACACCCAGGGCGTAAAGCATGCCAGCCAAACTGTCGCAGCGGCAAAATATAGCCAATGGCTGGCTTGCATCGGCAGCATATCCGCCAGCACGCGCAACAAAACAGCGAACTGCATTCCGGCAAACATCAGCTTGATCGGCGTATCCGCTTGCAAAGGCAGACCGGAATGTCCCAGCGTAACGCGCGTGCCCATGCCGATCAGCAATGTTGCAAAACAACCTATGGTCAGCGCATGCAGCGGTGCGAATCCCCAGATGAACGTGCTGCCGTGACTGAGGAACAGTACAAAACTTTGCACGGTGAACAACAGCATGGCAATGCCCAACCAGGCAAAACCGATGTGCAGCACGCCGAGCATCGGCACGCGCAAACTGCGGCGCAACCCCCAAACGTAGGTCAAATAAAGCGCCGCAACTGCCAAGGGCGCATCACATAACCACAGCCAGCTGGCGGCATCGGCGAGCCGCAGCAGGCCATGCGCCACGCTGGATGCCAGTATGGTCCACCATGCCCAGTACGGGCGCGCCACAAGATGATGCGGCAGCGCAGTGCTTGTGAAAAATGGAATCATCCGGTGTGCAACGCTGACGAATACCGGCAGCAGAAACAACCACAACCCGGTTTGCGTGGCAAAGAACTGCCATGCCGCGTTGCCGCTCAACAACCAAATGATGTGTGCAGCAAGGCTGCCCCAGCCCATGACCAATGCGATGAAAATAATCTGCGGATGTCGCTTGTCGTGATGCTGTGCGTCGAGCAACACGCGCAACAACGCGTACAGTGCTACACCCCAACCTGCCAGAGTGCTGAAGATGGCAACGAGCAGCACGTTGTGGCCGGCCAATAGCCCAACATAAAAACCGACCGCCCCCAGCACGAGCAACACAAAGGCAGGTATATAGCGTTGCGGCGGAATTTCTCTGCCGTTCATCCAGCGCGGAAAGGTGGTCATCAAAAAACCGAAAATGAAAAACGGGAACATGCCGTAGATCATCAAGTAGCCGTGTGCAGCGCCAGGTGCGATAGACCAGTCTATGGGATGGCCGGCTGCGCCATAGCGTGTCGCCATCTCCATCAGCCACCACAGCATCACAACGAGGGTTT
Source organism: Gallionella sp. (assembly GCA_023259035.1). Taxonomy (GTDB): domain Bacteria; phylum Pseudomonadota; class Gammaproteobacteria; order Burkholderiales; family Gallionellaceae; genus Gallionella. The sequence continues at coordinate 3,243 of JAHFRA010000043.1, forward strand.
GCAGCGCACCGCCGAAAAACATGATGCGATGCGGTGCGGCGATAAAAGTATTCCACTGTTTTGAAATTGTCATAGTCAAAGTCTTGCTCTGCACCTCAGCCGAATATTTATTCACCGGGTCGATCCCGCAATACATCCCGATGAAATTTACAGGTGTTCTTTCCACTTTGCTTTGCCAGGGGTCCTGAAACTGTAGTTCGCCATCTAATAATCGTAGCTATCTTTACAGACTACCGGAGCCACCTTGCAACCACACCCACATTTCTCTACAGCATTTTTGGGCAAGAAGTCGTAGGGAAGGTTTTGCAGCGCTGGCTTCATCAGCATATCCACCTCCATGATGTGTTTAGTCAGCCAATTTTTCAAACAAACAGCGTAGCGCTTTATTTCATCTTCAGACCACGTCCCGCCCTTGGCCTCCAACTCATCTTTTAAGCGTCGAATCTCTTCTTGCAATTTTTGTTCCGCCAGCTTGTGTTGGGCAAAGTCATAATTGATCGACTGCGCAATATTGGCCTCATTTGCAAAATGAATGCATAGCCAATGCTCTAGCTGTTCAAATGCCTGCAACAAAGCGGAACCATCCCTTGCGTTAATCAAGGACTCGATGTCGTTGATCATGGCTATCAAGTTTCTGTGTTCGGAATCGATAACTGCATTCCCGACACTCAGCTTTTTTGTCCATGCGCTCAACTTCTTTTTCCATATCGTTTTCATCATATATTTCCCTGTGACAGGCTGCGGATGCGGAGGAATTCGTCATAGTCATTCAGCAACACGGCAACGATGTCGCCGTCGATTGCCTTGTCGATAACCATCTGATCCAGGACTTCGATTGAACGCGCGCGCCCCATTCCCATTCGGTATGGGCGATCCTCGGTGATCGCGGTAAAAATATCGGCAACGGCTATGATGCGCGAGCCGAGCGGGATTTCGCGCGATCGGAACGGATACCCCTGAAGATCCAGGCGCTCATGGTGCAGCGATGCCCACGTATTTATCATTTCCAAACCAGGCACCATCGAGAGAATTTGAAATGTATAGTACGGGTGTTGCTTTACGACCAGCATTTCTTCCCTGGTCAATTTTTCCGGCTTATCGAGAACTTCGGACGGCACGGCGAGCTTGCCGATGTCATGTAAATAGCCGGCGATCCTGAGCGACTTGCTGTCTGTCGAGGAAAAACCAAGACGCTGCCCCAGCATTTCGGCTACCGCAGCCACACCGCTCGAATGCGTGGCGGTGAAGGGGCTGCGATAGTCGATGATTTTGCCGAACACCCTGGCCAATTCGTGCAGTGCATCCAGGTTGAGTTCGACTTCGTGCCCGCCAAAGCGGTCACTGATAATCGCCTCCTTCTGCTGGCATGTCACGTCAAGCCAGAATGATTCCGGTGCGGAAGCTTTCTGGAAGGCTGCAACGGCTTCTGGCATAAACCGCTTTCCAGAATCGGCAGCGACTATCTCGCGTATTTCAGCGGCCTGCTCCAGAATATTTCTCTCCGCCACGGGCATCACCGCAACACGATCTGCGAGATACAGAATGGACGCCACCAAGGGCACTGGCTCCCCGGCAAATTCGCTGCCCCGGCCAAAATCCCATTCCACATGATGGAAGCGGATGGCAGGTGCCGCCTGTGCGAATGGCGGAAAATGCTGCATCAGCTCAAAACCTGCGAGGCCGTGACTGTGGATATCTTCAGGGATTTCGACATCATCCAGCCGATAGCTATTCAGCGCATAGTCGAGTATGCCCAGCCTGAGCGCCGATGAAGCGGTTCCAACATCGTGCAGCGCGCCCGCGATCAGTACGTTCTGAATTTCCGCTAACGTAAAACCGAGTTCCTCGGCTATGCAGCACGCAATGTATGCCACTCTGAGATGGTGATCGGCGATCTCCGGGTGCATGAGATCGAGCGCCCGCGAAAAGCAAAGCACCATATCGAACAGTTTGATCTTGATTTCTTCTGGAGGCATCGCCTCGTCCTCGCATCTTGTTTCAATCCCGTGCAAAACGTTGCAACTCCTTCGCCTCCAACGAACCGATTGGAGTGATCTATAAAGACGGATCAGAGCAGTAATAATACCACACCAATTTACTATGGTATATGAAAAATCATGGAACGGTACTCAGTTATCCCATAATTCCCGGGTGCCAGCTTGCCGACAGTGGAGAAGGTAAAAACAATGCTGCGCTAATGCCCTAAACCGGCTTTACCCGGTGCCACGATCCATTCTCCTGCTTCACTTCGTGCCTCATCCAGTTGGCAAAATCGGCGAGTGTGGAAGTGTTTGCCGTGCCTTGCCCATCTCCTGCCACTATCTCAAAAACCACTGCGGCATCTTCATTGGGCACATCGCCGGACAGTTCAATAACCTGACGCACTGACCATTGCACACCGTATTCACCGTTACTGTAAAAATGTCCTACGGTAATTTGCCCGGACTGCGCAGATAGCAACTGGGCATGTTTGACTGCCAGCTCATAAATTCTGGCCAGGTCATCCTCGGTGATATCGACATAGGAGCCTATTTCTCCCCGCGCATATTCAAAGTCACCATGACTTAACTTGCCAGGGGCATCTGCCCTTTGCGGTTTGTTTCTATCTGTTTGTTTTTTTAGAACCGCCGGATAACGGCGCCACGGGAAAGCGTAATTCAACGCAACGGCAGCGAGCAACATGACCGCCGCATTCAGCAACACCGGGGTCAGCACAAACTGGTAGCCCAGCGCATGCACTTCCGACCCGCCGATTACCGCCGCAACGGCAGTTGCCCCGCCGGGTGGATGGATACAACGCAAGTAGTACATCGCAGCGATTGCCAATGACAAACCCAGAGGCGCGGCAATCAGCGGATTAGCAAAGGTTTGTGCACAGGCAACACCAATCAGTGCAGAAACAGCGTGGCCGCCGAGCAACGGCCAGGGCTGAGACAACGTGCCGTGCGGAACGGCAAACAGCAATACTGCCGACGCTCCCATCGAGGCTACCAGCAGGGCCGCACCTTGTACCCCAACATAATAAAGGCTCACCCACATCGTCAGCAAAATGCCGACAAACCCGCCGGCTGCCGATATGATCTTTTCGGCATGACCCGTAGAGTCGGACTCTACCCCGCAACAGAGGAGAGCTTTCTTGACAAAACTCATGCGCGCAATTGTCTAATCATTTAATTTTGTGCTCTCCACATAACATGTGCAAATAATACATGTTTTATTCTATAATGAAAACATAGAGTTTCCCGCTTCCTGAATTAAAAACTGGTACAGTAATTGCCGACCCTTCGGCAAGCTTGTGCTGCGTTTATAAAATGGCTCAAAAAGATGCTCTGTACATGACCCACTTTAAGGACACTGATATGAAAACCATTGCAGAATTCATGACCGCCGATCATAAAGCTTGCGACGACGAATTCGCCGTTGCCGAGCAAGCTGCCCTCGCCAACAACTGGAGCGAAGCCGAAGCTGCCTTTAGCACCTTTCATAATGACATGGCACGTCATTTCGGCATGGAAGAAGATGTGCTATTCCCCGCGTTGGTTTCTGCCGGAGGCCCTGCCGGCCCGGTGCATGTCATGCTCATGGAACACGCACAAATAAAAGAGCTCCTCAAGCAAATGGCTGCGACAGTGGCGCAAAAAGATGCGCAAAAATACGGCGGCCTTTCGGAAACTCTGCTGATTGTGATGCAACAACATAATCACAAGGAAGAAAATATTCTCTATGGCATAGCAGATCATATTCTGGCGGCAGAACGTGAAGCTCTCCTAGGCCGCATGCAGGCAATTTGATAGCAATGCAGAAACTCGACGTACGCGGACTGCCTCCGCCAGAGCCTTTTGAGAACATCATGCATGCATTGCAGAAACTTCCGGCTGGAGAAACCCTGCAAGTGCATATTCATCGCGAACCCCACCCGCTCTATGAGATATTGCGCAGCACCGGCTATGCATGGCAAACCACTGCGCTTGCCGAGGGTGATTTTAAAATTCTGATTACACCCGCCGCATGAGAATGACATCACTCAGCACCGAACAGGCGCCACCGATCAACGTGCCTTTGCGTTTCTTTGCCCTAGCACCGATTTTCCTGATACTGGCTGCACTGATGTTGGCAATGGCCGATGGCAACCCATTTGAAAACACGCACGCTCCCGCACTGCTCGCCGCCACTCACTGCATTACGCTGGGATTCATGGCGATGATCATGCTGGGTGCCATCCAGCAAATTCTGCCGGTGCTGATCGGTAGCCAGATGCCCGTATCCCGGCTGGTGGCATGGTTTACTTTCCTGCCGCTAACGGCAGGAGCATTGTTGTTGTCCAGCGGATTTATGCTAAGCAACCCGGTGCTGCTCAACTTTTCCTGGCCGCTGCTGGGATTGGCTTTTCTGGTATTCATCGCTGCCAGTTTGACCAGTCTGGCGCGCGCCAAGGCACAAAATGCGACGAAAATATCCATCTTATTATCCATCCTCTCTCTCTCCGTGGCAGCCGCCTTGGGTATGTTACTGGCCAGAGGTCATGCTAACGGCTTGTCTCTTCCATATCACAAGCTGGCGATAACTCATATCAGCCTGGCATTGGGCGGCTGGGTGATGCTGCTGGTTGTTGGCGTGTCTTATCAGGTCGTACCGATGTTCCAGCTTACCCCGAACTATCCAAAGTGGATGACCTCCGGTTATAGCCCGGTAATTTTTACCGTTCTGCTGTTGAATCTGCTGCCACTCCTGTTCGAATCAGCACCATTCTGGACAGGATTTGTTATGGAAACCCTGTTCTGGTTATTAGCCGGCTGTTTCGCAGTAGTCACGCTCAGGCTGCAAAACCGGCGGCGCCGCCGCGTCACCGATGCCAGCCTGAATTTTTTCAGGCTGGGCATGATTTCGCTGCTGTTTGCAGCGCTATTTTCGCTGGCATCACGGCTCTTGCCAAACACCAGTGATTATTTCAGAACGCTGTCCGTTCTGGCTTTTTTGCTGGGCTTCGCGATGTCTCTGGTTCAAGGCATGCTTTACAAAATCATCCCGTTTCTGGTCTGGTTCCACCTGTTTCGCGGCGGAGCCAATGCGATAAAAGTTGGCGTTCCGAACATGAAGGAAATTATCCCTGAACCGTGGATGTGGCGGCACTTTTGGCTGCATGGCGGCACGCTGCTGGCAGCACTGCTGGCGCCTTTGTGGAACGCAGCAGCGTGGTTGGTCACGCTTGGATTGCTGCTGCAAGGGGTGCTGCTGGGTTACGCTGTACTCACCGGCATCTCGGTTTACCGGCGCACAGCCAGACGGATCGAACAGGCGTCGGCATGAACCTCCTGACGCTTAAGACCCTGCACATCTCCTGCGCGGTTGGCAGCTACGTACTGTTTTTTCTGCGCGGTCTCTGGAGTATGACTGGCTCGCCAATCATGCGGCAACCCTGGATCAAAGTGGTACCGCATATCGTGGATACACTGCTGCTCAGCTTCGCCATTGCGCTGGCGTTCAGCATTCACCAATACCCCTTCGTCGATGCCTGGCTGACTGCCAAATTTTTCGCATTACTGCTGTATATCGGGCTGGGTTCTGTTGCACTGAAATACGGCAAGAGCAAAACCATTCGCCTTTCCGCATGGTTGGCGGCTCAGGCGGTATTCGCCTATATCGTGCTGGTTGCCATTTACCATAACCCAGTGCCGTTCACTCATTAGAGCAACGATGGGCGAGCCTGCCAATAGATTGTGCATCCTTTGGCTATTGTTCGCCAATAGCTCAATTTGCAATCGTCTTTTGCCAATCAGGATTTTTTGTATACCAACAAAGAAACCATGATGCGCATGTATCTTGCCACGCAAACACCCACAAAAAAGCCCGGTTCAATCCGGGCTTTTTTGTGGGTAAAATCACTGGTAATTAGGTCTGTCTCTGCGGTCTTCGCGACGCCGGTCTTGCCGGTCGTCATAGCGCCGCTTTTGCGGCTCCTCATAACGTTGGCTTTGTTGTTCTTCGATGACGCTCACACCCACGCGGATGGTCGAACCTGGCTGGTACGGCAGAGTGGTGGTGGTGGCGATGTCCTGTCCGTTGTAGCGATAAGTCACGTTGTAGCCCTTGATGACTTCGCGAAACGAGTCTACCTGGCGACACCGCTCTACCTGTTCGGTACGTGGCTGGTCAGGATTGGCGACACGATCTCCCGCCACCGCACCAATGATAGCGCCTGCTGCAGTCGCGGCTTTGTTGCCTGAGCCGCCGCCGATCTGGCTACCCAGCAATGCACCGGCCACCCCGCCGACGATTCCACCCGTTGCCGAGCGATTGCTATCCTGGTTGGACACACGATCACCAGCCATCGCACCGACCACCGCACCGGCGCCGGTTGCCGCAGTATTGCCGCTACCTCTGCCCACCTGGCTACCCAACAGCCCACCGGCGACTCCGCCAACCACCGCCCCGCCCATGGAGCGTTCTTTGGGAACAACCTGCACTGACTCCGTCCAACATTCGCGCTTCGGTTCCGCAACGCGCTCGTAGATTGCGGCACTGGAAATTACCCGCGCGGTATCGGTGAAATCCGCCGCGTAAGTATTACCGCACAATGAAATCAGGCTCAATACCAACAGACTTTTCTTCATTTCTTTCGCTCCTTTGGAAACTCACGTCAACCATGGGACGGCATTATGACTTGGCATCCGCTCAAATGTTCAAAGATAATTGTTTCAAAATGTTGGTCACGGTCGCGCCGCAGTGGAATACCCGACGCTGACGCGTCACCACCCTGCCTGTTTGCGGTGGCGGATAAATTCCCGGATGGCGGGCAGCAACGAGATGATGATGATGCCGAAAATCATCAGGGTGAGATTGTTCTTGATGACCGGGATATTGCCGAAGAAATAACCTGCCACGGTGAGGCTGCCGATCCACGCCAGGCTACCCAGCGCGCTGAACAGCATGAACAGGCGGTAGCGCATCAGTCCGATGCCCGCCACGAACGGCGCGAAGGTGCGGATGATCGGCAGGAAGCGCGCGAACAGGATGGTCTTGCCGCCGTGCTTCTCATAAAAGGCGTGGGTCTTGTCGATGTGTTCGCGCTTGACGAGCCCATTCGTGCGTTTCAGCAAGCGCATCCCGGTCAACCGCCCGATCCAGTAGTTGGTGTTGTCGCCGCTGAACGCTGCCAGCATCAGCAACGGCATCAGCCATTCCAGCCGTAACGCGCCCAAGCCGCACAATGCGCCCGCCACAAACAGCAGTGAATCTCCGGGCAGAAAAGGCATCACCACCAGCCCTGTCTCGCAAAAGATAATCAGGAACAGGATGGCGTATACCCATACGCCGTACTCGCGTGTGAGCGCCAGCAGGTGGGCATCCAGATGCAGGACGATATCGATAAATGCGGCGAGCAAATCCACGACTTAAGGCAATACCTCTTCAGCCTCGGTCTTTTCCGGTTTGATGAAGTCTTCACGCGATACGCCCAGCCACATCAGAATCGGGCTTGCGACCAGCACCGAAGAGTAGATGCTGAACAGGATGCCGATGGTCAGTGCCATGGCAAAATAATGCAACGTCTCTCCGCCAAGCAGCAACATCGCGCCGACCATCATCTGCGTGCAGCCGTGCGTGATGATGGTGCGCGACATGGTGCCGGTAATCGCGTTATCGATGATTTCCGCGACCCCCGCCTTGCGCATGGTGCGGAAGTTTTCGCGGATCCGGTCGAATACCACCACCGATTCGTTCACCGAATAACCCAGCACCGCCAGCACCGCCGCCAGCACGGACAGCGAAAATTCCCATTGAAAAAAAGCAAAAAAGCCGAGGATGATGATCACATCATGCAAGTTGGCGATGATGGCAGACAGGCCGAATTTCCATTCGAAACGCAACCACAAGTAGCCGACGATGCCCAGCGACACCAGCATCAAGGCCATCGCTCCATTCTCCACCAAGTCCCTGCCAACCTGCGGGCCGACGAATTCAACACGGCGCATTTCCACGCTGGCATCCTGCTTGTGCAGGGCGTCCATCACCTGTCCGCTCAATTTTGCGCCGGAAAGATTCTGCTTGAGCGGGATCTGAATCAGCACGTCGTGGCTGGAACCAAAATTCTGCACCAGTGCATCCGGCAAACCCGTGCCGGCGAGTTGTTCGCGGACTTTGGCAAGATCGGCGGGCTGCGCGTAATGCGCCTCCATCACTGTGCCGCCGGTAAAATCCACCCCGAAATTCAGTCCTTTGGTGGCGAGAAAAAATACCGCCACGATGAACGTCACCAGTGAAATGGCGGTGGTATACCGCCCATAGCTCATGAACGGGATATCGCGTTTAATCTTGAAAAATTCCATGCTGTTTTTCCTTAGCCTAACGTGCATGATCGAGCCATGCCCGTTTCCCTCACCCTGACCCTCCCCCGAGAAACCCCCCTCTCTCTAACTCGCTCCCGCCTGCGGGAGAGAGGACAAACGAGAAAGGCAATTTTGAATCCCCGGGCGAGGGAACAAACGTCTGATAAAACTACTAGCCATTCGACTAAGCCCGGCAAAAACGCCGGGCAAGTCGCTGGTTATCGCTACGCGAGCTTCCCTTAACCTATTGCTACTTTTGTGATGCGTGTCTTGCTTCCGTAAATCAAATTGACTATCGCGCGCGATACCAGCACCGCGCTGAACATCGACGTCAGGATGCCCAAGCACAACACTACCGCGAAACCCTTGATCGGTCCCGAACCAAACAGGAACAAGGCAATTCCGGCAATCATGGTAGTGACGTTCGAGTCGAGAATGGTGCTGAATGCCCGGTCATATCCGGCATGGATCGCGGCCTGCGGCGTAATGCCCATGCGCAGCTCTTCGCGAATGCGCTCGTTGATCAGCACGTTGGAGTCAATCGCCATGCCCAACGTCAGCGCAATACCCGCCATACCAGGCAGTGTCAATGTGGCTTGCAGCATCGACAACAACGCCACCAGCAACAACAGGTTTGCGCCCAGAGCCAACACGGAAATAATGCCGAACATCATGTAGTAAACCGCCATAAAAAAGGCGATCAGGATGAAACCGATCTTGGTGGAATCAAAACCGCGCGTAATATTATCGGCCCCCAGATTGGGGCCGATGGTGCGTTCCTCGACGATTTCCATCGGGGCAGCCAATGCACCGGCACGCAACAACAGCGAGGTATCCTGCGCCTCTTCGGTGGTCATCTTTCCGCTGATTTGCACGCGGCCTCCGCCGATTTCTTCGCGAATAACCGGCGCGGTAACAATTTCGCCCTTGCCTTTTTCAAACAGGATAATCGCCATGCGCTTGCCGACGTTCTCGCGTGTCGCCTCCTTGAACTTGCGCGCACCAATACCATCCAGATTGATATGCACGGCAGGCTCATTGTTGCGATTATCAAAACCGGGTTGCGCATCGTTAATGCGCTCACCCGTCAACAACACCTGCTTCTTCACCAATAAAGTATTGCCTTCGCGATCCTTGAACATTTCCGTGCCAAACGGGGCAGCAGCACCGGCGCTGATTTGATGCTCATCATCCACCAGGCGCACTTCCAGCGTCGCGGTCCGCCCAAGAATATCCTTGGCGCGCGCCGTATCCTGCACACCGGGTAATTGCACCACCACGCGATCCGCGCCCTGTTGCTGGATCACCGGTTCCGCCACACCCAGCTCATTAACCCGATTGCGCAAGGTCAGTAAATTTTGTTGCACGGCCGAATCCTGAATGCGCTGCTCGGCTTGCGGCTTGAGCATGGCCTGCAACAAAAACTCGCCGCCTTCATCCTTGCTGCTCAGCACGTAATCGCTAAAACGCTGCTTGATTTCCGCTTCGCCCTTGCTGCGCGCCTCGGCAGTGCGGAACTTCACCAGCACCAGTTTGCCGTCGCGGCTCACGCCGGAATAGGCAATATTCTGCTCGCGCAGTGCGCTGCGAATGTCGCCAGTCAAGGATTCCAGTGCCTTGTTCAGCGCCGCATTCATATCCACCTGCAACATGAAGTGCACACCGCCGCGCAAATCCAGGCCAAGATACATCGGCAACGCATGAAGATTAGTCAGCCACTGCGGCGAGCGCGGCAGCAAATTAAGCGCAACCACATAGTCCTCGCCCAACTGGCTATGCAGCACGTCCTTGGCTTTCAGTTGGCTATCGGTGTCGGCAAAACGCGCTTTGACGCTGTTGCCGTCCAGCGCAACGACTTCCGGATTAAGGCTGGCCGCCTTCAGAATGCTTTCCGTGCGCTCCAGCAAGGCGGCATTCGCTTTCAGACTGGCGCGCAACGGCGATATCTGCACAGCGGGCGATTCCCCGTAAAAATTCGGTAAGGTGTAAATCAACCCGACCAACAATACGGTCAGAATCATCAGGTATTTCCACAACGGGTAACGGTTCATTGAAACCTCTTTTTGATAATGGGCTGGGGGATAGGGGTTGGGGGCTGTATTTCTGCTTCGCTACGCGAGGTTTTTTGGTCCCTAGCCTCCAGCCCCTGCTCTCACTTGATAGATTTAATCGTTCCCTTGGGCAACACACTCTGAATCGCGGTTTTTTGTAGCGTCACGTCGATATTCTCCGCGAGCTCTACCCCGACATATTGCTCGTAGACCTTGCTGACACGGCCCACCATGCCACCAGAGGTCACCACTTCATCACCACGCTGCACAGCTTCAGTCATCGCCTTGTGTTCCTTGGCGCGCTTGGCTTGCGGGCGCAACACCATAAAATAAAACACCGCCGCCAAAGCAATCAAAGGCAGAAAATCCATGAGGCCGGCACCCTGCACCGGCGCGACCGCTTCAGCATAAGCATTACTGATAAACATTATTCAATCTCCGAGGGGGACAAATCAAAAGGCGCGCATTCTAACACGAAGCGCATGGCGTTTTCATGCTTAACTGTCGCGCATCCGCTTAAAACGCACCACAAAAGCATCGGTCTCATCCGCCTCAATCGCCGCGCGGATTTCACCCATCAGTTGCTGATAATAATACAGATTGTGGATGGTATTGAGGCGCGCGCCGAGGATCTCGCCGAGGCGGTGCAGATGGTGCAGATAGGCGCGGCTGAAATTGCGGCAGGTGTAGCACCCGCATTGCCCATCCAGCGGGCGTGTGTCCATGCGGTATTGCGCATTCTTGATCTTGATATCGCCGTGGCGAGTGAACAGCATGCCGTTGCGCGCGTTGCGCGTCGGCATCACGCAATCGAACATGTCGATACCCTGCGCGACCGCCGCCACGATGTCTTCCGGTGTACCCACTCCCATCAGGTAGCGCGGCTTGTGTTGCGGCAGTTGCGGCGCGGTGTGCGCAAGGATGCGCAGCATGTCCTCCTTGGGTTCGCCTACCGACAGCCCGCCGATGGCGTAACCGTCGAAGCCGATCCTCACCAGCTCGCTCATCGACTCGTCGCGCAGATTCTCGTACATGCCGCCCTGCACAATGCCGAACAGTGCGTTTGGATTGCCGTCATGCGCCTTCTTTGAACGTGATGCCCAACGTAACGATAGTCGCATCGAGTCCGCCGTCTCGCGCTCAGTGGCCGGATACGGTGTGCATTCATCAAAAACCATCACGATGTCGGAATTCAGCACACGCTGGATACGCATCGATTCTTCCGGCGTGAGGAACAGCTTGTCGCCATTCACCGGCGACTGGAATTTCACTCCCTCCTCGGTAATCTTGCGCAGCGCCCCCAGACTGAACACCTGGAATCCGCCGGAATCGGTGAGGATCGGCCCGTCCCATCCCATGAAACGATGCAGCCCGCCATGCGCCGCGATCACTTCCAACCCCGGACGCAGCCACAGGTGAAAGGTGTTGCCCAGCACGATATGCGCGCCGATCTCATGCAGTTCGGCGGGCGACATCGCCTTCACCGTACCATAGGTTCCCACCGGCATGAACGCCGGGGTCTGCACTGTGCCGTGCGCCAGCGTCAGTTGACCGCGCCGCGCCGAACCGGAAGTTGCTTTCAGTTCAAACTGCATGGTCGTTCCGTTCGATAAACATCGCATCACCATAACTAAAAAACCGGTATTCCTCTTCCACTGCATGACGGTATGCCGCCAGCATTTGCTTCATCCCGCCAAACGCGCACACCAGCATCAGCAGCGTGGACTTGGGCAGATGGAAATTGGTCAACAACGCATCCACCACGCGGAAGCGGTAGCCCGGCATGATGAAGATTCTTGTCTCGCCGCTCCCTGCTTGCAGCAATTCACCTTGGGCGGCACTTTCCAGCGCGCGCAAACTGGTCGTCCCCACTGCAATCACTCGTCCGCCTGCACCACGCGCCCGTGCTATCGCATCCACGGTAGCCTGCGGAATCTCATAACATTCGCTGTGCATGCTATGTTCGCGGATATATTCGGTGCTCACCGGCTGGAACGTTCCGGCACCGACATGCAGCGTGACCCAGGCGATCTGCACCCCTTTGTCGCGCAAGGCCTGCAACATCGCCTCGTCGAAATGCAGGCCTGCCGTAGGGGCCGCCACCGCGCCCGCCGCACGCGCAAACACCGTCTGATAGCGTTGCTCGTCTTCATCGTTCGCCGCGTGGCTGATGTAAGGTGGCAACGGCAATTGGCCGTAACGTTCGAGCAACTCCAGCACAGTATCCTTGCTGAAAAAACGCAAGCGAAAGAACCTGCCATCGCGCCCCAGCACCTCAACCCTCAGATTTTTCGCCAGATACATAAAGCTACCGGCCTTCGGCGCATGGCTGGCGCGCACTTGCGCCAGCGCCTCATGCTCGCTCAACACCCGTTCGACCAGCACCTCAATCTTGCCACCGCTTTGCTTGCTGCCGAACAGACGCGCCTTGATGACGCGCGTATCATTCAACACCAGCACATCATCCGGCCTGACCAATTGCAACAGGTCGGCAAAGCGGCAATCCTCCAGCTCATCGCCATGCGCATACAGCAAGCGGCTCGTGCCACGCAGTTCCGGCGGGTGCTGCGCGATCAACCGCTCAGGTAAAACGAAATCGAACTCATCGGTACGCATAAACAGCAACAAAAACCCCAAAGGCGGAATTGTAGTTGATGTGGCGCGTTGATTCATGGATAATGCGCGGCTCTTTCGCCGGGGTGATGGAACTGGTAGACGTGCCGGACTCAAAATCCGGTGCCGCAAGGCGTGGGGGTTCGAGTCCCCCCCCCGGCACCACATAACCAATGCCATTTTCGGTGTCAACCGAATGAATGTGCAGCGCGTTATAACCACCGACACGTAGTGTCATAAACGTTTATTAACCTACTTAAATATTGGAGTTCACAATGAGCAAACTGTTATCCGTACTGATCGCTGCTGTATTCGCTGCCGTTTCTTTCTCCGCTGTTGCCGCTGACGCTGCACATGCAGCTGCTCCTGCTAAGGCAGCTGCTGCTGCCGCTCCTGCTGCCGCTGCCGCTCCTGCGGCTTCCGCTCCTGCGGCTGCCGCTCCTGCTGAAGAAGCCAAGCCAGCCAAAAAGTCCAAAAAGCACAAGAAAGCCAAGAAGGCTGACGACGCAGCCAAGTAATTTGTAGCGCCTTAGAAAAGGCAGGGGTGACCCTGCCTTTTTTATTTCCCCCGATAAACCATATGATCTGGAAACCCAACGTCACCGTCGCCGCCGTCATTGAGCGCGATGGAAAATTTTTATTGGTTGAGGAAGAAACCTCGCAGGGAGTACGCTTCAACCAGCCTGCCGGACATCTCGAAGCCGGCGAATCTTTATTGACGGCGGTGGCGCGCGAGGTGCTGGAGGAGTCAGCCTATCACTTTGTCCCGCAACACCTGCTCGGCATTTATCGCTGGCATTCGCCAGAATCGGACACCACCTACCTGCGTTTTGCCTTTACCGGCACAATTACTGGACATGACGCGGATCGTCCACTCGACAACGGCATCATTCAAGCTTTATGGCTGACACCCGATGAAATCCGCACTATGCAAGCGCGCCACCGCAGCCCGTTAGTCCCGCGCTGCATCGAAGATTACCTGGCGGGAAAGCGCTACCCGCTTGAGCTTCTGGTGCACTATGAGTAACGAGCAAGCTCGCTCCCCCTATCTAACTTTCCCCCGCAAGCGGGAGAAAGGACAAACGTGAAAAGCAATCTCAAATCCTGCCGCGTCGTGGTCGGCATGTCCGGCGGAGTAGATTCCTCGGTCACCGCCCTATTGCTCAAGCAACAGGGCTATGAGGTGATCGGCCTGTTCATGAAAAACTGGGAAGATGACGACGATAAGGATTATTGTTCCTCACGCCAGGATCTGATCGATGCGGTCTCCGTCGCCGACACCATCGATATCCCGATTGAAGCGGTAAATTTCGCCCAAGAATACAAGGAGCGCGTATTCAGCTACTTCCTGCGCGAATACGAGGCTGGGCGCACGCCCAACCCGGACATCCTGTGCAACTCGGAAATCAAGTTCAAGGCGTTTCTCGACCACGCCATTCAACTGGGCGCGGAGGTCATTGCCACCGGGCACTACGCGCAGGTGCGCGAGGTGGACGGCTTGTTTCAACTGCTCAAGGCGACTGATGGCAGCAAGGATCAAAGCTATTTTCTGTACCGCCTGAACCAATCGCAACTGAGCCACGCGCTATTCCCGCTCGGCAAATTATTAAAATCCGAAGTGCGCGCAGTTGCCGAACAGCATGGCCTGTCCAATCACGCCAAGAAAGACAGCACCGGCATCTGCTTCATCGGCGAGCGCCCGTTCCGCGAATTCCTCAACCGCTACCTGCCGACCACACCCGGTCAAATGGTTACCCCCGAGGGACAGGTGGTGGGGCAACATATGGGGCTATCGTTCTATACCATCGGACAACGGCAAGGTTTGGGCATTGGCGGAGCCAGAGACACTTCCGGCGAGCCGTGGTTTGTGGCGGATAAGGATATGGCGAACAACCGCCTGATCGTGGTGCAGGGACATGACCATCCGGCGCTGCTCAGCAACCGGCTATCCGCGCTGGATAGCCACTGGATCAGCGGCACCGTGCCGCTGCTCAATCATCCTTATGCCGCCAAGACGCGCTACCGGCAAGCCGATGCACCGTGCCGCATCACGGCACTGGAGGGCGGACGCTGCGCATTCGAGTTCGACCAGCCGCAATGGGCGGTCACACCAGGGCAGTCGGTAGTGGTTTATGACGGCGAGGTTTGCCTGGGTGGCGCAATCATTGAAGGAAGCCTCTAACAATCTACTGCGCGGCTCGATAGCTGCGTTGCGCGGCGCTCGTTCCTCGCCTACCCGTTTGGTATGTCTCGTTCGCTGCGCTCCGTGCGCCTTGCTCACGGTCCGCTCGCTACGATTCTTAGAGGCTTCCTGAACAATAACAACACCGATTCGCGTAAAATACGCGCTTTCGCATCGGGGCTTCGCCATGACCACCCTCACCCAACTCACCGCCCTCTCCCCGCTTGACGGGCGCTACCACGGCAAAGTGGATGCGTTGCGCGATTACTTCAGCGAGTTCGGCTTGATCCGTTTTCGCGTGCTGATCGAAATCGAATGGCTCAAGGCGCTCAGCGCGCAGGCCGACATTCCCGAAATTGCGCCGTTTTCCGCCGCGACCATCGCGCAACTGGATGCGCTCAACACGAACTTCAGCGAGGAGGATGCCACGGCGATCAAGCACATCGAGGCGACCACCAACCACGACGTCAAGGCGGTGGAATACTGGCTGCGCGACAAACTGTCCGGCAACCCGGAACTCGCCCAAGAAACTACAAAGACACTGGAATTCATCCACTTCGCCTGCACCTCGGAAGACATCAACAACCTCAGCCACGCGCTGATGCTCAAGGGCGCGCGCGAAGCGGTGCTGTTGCCGACCTTGCAGGTGCTGATCGGGCGGTTGAAGGAACTCGCGCACCAGCATGCAGACCTGCCGATGCTGTGCCGCACCCATGGCCAGACCGCCACGCCCAGCACGCTGGGCAAGGAAATGGCCAATGTGGCGTACCGCCTGCAACGCGCCGAACAGCGCCTCGCCGCAACGGAAATCCTCGGCAAAATCAACGGCGCGGTGGGCAACTACAACGCGCATCTCGCCGCCTACCCGAACGTAGACTGGGAGGGATTCGCGAAAAGGTTCGTCGAGGCACGCGGTATCGCCTTCAACCCCTACACCATCCAGATCGAGCCACACGATTACATGGCCGAACTGTTCGACGCCTATGCGCGCATCAACACCATCCTGATCGACCTGAACCGCGACATCTGGGGTTACATCTCGCTCGGCTATTTCAAGCAGAAAGTGGTCAAGGGCGAAGTCGGCTCCTCCACGATGCCGCACAAAGTCAACCCGATTGATTTTGAAAACTCCGAAGGTAACCTCGGCCTCGCCAATGCGCTGCTGAAACACCTGTCCGAGAAACTGCCGGTGTCGCGCTGGCAGCGCGACCTCACCGACTCCACCGTGTTGCGCAACATGGGCGTGGCGCTCGGCTACACCCTGCTCGCCTACGAATCCTGCCTGAAAGGTTTAAACAAGCTGGAAGCCAATCCACAGCGCGTGACGGATGACTTGAATGCAAGCTGGGAAGTCATGGCCGAACCGATCCAGACCGTGATGCGCCGCTACGGTATAGCGAATGCCTACGACAAGCTCAAGGAATTGACGCGCGGCCAGAGCGGCATCAACCGCGCCTCGCTGCAAGCCTTCATCGCAACGCTGGAAATCCCCGCAGCGGAAAAACAGCGCCTGCTACAACTCAGCCCGGACACCTACACCGGCAAGGCGGCGGAACTGGCAAAAAGAATTTAACCGGCGTATTCGCCGTATAGCGCAACCATCAAAACACTTTTAGCAATTGGGCTTGCAAGACGCATTATTTTTGAACGCAGCCACACCGTTAACGATCTGTGCCCCGTTCTGAAAACCATACCCCACGCCAGCACCCACACCACCCTGGGAAAATTGTCCGCCTATCACGCCTGTCGCTGCAGATGCGCACCCCGTGCAGCTCACAGTGGGGGTGATTGTTTTGAAGTTACCTCCCGGCAATATCGGCAAGTTGTTTGCCGCCGCATTCATTTGAACAGCCGCCGCCCCCGCTGAGGCAGGCATATTCACACCTATTGACACATCCACCTGCTGGGCGGTGAAATTTACATTCATGGTTGCCGAAGTCAATGTTCCCAACGTACCGTGATTGTCCGTCGGTGCGGTGCCGCCTGCGTAAGTGTAGGAAACGGTTCCCGTCACCGGCAAAGTGATTGCTTGTGTTTGCGTGGGCAAGGCAAACCAGTGCAAATTGCTGTTCACCCCTACAGGGACTATTCCTTGCGCTGGTTTACCGGATACCCAGCTTCCCTGCCAGCTTCCCTGCCAGCGTCCCCAGCTCATGCCGGAAACAGGATCGACACCAAAATCCATCTGGATTGCATTTCCAATCCCGACAGTAAATTGATTGGTGCTGGATATAGCCGCCCCATTGACTGAGGGCGCATTGAAAGAGGTAATGGCGCCGCCCGGTGCGGACGAAACAGTCGTTGTCTCGTTCAAGGCCATATCCATTGAAGCAACGCCTGCCGAGGAGCCCGCATAACCGATTTGCCGGTAGCCTGTTGTTGGAATTGGCACCTGAGCACCAAATGCGTCATACATTTTTCCCGGTGATGGATCGGCAGCGAAACCCGGTGTTCTCAATTTATTCCTGACCATCAGGGTACAAGCACCTGTCCCAGTGGGAGTAGGAGTAGGTGTCGCGCAAGTCACACACATATTATTTGCCGCTGTTGGCGTGCAGGTAGGTGTTACGCAAGTATTTGTGTTCGTATCCCAGACCATCGGCGAAGTACAGGTAGGCTGTACGCAAGCGGTTCCGTTCCACACCATCGGCGAGGTACAGGTAGGCTGTACACAAGCGGTTCCGTTCCACACCATCGGCGAGGTACAGGTAGGCTGTACACAAGCGGTTCCATTCCACACCATCGGCGAGGTACAGGTAGGCTGTAC
>JAHFRA010000044.1:0-18971 GCA_023259035.1 Gallionella sp.
TTCTTCGCCTTGTCCACGATCCAAGCAATCGCCGCGTCGATCGCCTTGTCGACGGAGGCGCGGACTTTCTCGATTACCTCCTTGATTTTGTCGGTGACTTTGCCCAGCCCTAGGAAACCGGCAAGGAAGCTGATCGCCAGCGACAGCAGACCGCCCAGGATATTTTCCACGCGCTTGGCGGCAGCTGTGATATTGCCGCCTGCAATGGCGACGATGGAGTCGATAAAGGCGACAACTACCTGGATGATTTTGGAGATCTTCTCCACGAACACCATGATCGTGTCGTAGATCGAGATGATCGCCGAAATGAATCCTGCTCCGGGTATGAACATCGCGATCAGCTTGGGAACCGCTTTCTTGATCACCGTATCAGTCACGAAACCGATAATGCCGCTGACAACCTGATCCTTGAGGTCGTTAAGCTTCTCCTTGATCAATTCCCAAGCTGCGGCAGGCCCGCCGGTGACGAGCGCTACCACGATGTCAAAACCGGTTTCCAGGCCTTTCATGATGGTTTCGCCGTTCGGGCCCAGCACCTTGACGATCTTGCCGCGAATCTGCGCCCAGCTAATACCGAGCACGCTCATCGCGAATTTACCCATCTCGGGCAGGCTGAGCGCCTTGGGAATATAGACGCCTTCGAGCGAGCCGGTCAGCCAGTCGATCAACCCGGCTTTGAGATGCTCCCAGAAGTTGTCGGCAAAATTCTGAAAGCCAAGTTTTGCTGCTCTCACCAGATTGCCGACGAAGGGCAGCGGATTTTTGATGATGCTTTTGAGGGCGGTTCCGGTTTTCTTGATGTAGACCATGATGCCGGGCTTGACGACGTCGAAGATGATCTCAAGCAGGTTCCAGATCGTGCCCAACCCCCACTTGATAAAATCGACTGCAATGCTGACAAAGGCGCCTACCACCTTGGAGAAAGCGCCAACGACGGTGATGATGTCCGTGAACGTGAGCGAGGTAAGCGTATTGACGATCTTGCGCGGGACGGCGCGCACCAAGCCCATCAAACCCTCAAGTGCGCCTTGGAACCACGCCCATGCGCGTGGAATGGCTTTGCCCTTCTTGATGTTTTCCCAGATTTCTTCCTGGCCAATGAACTTCATGAAGCCGCCGAGGAGATTTTCGGCAGTGCGCGGCACCGGCTCGCCGGTGATCGGATCTTCACCCAGGATGGTTTTGAGCAGGTCGTAGCCGCGCGTATCTTTAGCAAGCACGGCAAGCGGTTTAAGGATGACATCCTTGACCATCTTCAAAATTTCGACAGCAACGCTGACACCAAAATTGATCAGCCGTCCAATCGGGTCGGTAAATATCCGCTTGGCCCGGTCCCACACTCTTCCGAGATGAAAAATATCAGTCCAGCTCAGGTCATCAATAAACCGTTTTAATCCTGCAACAATGTCGCCGCCGATATCGCCGAGTATCGCAATTTTTTGTTCAACCCAGGCGGCGGCCTTGTTAATGACACCGTGATTGTCGAGCACTTGGGTAATTAGATGGCCGCCGGGAATCAGCTCGATCAGCGCTCGCAACAAATTAGCGGCGGTACGACTGACGGAACGCATGCTGATGGGATTGAAACCCAGCAGTACGGTCAACATCATGTAGCCGGGAATGTTGCTGGCCTTATCCGCGAAATAATCCAAGGCATCCTGGATGCCCAGCCGTTGCACCGGCGGCGGCGTAACCGTGGTGCTGATCTGTGGGCTGCGCTGCACGGCGTGGCCCTGCTGCACGGTGTGGGTCAGCTCGTGGGCCAGCAGTTGTTTGCCTTCGCTGGTGCCGGGCTGGTACTGGTCACGGGAGAAGAAGACGTGGTTCTGGTGGGTGAAGGCCCTTGCACTTAGTTGATTGCTTAGGCTGGCAGATTCGGGATCACTGTGCACCCGCACGTTGCTGAAGTCCGCATTGAAGCGGGGTTCCATGTAAGCGCGCACGCCGCTGGAGAGCGGCTGACCTCCAGTAGTTTTGTTCTGAATAGCCGATTGTGTACTAGCGCCGACGGCAGGGACTCCGTCGCCTTTCCGTTGTAATTTATCATCGGAAGCCTGGGCTTTTTGGACTTTGTCGTCGTCTTTCTTCTGCAGTTTCTCCTCTGGCGTTGCCGCTTTCTGAATCTTGTCCTCGTCCTTTTTTTGTAACCTGTCGTCGGCTTGGCGCTGGAGTTGCTCTTCTTTCATGGTTGATGCGGGAGTGGGCATCCGCATCACCTTATCGGCCATCTTGTCAGCTTCTTGTTCGAATTTGTCCCCCGGTTGGTTCACCCTCATTTTCATTTGGAAGGCAGGGACAGCTCCGCCCGCCACAGGCTCGAAGAAAGTGCCCCCGTCCGCCTTTGCGAAAAATGGCTGGTGCGCTGACTGTGTCGCAGTTGCCGAAGTAGTCGTGGACGATTGTTCCGCGCTGGATTTCATGAGACGAACCAGAGATATCCAAACTGTTTCACTACCGCCACTCCACCCGTAAAATCTTTTCCATCCAGGGCAGCTGGATCATGCCGATACCCCAGGGCAGTCGATCCATTAGAATGTCGAAAGATCGTGTTTCGACCTGCAACAAATCATCACCGTTCTCACGCTGAGACAGTTTGCCGGGGCGTACCAAAAAGGTTCCGCGCAAGCTGTCAGGCGATGTGTCACCCAGCGCATCCCAATGTTGAATCACTGCTTTAAGCAACGCGGCAGCCTCCTCTTCCTCATCGGCTGTCAACTCGATCAGAGACTCCACCGGTGCTTCTAGCGGCAAATTGCACAGCAGCTTCGGCAGCAACAATTCGTACTCCGGCGCAACGCGTTGCCCGGTTGCCAAAAAATGTAACAGGCATAAAGCACGCTCCGGTTTCAGCAGGCGGCCTTCGGCTGCTATGTAGACCGCTTCGAAAATCCGCGGCAGAAACGGATGCAGCAACACCAACCCGGCACAGTTGATATATACGCCTTCCTTCAAGTCGATGCGACCGGCCGCGTCTTCGTTACGCGGCATTCCTTTTTGCGCCTCTTCCTGCTCTGCGGCTTTGACAGCATCGTCGTTAGGCAGTGCTCTTTCTTTCCGAATAGTATGGCGCGTTACATCCTCGGCTTTTGCATCGTCACTTAGGTTTGCCGATTGCAACAGCGCAGGCCAGTGTTGCGTCATCCGATCGAACAGCACAGGATCCCGCAGCCCTGTACCCGGCAGGTTATTCCAGCATTCAGTGATCAAGGTGCTGACCGTTGGGTGTCTATGTGCAATCGCCGCGGCGAAGGCCATTTGCCACAACTGTGTCGCGACACGCCTGAGTGGCCCGGATGTAATGTTGGGGATTCCGAGCTTTGCGAAAACCTCTTGTATAGTCGTCGCACTTTCCTGCGAAATACTTGCCAGCAAAGTCATCAGAAAATCAGGCGAGAACTGTAACGCCAGCCGCTTTTGTGTGGAAGTGGCGCTTATGGCATCAATCAAATTTCGCCTGAAAAAATCCGGCACTACCCCTGCTTGCCCCGCTGTATCCCAGGACGCCTGAACGGCTTGTTCGAGCGTTTCACCGGCAGGCAAGCGAAACCACCACGGCAAACTGCCGGTTTTCAGAAAATAAATGAACGCCTCGTGAACGGACTGCGATTCCGTTCTGCGGTGTATCGAATTGGCGATGCCGACCGAGCCGGCGGGCGGCGCTCGCTCACGCAGTTGCTTTTCAATCGCCTCTGTCACCGCCCCGGGCAGGTTGCGTTCAATATTTTCAAGGCTGAACACGCCTGCATCGATCTCCAGACTATCGATGGTCCAATGCTCGTGAGCTGGGACCAGGCGTTCCAGCATTCGTTCGAGCGCGGGCATCAGCCCGTCCTGGCACAGTTCCGGCAGCAAGTACTGCAAGGCCAAACCATCGGATTCGGTGCCGTCCATATCCACGTGTAAATATTGCTTGCGGACGACGTGATGCTGGGTATTCGGCATAGACTAATCCTGAATGTGGCAGATGGTAGGGTGCGGCTTACGGCTCACCCGGGTGACGCTCACCCCGCATGTCTCACCCCAGATCGATCTTGGCTTCCTGTATCACCCGAACGCCTTCCTTAGTGAATGCCGTCACGCGAAGCAGTCTGGTCTTGGGACGGGCCGACTTGAATGTGAACTCGGCACTCTGGGTATTCGCCATGGCTGGGTTGCCGTCCTGCGCATCCCAAAGGTAAGCAACCGGTTTGTCGCGCCCTGAGGGCGATACCGTCACGCTTGCTTTTAGCTTGTCTACCTTCTTGGTGATTTTTAGCGTCAAATTAGGCGCTTCGATGCGCAATGCTCTAATCGGTATTTGCGGATTGCACTTGTCGATTTTGATAGTGTCGAATGCCGGAATTCTAACGACATCCCCAGTCACGCCTCCTACTGTACTCTGGGTAGTCGTGCCTTCTGGCGAGTAAGCAAGCCTCAAGACTTCGGCCACTTCGGGGCGTTGGAAGATCGAATTAATCTGGATATCGAATTTCAAGCATTCGAAATACTCGATTCGCAGTATGCCCTGGATACCGGGCTTATCGGACTCGTATGACAATTTCAGCCAATCGGGCTTGCCCGTTTTTTCAACGATGAGTCTGTTTACTCGTGCGAGCCATTTCGCCACTATTCCCGCGAAGCCGGCATTCAAGTCTGCCGGTGTCGCCTGTATTATGGAGCGAACCTCATTGGACAAATCGACCAATTCGCCCTGCGGGAATTCGTACAAAAAAACCAGTTTTTGGAAACCGACATTCCTGTAAGGACTATTTGGACCGGGCTCCGGTAACCAAAAACGATAGCCACGACGCAAAGCTATGCCAGCACAAGGCAAATCGCAGCAGGTATGGATAACTTCTGTTTTGACCGAGCATTTATTCTTATCTATCACTTCGATAGCCATCCCGCTTCCACTGGCGACCGGGCCGGAAGTGTAGGTGTTTTCTTGAACAGGCTCGCCATTGACAATATACGGCGGCGTGCCGCCGCTAATGAGCAAGGTGGTCGTATACGAACGGAAATCATCGCTGCACTTAAAGCTAGGCTGGTTCAACGTAATAGGTGCCGGGACTACGACCGATTGCGAGACCGATTCCGTATTTTTGGCATCTCGAATCATCAATGTATGGGTACCGGCATTCAATAGCAGCGCGTCACCGAGCGGCTGGTAGGCTTGCCCGTCAATCTTGATCTCGTAGGGCGGCTCCCCTCCCTGCGCCGCGATGGTGACGGCAGTCATTCCGTCCACGTTGGGGCAGCTCATTTTTATATCGAACACCGGTGCTGATTGCGGCACACAGGTGTGCTTCACTTCCATTTGAGCAACGCACTGATTTTTATCAGTTACCCCCACGATTACCGGTTCACCACTTTTTTCTGGTTTTGTTTTGAGAATATTGCCATTTATTTGAACGCCATAAGCCATGTATGGCGGCGTCCCCCCGCTTATTGGGATTTCGGCAAAGTATTGGTTACCTTCGACACAGTAGTATTTCGGGTTACCCAAAGTTAGCTGCGACGCTACCGAAATAGTCTGTGGGGTAGATTCTGTTGCATCGGCGTCACGAACTAGGAGCGTATGCGGGCCAACACTCAGCGAGAGTATTCCGCTGAGTGGTTGGTAATCCTGATCGTCCACTTTGATGCTGTAGGGCGCCAAGCCACCTACCGGTTTTACGGTTACTTCTGCATATTGTTTCGCGTTTGTGCAGCCTATTAGCACGGTAAATGTCGGTGGAGTTTTGTGCAATACGAACTGCACTGGTGTGCAATCTGAACAACAGATGTACGGCAGGAAAAAATCAGCTATGACTGTGCCATCCGCCAATGCTTCGACGGTGGTTGAAATGATCTTTGAGACAGGATCAGCAGGTTCAGCTATGGGTAAACTCCCGCCAAGGCCGGGTATCCGATCGACCAGCGACCCGAGCACAAGTCGGATGTCCGTATTCAACACCAGGCTTTGATTGCTGATGATGCGGTTAATAGCTTCCTTCAATTCCAAAGTCTGAGTGCCAGAAACTGCCAAATTTTTCATTACCAACCCTGGATCGGCCCGGCTTGTTTCGCTTATGGCATTGATTATTGACAGGTCCGGCTTGACGCTGCCAAGCGGCACCATGCTCGCGATATCTGCGGCCACGCGAACAGGCCTTGAGGAAAAAGCAGAACTCGAACTCAGAGCGCCGCCCAATGATTCCCAGCCAGACCATTTGCCATCGAACCACTTGTGCCACAGCGCGTTATCGGTTCCTCGCACAAAGACATCGATTCTTCCTTTACTCCAGGAGACTGCTGCCGGATCCGAGGTCAATACCCCCCCCAACGACTCCCAGCCAGACCATTTGCCTTCGAACCACTTGTGCCATAGCGCGTTATCGGTTCCCCGTGCAAATACATCCAGGCGACCGGACGCCCAAGAAGATACAGCGGGCCCCGAACTCAGATCACCGCCCAATGATTCCCAGTCAGACCATTTGCCATCAAACCACTTGTGCCACAGCGCGTTATCGGTTCCTCGCACAAAGACATCGATTCTTCCTTTACTCCAGGAGACTGCTGCCGGATCCGAGGTCAATACCCCCCCCAACGACTCCCAGCCAGACCATTTGCCTTCGAACCACTTGTGCCACAACGCGTTATCGGTTCCCCGTATAAAATCATCCAGGCGCCCGACCGCCCAAGAGGATGCCGCAGGGCCCGAACTGATGGTGTCGTGTGTATCTATGGGTGGGGGGAGTGCCGGATCCTGGTGATAGACGATGATAAAAGTGCCCCCAAGAGGAACACCAGCCTTGTGCTGAATGCCAGGATTCTTTTGGAGGAAATAACTGAAGAATTGCTTTTGCTTCAATTCGCGAATGCGGCGCCGGTATTCGCTACGAATAGACTGGAAAGCATCTACCTGACAATTAAACAAGATGGCTTCGAGGCGATCATCTATTTCTTCTGCACGAAGTATGCTGACAGCACCCTCCAGGTGACTGAACCACTGCTCACGTTTGATTTCCAATTCCTGCGCCGCTTCATCCAATTCACGACACCGTTGCGCAAGAATGTCAAAATTTACATCGCCCAGGCTTTCCGTTAGTGATTCGTCCAATTTGACTATGCGGAAGATGACGCGAAAAAAGGCAGTATGTAATGTGCTTGATACGAGGTTCATCAACTCATTGGAAAAAACTTGCAGCTGGTATTGTCTCTCAAAGAGTGTCCCCAGCCGATTGGTCTTTACGAGAAAATCCGGTCTGTACTTGATCAATACTGGAACGATAGACCGAACAGCTTTGTCTGATGGGTCTTCCTCTTGAATAGGTAAGTCGTAAAAAAATGTCAGCTCCTTGGCCAGGAAACTCCGAAATTCTTCCCGCTGCGCGTCATAGAGCGCCTCAAGATCCTGGAACCGGCATTCCTCTTTATTTAAATCAACAGGTATATTTTCATCGAATGCACCTGAGCGCAGTGCAATAACTTCGATGGGCAGGCGGTACTGCGATTTAACCGATAAGAGGGTATTGAGTACGCTGTAATAATTTTTACCCAGGCAGCCCTCTATCCTCAGAAAATTGTATGGCTCGAGATCATA
The DNA here is from genome assembly GCA_023259035.1 of Gallionella sp. GTDB lineage: Bacteria > Pseudomonadota > Gammaproteobacteria > Burkholderiales > Gallionellaceae > Gallionella. Next base: position 7,565 of record JAHFRA010000044.1, read on the forward strand.
GCCCAGGGGGTTGCTGACGAACACTGGTGCGACGGGCGTGTACTCGTCTTGTCGATAGCTCAAATTCTGGTTGGCGCGGATGCGCCGGGTTTTCTCGATGCTCCATTGCTGGTACAAGGGGGGAGATCCATCTTGCTTGTAATAATAGGGAATGGCCTTGCCGGACAAAGGAGTATCCCCCAAGCAACTCGGGGTGATGCGAATTTGCGGGTCGGTGCGGTACTTTATTTCTGGTTGCAGTTTCGGCAAAGTCGGTTCATCGGTAAACGCACGAGCCATCTCCACGAGGCGCCTGAATAAATGCAATACCTCTTTCGAGCGCTCAGAACATTCGCCGATAGCAGGCGAAGCCAGAAAATGTTGCCGGTAAATACCCGGAGGTTCCGATTTTTTCGGATACAGCAAGCCCAGCATCAAATGGCGCGGGAACAGGTCTTCAGGCGGACAACAAGCACAGACCAGCGCTAACCCCTTCCAGCGAAACTCATTGTATGCGCGCAGCAAATCATCAAAATAATCGTAGTAATACTGTAAGAAGCGCACTTGTATCGACGTTGTCGGGATGTCATCTAGAAAGCCATACCTCGTTTTGAAATCGCTGAACGGATCATCAGGAAAAGCCTCCTGTAGCAGGGGTTTAAATGCCGAGTAGGCCGCCTGCAAGGCTTTAGTGGTTGACTGCACCAGTTTGTTGGTGCGGAACACATCCAGGTATGCCTTGAAGATATCGCTAGACATTGCCGTGCCAATGTTCGGAACAATGAAGCGCGGCAGGTGTATATCGGGCAGATTCAACTGTTCCTGCAACGCGGCCTCAAGTTCGCCGGAAGTCAGTCCGCTACCCGACTTTTTCTCCGCAGCGATAATGCTATCCAGATTGACCAGCTCGATAAGCAAGGGTTTAACGCTGACAGTCACTTCAGAGCCCTTGTCATCGCAGTTGTTCGGACTGCAATTGCGCAGGTTCTGCTTCTTCAATTCCAGAAACAGCAACACCGCTTTGTCTTCCAGAAATTTTGCAGTATTCCCCAAAGGAATGGTATTGGGTTCACCAACTGGAAAGAGCTCCCATAACAGATATTGGGTCTTGGTAACTGGATTTATAAACGCTGGGTAAGCCAAATTGTTCGGTACTAGGTATTCCCGATAAGACACGAACTGACCGTTTTTAGGCTCTGCAATGAGGTAACCTTCCGAAGTGATGCCGCAACCCTTCGAAATGTATATTGTTACGGTCTCCGCAACATCAAGTCGTATCTCCAAACCGCAGACTATGCCTATGCCGATCAGGTTGGTGCGCGTTAGACGCTCTTGTTCATCCAAATAATTAACGACCTGATTCAGATGTGCATTGGTCAGCACCTGGTTAGCTTCGAATACCGGAAAGCTATTTTGTATAGATTGCATGGCAGACTCCGTAATCAATAGATTTCAGCTGTTGGATGTCTGAAGCGGATAGTTACCCAACGCCGTGTTATTCAGGCGCACCGGGTTGTGATCGCTACCATCGTCACAATCATGCAAGGTTGCCCCTGGGTAGGTGTTACGCAATTTACTGAGCAGGTTCACGACGATCCAAAGCCGGTAAGAGACTTCCTTGTAGGCGTCGTAGCGTTCCGCCAGCAACGCGTCAATTGTCTCCGAGGTGCCTGACTTGAAACTCAACCCTGGACAGAGACTTATGCCGGGGGCGGGGATATCCGCAGGCTTCTTAGCGGACGTTAGATTGTTTTCCATCCACTCATAAAACACCTTGCCGTATTGGGTCAGAATAGTCGTGGCGCATTGGCATAAATCAACTTCCTTAGCATTGGCTGTGAGTAGATTGGCCTCGAGCATGGCCTGCACACGCTCGTGCAATCGCTCCTCGGTCCAGTCGAATTTCGCATTGATCTTGAGCCACTCGCACCAGGCTGCTTCGAAACGTTCAAACTGCCAACCGTAGAGAGCGATCTGCACAAAATACTTAACCATCAATTCCTGTACCGAGGCCCACAGCGCACCATCCAATACCGTGCTGCAACTGATGTCCGATGCCTTGGGGTCGGCGCCGAATCTGTCTGCAATCAGTGCCTCGAGTGCGTCCGGCTGGAAATAGTCCAGCGTCTTGTCCGCGTACCAGGCGTTAAAAACAGCACTGAACTTGTGGTAAATGGCATTGGCGCAGGCGCAGGCATCATCTTCGCTCGGCGCAATGCCGCTCTCGGTCAAGCCCTTAGTCATCAGCAACTCGGCAAGTTCACCGATCACTTCATCGCACGGATTTTCAATAAAGCCGTCGTTGCCGACCCAACAAGTTTTGCCCAGCAGGTGCGAGGGCGTTTCCCGCTGGATGGTTCGTTCGGCGAAGCGGCGCAGATCCAGATTATCGGTATACTGCACTGTCCAGCCGGGCATGACAAAAGTCAGCCGGAACGAATACGGGTCTTCGTCGCCGCAGATGCCGCAAGCGGCATCTGCGCAGGCTGGATAGAGCGCGTCGCCGGGAAACTTCGGCCTCAACAGCAGATGCTCAACAACAATCAGCCGCTCGTTGGCACTCCAGGCCAGCAATTCATCCCGCACGGCTATCGCATCGGCCTTGGTATCGAATAACAGGGAATGCTGGCCCAGTTCGGCAGCCGACTTGTCTTTCAATTTCAGGCGCAACTTGCCCGCTTCATCCACAGGGTCATAGGCATCGGACTGAATCATCTGTTCGATAATGGCACGATAGGCAAGCAACTTCGCTTCCGCTTCACTGCCCGCAGCCAGGATTAATCCGCCGTTAAGCCAGTGTCTTGCGTTCCCGTCGATCAATTGAAAATTGACCGGATACTTTCCGCCGCTGGGCGCGGCGACGGTCCAGACAAACCTTAAATCGGGATAGCCCAGCAACAGGCTGATGCGCTTTTTAATACCCGGGTAGTTGTCATCCGCGCACGGCTCAAGCTTATAGTCGAATGCTTTACTGCGATCATGGCTGATCGCGGGATACCGCTGGAGGAAGGAGATCTTGTCGGTGATCAAGCGAGGTTGGGCCACTTGCTTGCCGGCCGCGTTGCTCAGCAACAGCGCGTACTCGCTAAACTGTTCGCCGAATCGCGCCAGCAAATGATCGAGAAACCGGTTTCGCCTCTCATGAAATTCGGGCAAGGTTTCGGTGATCGCTTCCACCGCGGACTCACTCATACCTGCCTTTTTAATGTCATCGAAGCCTCGTACCAGCGTTTCGCTGAACGCCTTGACGAAATAGGTGCGCGTAACATCGGGGTCGAGGGAAAACAGATAAGCGGTATGGGCTAATTGGGCTAGCGCATTGCCCAACACTTGCTCGAACACCATCAAATAGGCTTGGAGCTGTTTGGCTTGCGCCCTGCGCGAAACAGGCACATGAGACGGCAGGCCGCTGGGACCGGTACCGTAGACTTGGGGGAAACTGTATTGCGCAGGGTAATAGTCTTCCGGATTTCGGAAACTACCCTTCGGTATTTTCAGATCGTTGTCCGCGTTGTTATTTTTCGGACGCTCGGCCTCGCCGCGCAACTGATTTAACGTGTCATTGGCTTCATCCATGCGCGGCAGAAACGGCAGGCCGTTTTTATAAAACAGAAATCGCGAGAGGTTCAGGTAAAGCCGCGGCTGATGCCGGTTGCTGACAAACATGAGCCAGGATGCGCTGGACTTATTGGTATCGAACACCGGTTTTCCGTCGACCCAGCTCGGATCGGCGGCACCCTTCACGGCAATGCCTTCCGCATCGTATTTGGTCAGTAACAACTGATTGACGGCAATGACGCCGTCGATGTCCATCAGACGGTTGATGATGTCCGACACGCGCAGGACGGTTTTCAGCGAGGCCGCTTCCAGATCGTCGGCCTTGATAAAGCCGCTGTCGAGTGCCGGGCCGTTGAAAATCTCTTCCACCAGTTCACCGGCTGCCAACAGTTCTTGCAAGGTATGGAACCGGATGGGCGGGTTGAAATACTGTTCGATCTCGAACCAAATGCGTGCCTGCACTCGTTCGATATCCGCATCGGCCTTCACCTCTACGTCGGCGCAGACCGCAATCTCCTCCACACCGACGACCTTTACAGTACAGTAGTCTTCATCAAGATTACGGTGAGCGAGCAATGCCGCTTTCGCACTCTTGACCGCAGTCAGCACCTGTTTCGCCTTTTTGCGATAACGTTGAATGAAACCACCCGCTCGCTTGTCCTCGAACAAAGCTTTCAAATCTCCTGCGGTCGTCGCCATTTTAGTGGTGACGTCACTGAACACGCGCAAGCTGGCATTTTCAATGATGATCTTCTTTCCAGAAGAAACGATCTCGATTTCGAAGCTTAGGTAAAACATATTGCGCCAATGATTGCGCACGTAGTTATTTTTTCCCGTCTCGTCCAAAGTCGCATCGCTGAATACATCGTACGTTTTGGTTGCGCCGAAGCGGGTAAGGCATAGTTTAAACGAAGCCTCGAACGAAGCCTCGGTTGCAAAGGCCTCTTCACTATCGATAAATAGCCGCCACTGATCGCGGTGGGACAGGGAGATATCCGGAAAGCGCAATTCCATGAGGGTGGCGTGTGCACCACTCGCGTCGTGAAAAATAGATTGGTACTCGATCTTGCGATCATTCAGGTCACCCAGTTCGGGGTCGGCTTCGAGTTCCAGCAATGCCTCGTACAACCCATGCGACCAAACCTCTTGCGGGGCGAGCGTGACATCGGCCGGTTTCTCGTAGGACAATAGAAGTTGTTTGTCCTTGTCGCACCAGGCGTAATAACTCACTTCGCACGCGCATTTCTTGCAGAGCACCCAGGCATTGCGGACCTTCTCCATGTCGATCAGCAAACGCCGCAGGTCGTCCGGAGTGGTCGGGTTGACCGTCAGAATTTTTCTGGCGGTGAAAAATGCCTGGTTCGGATAGGGCTGGTCCGTATTAGACGAAGCGGTTTTCGGCGCCAAAATATCCTTGATGTCCCAACCCGAGCGATAGGCCACATCTGTGATGGCATAGCACAGCGCTTCCAGTATGGTGACGCCGGGATCGTGGGTGTTGTAGTCCGTCCATCCCTTGCTTCCCATCTGCTCGATGAAGCCGATGCCTTCCCGACGCAGGCGATAGAAATCCTGCGCTGGTTCCAGCGGTGGATTTTTCATCAGGGCTTTAGCATTCTGGCTCATGCTTCACACGAACAAGATTCGCCGGAGGGGGTTTCCAGCGCAGGTTTAATAATCGCGATCTCATGTTTGCCGGTGGGAGCCGACACCAAAATGGATACGGCCGTGGAACCTTCCACCTCATCCAAATCACTGGTTCCCTGCACGCCGCGAATGTCATGAAACAACTGAAAGTCAGATACGTAATCCACGTAAGCCTGATCCTCGATAAAATTGATCAGCACCGACTTGTAGATTTTTCCGCCGAACGACGGCGTGCCCCCATCGGTAAATGCCCAGGGCGACAGGAAGCGGGTAATCGCTTGCTTTAGCAAGTTCGAGTAATAGGTCTCGTCGAAGCCGTCATACAAACGTAGTTTGAATCGAACGCGGACCTCTTCAAACTGCGGGTTCTTAACGTGCAGGCGCGCGAAACAACTGGTGCGTTTTTTCAGGAACGCTTCGATCTGCTGCAGCACGCCAAGGCTTGTATAAGGCTTTAGCGGATCGCGCAGGTTCTGCGTTTGCAAGTTCGGTATGGTGACGACGGTGACATGCCCCGGCGCCAATTCGCGGTAGATGTCTTCATCGTAATGGGTGTGATTCAGGCATTTGACCTTGTAGATCTGCGGGAACGCGTCCAGGACCATGTGCTCGTAGTCCCACAGGCCGATGGCGCGATCCTTGTGGCGCAAGCGTTCGCTGATGCGTGTGTAAAACGCCATAGGCTTTTCGGCCCCGTGCCCGCCAAAAGAGGAAAAAGGCTGGCTGATAGTTTTGACCGCGGAATCCGGTTGATCAAGTTTACTGATGGTTCCGGCCGCCAACGGCGTCGCCGCAAAGCCGGGAGAATTACCCCGGTCGGTGAAACTTGCTTGCAGTGCTTGTGCCGCCACCAATTGCAGCTTGCACACGGCGTCACTTTTTTCATCCACCGCGGCGCGAATCCAGACCATGCCGGACGGGAAAAGCGTGTTATCGCTCGTTGCTTCCCGCGGGACCGCAAACGTGACGATGCCGGAGTTCAGCAACTCGTCGGTTCCATCCTGCACTTCGTTTTCCGCAAATCCGATCCATTCATTGTTTTTCAGGTAACACCAATCGATATGCGGTTTGGGTTTCGGCGCCAGAGGATTGGCGGTTCCGTCGGCGACCTGAAACAGCAAGGTGAGGTTTTGCGGCGGCTTTAACCTGCTGATGCCGATGTAAAGTTCGGCTTCGCTTTCCGCTTTCGCATTGTCGCGCCGAAAATCGAATTGAGGCAGCAGGTAAACCGGATCGCTGGCATTCAGATTCAGATAGGGATGTTGTTCCGCGGTACCAAAGGGCGCCAGATGAAAGAACTGCCCGGGCCGTTTTTCGTAGTTGTCTTTAGACAACGTATTCAGTATCAACTCCGAACTGGCTAAGTAGCTCATGGCTAGCGCGCTAGCTGTTGGCCCTACGGGCGGCCCATTAGGTTCGTTGGTCTTCTTCTTGCGAAGGTATTTAAGCAAATCGGTTTGATAGGCCTTCTGGCCGAAACCGTCTGTCAATTTCAGCCTGGCAAAACCATAGCGTGATTGAGTGCTGTAAAACTCATTGGCGCTGAAATCCGCTTCGTCAATAACCGGCACATCGAGATGGCTGGAAAAAGGAAACGATGTGGAACCGACGGGTACTGCCGTGATGGTCGATGACTCCCATTGTCCTTGACTCAGAAAATCTATAGCGACCATCGGCGACGTCTGATACGGTTGCGGGTCCGCCAGCCAGCTCAGGCTCACCGTTGCGTAGCTCAAGTTTTTTTGAAAGACTTCTTTGGAACCGATGACCAGGCTGCTGCCGGCTACCGGTGATGCACCGAAGGGCTGAAACGGTTTCGATGTATCCACCGGGCCGAAATCGTTGGATATGGCCAGAGACTTCACACTGTCAGCGTACACATAGAGCGTGATGCCGGTGACCTCAAGGTCCTGAAATGCGGGATACGCATAGCTGCGAGTGTCGTCCTGCTTCAGCTTCACCACTAGCATCGGCAAATCGGTTTGAAACGTATAGCCATGCACCTTGGACGAGTACGGCGTGATCGGCGCGTCTGTGCCGGTGAGTTCGAGAAGCAAAACCATAGTATCCGCGTACTGAATGAAACTCAGGGGATCCTTTTCCAGCCATGCCTTTTCCGTTGTCAGAAAACACCGGATGTTATCCTTCAAGTCCTCAGGGGTTTTACCCTTCTCACCGCTGACTTTGATCCCTGCCACGACCAAGCGGCGTCCTTCCGCCATCAGCAAATAATGCGAGGCGATGGCGAAGCCGATCTCCGCTTCGGGCATGCGGATTTCACTCAGCTTGCCGCCGGCGTAAACTTTGTTGAAAAACGGATGCCAGGATTGATCGACGGTGGTCAGTTTCGCACCCAAGCCATCATCCGAATTGGCGACCGGCGACGCGTAGTACCGACCTTGGTGGATGCTGGTCGGATTTTCGGCGCTAACCTCCTCGTCGCCTTGCCGATACACGGTTTTCAAGGCGACAACCTTGGCCTGGTTGGCGACAAAATCGCCGTCGTTGGCGAAGACAACGTCCCGCCCTTGGTCGTCTTTTCCGGCCTTGAACAACTCACCGGATTTGAATTCGCGGCTACCAACTTGTTTTGCCAGTTCGGCCAGCAGATGAACATGGCCCGGTTCGGCGCTTTTTTCCTTGAGGCGAAGAATTTCCCGGTAATAAAAATCCAAGTGCCGTTGCGTCAGCGTGTTGCTCGACGCACGGGCATATTCGAAAAGCCGCAGGAAAGCGAGATACAACGCGTAATGGGGTTCATGCTTGTCCCATCCCGTCAGTGTGCCATCCAGCGCGGTCTTCGCTTCGCTGGTGACACGGGCAAACACTTTCAGGAATTGATCGAAAACCGATGTGAACAGGTTATGAGTCGAGCAATGGTTGATTCGAACGAACACGCTGGCCGATGCATCGCCGTAAACCGATTGATCTTCCGCAATGCCGCCTGCGTAGCCGGACCAGGCAAGGCCCTCACTCCAGTCCGTGGATAGTCCCGCGCTCAAGACAGAGGCGAAGTTGACAATGGGGTGGCGCAGTATTTGCACCGTTGGTGGAGGAACGGCGGCGTTGACGTAGGTGAGCATGACGCCTGCCTTGTAGTAGGCGATCAGTCGCTTAAAGGCCGGGGCAAGCTGGCTTTTAATGAGGTTTTGCAGCGTGCCTTTCAGGGCAATATCCGCCGGAAAACCTTCCTTCAACACGTCCAGTTGTTGGGCGAGTGTCGCCACACTGCTGTAAAGAAATCCAAGATTATTTTTTAGCAGGGCCTCATTCGGCTGGTTTTCCAGTCGATTCAGATAATCGAGCCAGGATTGGGTATTCGTCTTGTACGCCTCCACGTCCTCGACGGCGGCGACGGCCAGTTGCACGGACGCATCGTTGCTAAAAAAAGGTGCCCAGTCGCCGGTTTCGGTATTGGTTGCATCGAAATATTTCAGCAAGGCCGCATAGCCTTGCGCAAACACCATGCCGTGCGCGACAGTACGCTCGTTGACTGGCGCATAGGCCGGATCCAGCGCTTCGGGCAGGCGCCCATCCTGGCTCGTGCCTTCGCGCACGAGCTTCAGCGGATCAGTATTTTGTAAGCAATCGATTGGCGTGGCCATGGCTCAAACGTTATCGGGAAGGAGGCTAATGGTTGTCGTAAGATTGATGTCGGTACCCTCTAACCTGTAATACGGGTACACGAAGTTGAAACGCGAATTGGTGGACTTCACCCGGTAAACCACTTCGATCAGCACAACCCCTTCCAGTTCGAGGCTGTCATCCAATTTCACGCTTTCCAGCGTGATGCGCGCCTCGTGATACAGGATGGCCGATTCCACCTTGTCAGCCATCAGCATTTTCATCCGTGTATCGAGCGTTTCAAATAGCAACTCGCTCAGGTTGCAGCCATAAAACGGTTGCAAGACCCGCTCGCCCGGCGTTGTGCTGAGCAGTATTTCCAGACTTGAAGCGATGTCCGCTTCGTCTTCCAACATCCGTACCGACGGTTGATCGCGCACGAAAGCAGGAGGAAACGACCAGCCGCGGCCTAAAAACTTCCGGTTCATGATCAGTCTCCTATCAGCACCGTCACGGCGCCCGGCGGCATCACCGCCCCGCCGCCTGCCGTCGGACTCCCAATGCGTGCGGCCGGCATGCCGCCAATCATCACCGTCGCCGACCCCATGATGATGGCATCCGCTCCACAGCTATCTCCCATACGCGCCGCCGGCAATCCGGCGAGGAGCACCGTGGGCGCGCCAGGCGGAATGATGGGGGTTGGAGTGCCCTGAGTTAACGCACTCACGATCATGTCAGTCACTCGCGCTGCTGGTGGCATGGTTTCATCTCCCTTTGCTATCCGTTCCCATGCCGAAACGCGGGGCGTGGGTGTCGCGTATTAATTGATCTGTACCATCCCGCCCTGGATCACCGCCGTGGCGCTGCCCTTTATCGTCGTGCTGGGGCTCGACACCTCCGCGCTACTGGTGCCCGTTGCTTTAAAGGCAGCCTGAGCGGTGAATTCTGTATTCGTTCCTGAAAGCTTCACATCCTTGCTCGCTTTCAATATCAAGTCCTTCACGCTTTCGATCTTGATGCCGCTGTCGTCCAGCGTGATCTTGTTGCCGTTCTGGTCTTCCAGCGTGATGCCCTTGGCATCCTCCGACATGGTGAACTTGTTCCCAGCGGGAGTTTCCAGACCGATGATTTTTTTCTCATCATCGAAACTGAGTTTCAGTTTTTCGCGACTGACATAGCCCTTGTGGTGATTGTCGTCCTTGGCCGCTTCGGGAGCCGGCTTGGCGCTGCTGTGACACATGCCCAAAACCACCGGGTGACGCGGATCGTCGTTCAGAAATCCGACGATCACTTCATCATCGATTTCAGGCCGGAAATAGGTGCCGCGCTGATTGCCCGCGTCCAGCGTGGCAATGCGCGCCCAGATGCCTTCTTCGGTCGTGTTGATGAGCGGCAGGCGCAGCTTGATGCGGTCTTCACCATCCGGATCGTTCTCCAGCGCGGTGACGATGCCGATTTGCAGGCCACTCACCGTTGGCAACAAACCCGCCGCCGGCAGTGGACGCAGATTGTAGGTCTCGGCAAACAGTTCGGGGTTCAATCCGAACTGCACATCGGTTTCCCAATTGCCGTTGAATACGGTATGGCGAACGCCCGACACGTACAGCTTTCCCTGGAAGCGTTCGCCGATGCCGGTAATTTCCACGATCTTGCCGGGCATGACGCCGGCGAATCCCTGGCATTTTGCCCTGCCGCGGACTTTGGCCAGACGCTCGCGCAGCAATCGCGCATCGGCCCACGCTTGCAGTTCCGGCTCTTCGAGCTTGCCGCCATGCCTGATCTCGTGTGCATCGCCGCCCAAAACCTGCGCCAGATCGGAGGCGGACAAATTACCGCTGTTCGGCGTAGAAGGTTCTTTCGCCTCGGCCTTGACAATAGCCTGGTCGGCGCCACTCCAACTGCTGGCCTTGATGCCCTTGCTTTGCCAGCGTGCATCGATTTCCGCATCCAGCTCCAGCACCGTAGAGCCGTAGGCCATGCGAACCACCGGTGATCCGGCGACTACGGGTTTCGCCACTCTGATTTTTTCGTCTTCGGCGAGCACGACCTGCCCATTGGCTTCCGCGCGGCACAGCAGAAAGTCCCAATCCGTCGAGTCGTACTGCACTACCTCTTTTAGTGACGGCGTGGTCGTTTCCACGTCTTTGGCCAGCGAGTGGGCGCCGAGAAGCTCCTCCATGATGTCGCTGTCTTTCTTGTCGATGAAATAGCGGCTCTTGCTACCGCTGGTCATTTTGATGGCATCGCCGCGGCACTCGATGTTCAGCGCATTCCCGCTTTTGCGCACCTTGATGCCTTGCTTGACGATCAATCCCTTGAACACGGTTTCGTTTTGCGAGCGATAACCCAGTTGAATTTCAATCTGCTTACCTGGAATAAAATGATTGGTGTTGCTGATAGCAAAGGTCGACTTTGCCGGTTCACCGTCTTCGATCTGAATAGTGGCCGTGGGAATCCGGTTTAGTTCCCGGCTGATGACAACGGACAGCACATGAAACTCGCCGGATATTTCCTGCCCGGCAATTAAAATCGCCACCGTGCATACATCGGGCGTGGCAGGCGTGGGAATAGTGGATTCGTTACTCACGGGGATTTGTTGGCTTTATCAATGGACGGAAAATCAGGTTCGTACCTGGTTCCAGCCGGCGAAAGTTACCCA
>JAHFRA010000044.1:19071-20808 GCA_023259035.1 Gallionella sp.
GCTACGCGAATGTGCAATTCTTTTATCTCGATTGGCATAAGTTTTTCATCAGTGCATACAATGTCGACAACGCCCTAACGACACTTTCTGAGCCCTACTAAAGTTACAGCGCACTAGTGTCGGATATCCTTATTACCGCCTCGATAAAATCGTTCTCGAGCTCTTGCTTTACTGAATCGTAAAATACCGATATGTCAATTCCATGGTTTCAATCACCACACTACTCTCGTTAGCATTTAAATCGCTGACCAACCATTTCCTGGGAATGGCATGTGCCACTTTCCATGTGCGCAAAGGCTCGCCCTTTTCATTCATCAGAATGACGCTGATATCGGCCGGTACAAACTTGCGGTTCCTGAATGCATCCAGAAACCACTTGATGATCGCTGAATCCGTCAACATGCCCCGCTTCAACACCATGTCCGCGTACTTGGTCCGCACCGGCAATTTGTGTTCGAAACGGTTTTCGCCGCCTTCCTTGAAACTTTCATAATCATATTCCACTGACAAACCGGAAACGGTTTGGAACCTCGCATCATTGGTGTCCTGGCTGATGCTGAATTCCGCTTTGTAGTAGAACCCCCAGGGCGGGTAATAGCCGGCAGTCATATCCTGGCCTATATCTTCATCAGCTTCAGGCCTTCGTGGGCAATCTCGATGCTTTCAACGGCAATTTCACTCGCATCGGATTTAAAATCCGGCGCCGTGACTTTTACCGGGAAACAGCGAGCCGCCGACCACGCCGCAACGGGCGCATGCTTTTCGTTCAGCAAACGGATGATCACATCGCGCCTGCCATTAACCCGTTCGTTAGCGATATCTTCGAGCCACTTGTTATAGTCGAAATCACCCTCGAATTTACCGCGTTTCAAGGTAAGGTTGTTATTTTTCACCATGCCCGGCATGGCAATTTTATTGAAGTCCTTGCTGTCGCTGTGACGGTACTCAATTTTTTCTCTTTCCATGACCAGGCCCGTAACCTCGGTAAAGCTGATTTTCGCGCCACCCCAATCGACCTGAAAATGAAAACGCGGAAGTGGATATTCTTGAGCCATGATAGTTATCCTTATGTATTGTAAAATGTTGAAAGAATTTCCATCCTCGAAACGCAATTGTCATTGGTGCGAATCAGGACTCTGCCATCTTGTGCGAGAACCGGAGGATAATGAACTCGGCGGGCCGTACCGCGGCCATGCCAATCTCCACAATCATGCGGCCTTCCAGGATATCCAGCGCCGTCATGGTTTTGCCCAGCCCCACGGCAACATAGAAAGCGTGCTCGGGCTTCACTCCTTGCAATGCACCTTGACGCCAAAGCGTGGTTAGGAAGTTTTCGATCATGCCCTGTACCTTGACCCAGGTGTTGGCATCGTTCGGCTCGAAGACAAATTGCTCCGTGGCCTTCTTCACCGATTCTTCGACAAAAATAAAGAAGCGGCGAACGCTGACGTAGCGCCACTCATTGTCATTTCCAGCCAAAGTTCTGGCGCCCCAAACCAGGGTGCCTTTCCCGATGAACGGGCGGATGGCATTGACGGATTTGCCCGCAGTCACATCGACATTCATCTGATCCTGCTCAACATTGGTGAATTGAATCGTTGGCTGAGTGACCGCGTTGACACTGACGTTTGCCGGGGCTTTCCAGACGCCGCGACTGTTGTCGACGGCGGCATAAATTCCCGCCATCGCCGATGCGGGCGGGAGTTTGCAGGGATAGTCCCTGATCGCCGCTTTCGC
>JAHFRA010000045.1 GCA_023259035.1 Gallionella sp.
ATCATCGCACGCAAAATTGCCCGAGCCGCTTGGTCTATCCATCATTACAAGTCAGTCTTTAATCCGGAAAGGATTACAAAAAATGCTTGACGAAAATCATAGAATCTCAGGGCGAACGGCCTCAGTATTTCCCTAGCGGCTAATCGGCTTATACCGAATCCGCTTTGGCTTCGCGCCCTCTTCACCGAGGCGCTTCTTCTTGTCCGCTTCGTATTCCTGATAATTGCCGTCGAAGAACGTCCATTTGGAATCGCCTTCCGCCGCGATGATGTGGGTGGCGATGCGGTCGAGGAACCAGCGGTCGTGGGAGATGACCACCACGCAGCCAGCGAATTCGAGCAGCGCGTCTTCGAGGGCACGCAGGGTTTCCACGTCGAGGTCGTTGGACGGCTCGTCGAGTAGCAGCACGTTGCCGCCGGAGATCAGCGTCTGCGCCAGGTGCAGGCGGCCGCGCTCGCCGCCGGAAAGCTGGCCGACGATCTTGCCCTGGTCCGCGCCCTTGAAGTTGAAGCGGCCGATGTAGGCGCGCGCCGGGGTCTCGTATTTGCCCACGGTCAGAATCTCGTTGCCGCCGGAGATCGCGTCGAACACCGTCTTGCCGTTCTCCAGTGAGTCGCGCGCCTGATCGACATGCGCGATCTTGACGGTGGTACCGATCTTCACGGTGCCGCTGTCCGGCTGTTCCTTGCCGGTGATCATGCGGAACAGCGTGGATTTACCCGCACCGTTCGGGCCGATGATGCCGACGATCGCGCCGGCCGGAATCTTGAAGCTGAAGTTGTCGATCAGCAGGCGGTCGCCGTAGGCCTTGCTCACGCCGTCGAACTCGATGACTTCGTTGCCGAGCCGTTCGCCGACCGGGATGAAGATTTCCTGCGTCTCATTGCGTTTCTGGTATTCCTGCGAGTTGAGTTCCTCGAAGCGGTTCAGACGCGCCTTGGACTTGGCCTGGCGCGCCTTCGGATTCTGCCGCACCCATTCCAGCTCCTGCTTCATCGCTTTCATGTGCGCGTCGATCTGCTTGTTCTCGGTTTCGAGGCGCGCTTCCTTCTGCTCCAACCAACTCGAATAGTTGCCCTTCCACGGGATGCCGTGGCCGCGATCCAATTCAAGAATCCACTCGGCGGCGTTATCGAGGAAGTAGCGGTCGTGGGTGACGGCGACCACGGTGCCGGGGAAGCGCACGAGGAATTGCTCCAGCCATTCCACCGATTCGGCGTCGAGATGGTTGGTCGGTTCGTCGAGCAGCAGCATGTCGGGTTTTTCCAGCAGCAGCTTGCACAGCGCGACGCGGCGCTTTTCGCCGCCGGACAAATTCTTGACCAGCGCATCCCACGGCGGCAGGCGCAGCGCATCGGCGGCTATCTCCATCTGGTGTTCGGAATCGGCGCCGCTGGTGGCGATGATCGCTTCGAGGCGCGCCTGCTCGGCGGCGAGTGCGTCGAAGTCGGCGTCCGGCTCGGCATACGCGGCATACACCTCGTCGAGTTTCTTCTGCGCCTGCATCACTTCGCCGAGCGCGGCTTCCACTTCCTGCTTGACGGTAGCCTCGGGGTCGAGCTGCGGCTCCTGCGGCAGGTAGCCGATGCGGATGTTGGGCTCGCGCTGCACCTCGCCGTCGTATTCCTTGTCCACGCCCGCCATGATGCGCAGCACGGTGGATTTGCCCGAGCCGTTCAGGCCGAGCAGGCCGATCTTCGCGCCGGGGAAGAAGCTGAGAGAGATGTCCTTGATGATCTGACGTTTGGGGGGGACGATTTTGCTCACGCGGAGCATCGACATTACATATTGGGCCATGATGTTTGCTTGATGAATTAAAAACGGGTGTAAGCTTAACCGATAGCGCCGGAGTTTGGGAGACAGGCTTGGGGCTATTGCAGTGTCCGAGCACCGGTGTCTGGGCGCAGGTGGCGCACCGCCCGGCTAATTGATAAGATGGATTGCCATTTAACCAATTGCTACACTTTTGTAAAACGACAGGAGACGTCAAATGAAAACCACCATGAAGAAGCTGTTGTCGGAACTTAACAAGGACTTGGAGTGGGAATACGCGGCGGCCATCCAGTATGTGCAGCACGCCTCCTCGATCAACGGCGCGCAATTCGATTCGATCCAGAAAGAACTGCTGCTCCATGCGCAGGAGGAGATGGCGCATGCCGTCATGCTGTCCGAGCAGATCGACTTTCTTGGCGGTGTGCCCACCGTGGACGTGGAGAAACGCGAGATTTCGAAAGACAGCGTGCAAATGCTCAAGCAGGATCTGTGGGGCGAGGACAACGCTATCAAGCGCTACAAGGAGCGCATCAGCCAAGCCGAGGAGCTCAAGGAATATGGCTTGCGGCGGGTGCTGGAGGATATCCTGATCCAGGAAGAAGAACACAAGCGCGATATCGCCAACGCGCTGTCAAAATAACGGGATTCACCACCTGCTAAAAATCTGCCGTCGTTCCGGTTTGCGCCGAATGACGGCAGATTTTTTGTGATGACGAGTAGATCATTCCGTCAAAACAATTACAAAAAACCGTTCCGCTTATTCATCACCGCCTTGCGCGGATACTTCTGCACAGTGCAAATCTACTATCAGTCTCCAACTTTCCCCCGCAACGCCTTCAATTGACCGCGTTGAGTTTTACTTTCGATACGTCTTTTAACAGAACCTTTGGTCGGCTTCGTTGCAGTACGTTTTTTGGGTGTGATGCCCGCGCTTTTGATCAAAGCCTGCAGTCGGGATAGCGCATCTTCGCGATTTTTCTCCTGGCTGCGATAGCGCTGCGCCTTGATGATAATCACGCCGTCACTGGATACGCGCCTATCTGCAAGCTGCCTGAGTTTTTCCTTGTAGTCGTCCGGCAACGACGAGGTATTGATATCGAAGCGTAGATGAATCGCTGTCGACACCTTGTTGACGTTCTGTCCGCCCGCACCCTGTGCCCGGATCGCATGCAATTCGATCTCGGCATCGGGGATGGAAATGTGACTGGATATTTTCATTGCAAGTAGCCGTAGCGTGCGCTGTGCGCGCGAAGCACATAAACCTGAATCGTGCGCACAGCGCACGCTACGTTGGTTATATAACAGTCTTGGAGATGGCTATACGGCTGGTTTTCCATTGTGGGTTGTGCTGTGCAAACTATTACTCCGCTTCGCCAAATTCGTAGCGTGCGCTGTGCGCACGAGCACTTTCAACAGTTCCCGCCCAATCTTCCGGGTAAAGCCCATCGCGCAAATAGCGGTGAAAGCTTGAATACGGCCAATCCGCAACACGCGACACATAACCGTGCTTCATCGGATTCCAATGTATGTAATTCGCATGCATGGCAAAATCGTCCTCATCGCGGATTTGATGTTCCCAAAACCGCCGTTGCCACAAACCCAACTCCTTGCGCTTACCACGCGAGGCCGAAAGCAAAGGGGAAATTTCGTTGCGGGTACCTTGGCTCACCAATCGCTTGATGATATTCCAGCGCATCGCATAATCTCCATCATTTGGCGGCAATGTCCAGATGCAATGAAGATGATCTGGCAGCAATACAAAGGCATCGATTTCGAACGGATGCTCTGCCATTACCTGCCTCAATGCCTCCTTGAACGCCAGATAAAAAGGCGGATCAGTCAACACCTTGATGCGCCGATAGGTGTTGACCGTGAAGAAGTAAGTGGCGCCGGGAACAACAGAGCGACGGAAGGTAGCCATGTTGCGATGATAAGCGATAGTAGCGTGCGCTGTGCGCACGTTTCTTGAGCGTTACTTCGTGCGCACAGCGCACGCTACGGCTTTCCCAGCGCCTGCTTCAAATATTTTCCGGTCACGCTGTTCTTGTCCTTGGCGATGTCCTTCGGCGAACCTTGCGCGATGATGCGGCCGCCGCCGTCGCCGCCTTCCGGGCCGAGGTCGATCACCCAGTCGGAGGTCTTGATCACGTCGAGGTTGTGTTCGATCACCACCACGGTGTTGCCTTGGTCGCGCAGCTTGTGGATCACCTTGAGCAGCAGCGCGATGTCATGGAAGTGCAGGCCGGTGGTCGGTTCGTCGAGGATGTACAGCGTGCGCCCGGTGTCGCGCTTCGAGAGTTCCAGCGACAGCTTCACGCGCTGCGCCTCGCCGCCGGACAGCGTGGTGGCGGACTGCCCGAGCGTGATGTAGCCGAGGCCGACGTCGAGCAGGGTTTGCAGCTTGCGCGCGATGACCGGCACGGGCTTGAAGAATTCATGCGCCTGCTCGACGGTCATCTGCAAAATCTGGTGGACGTTTTTGCCCTTGTAGTTGATCTCCAGTGTCTCGCGGTTGTAGCGCTGGCCGTGGCACACATCACACGGCACATACACGTCCGGCAGGAAGTGCATCTCGACCTTGATCACGCCGTCGCCCTGACAGGATTCGCAGCGCCCGCCCTTGACGTTGAACGAGAAGCGCCCCGGCCCGTAGCCGCGCTCGCGCGATGACGGCACGCCCGCGAACAGCTCGCGGATCGGCGTGAACAGGCCGGTGTAGGTGGCCGGATTGGAGCGCGGCGTGCGCCCGATCGGGCTTTGATCGACGTTGATCACCTTGTCGAAAAATTCCAGCCCGCTGATCTCTGCATAGGGCGCGGGCTCGGTGCTGCTGCCGTACAAATGCTGCGCGACGGCGGGGTACAGCGTGTCGTTGATCAGCGTCGATTTGCCGGAACCGGACACGCCGGTGACGCACACCAGCAGGCCGACCGGCAGGTCCAGCGCGATGTCTTTCAGGTTGTTGCCGGAAGCGCCGACGATATGCAGCATGCGCTCCGCATCCGGCTTGCGGTATTTCTCCGGCGCGGGGATGCTGCGCCGGCCGGATAAATAATCGCCGGTGAGCGACTGCTGGTTCGCGCAGATTTCCTTCGCCGTGCCTTGCGCCACGATCAATCCACCGTGCTCGCCCGCGCCCGGCCCCATGTCCACCACATGGTCGGCGGCACGGATCGCCTCTTCATCGTGCTCGACCACGATCACGCTGTTGCCCATGTCGCGCAGCTTTTTCAGCGTTTGCAGCAGACGGTCGTTATCGCGCTGGTGCAGGCCGATGGAAGGCTCGTCCAGCACATACATCACCCCGGTCAGGCCGGAGCCGATCTGCGATGCGAGGCGGATGCGCTGCGCCTCGCCGCCGGACAGCGTTTCGGCGGAGCGCTCCAGCGATAGGTAATCCAGCCCGACGTTGTTGAGGAAGGTCAGGCGGCTGGCGATTTCCAGAATGATCTTTTCCGCAATCGCCTGCTTGTGGCCTTGCAGCTTCAGCCCTTGGAAGAAAGTCAGCGCCTGCTTCAGCGGCAGCGCGCTGATCTCGTACAGGTTCATTTCCGCGACGCGCACATGGCGCGCCTCCAAGCGTAGGCGCGTGCCCTTGCATTCCGGGCAGGGGCAACTGTTCAGGTATTTCGCCAGCTCCTCGCGCACCGCGGGCGAATCGGTCTCCTTGTAACGGCGCTCCAGATTATTGACGATGCCCTCGAAGGCATGTTCGCGCAGCATCGGTTTGCCGCGCTCGTTCAGATACTGGAACGCGATCTGGGTCTTGCCGCTGCCGTACAGGATCACCTGCTGGATTTTTTCCGGCAGGCTCTCGAAGGACTGCTCGATATCGAAGTTGTAATGTTTGGCGAGGCTGGCAAGCAACTGGTGATAGAACTGGTTGCGCCGATCCCAGCCCTTGATCGCGCCGGAACTCAGCGACATCTGCGGAAAAACAACAATCCGTTTGGGATCGAAAAAACTGATGTTGCCGAGGCCGTCACACTTCGGGCAAGCGCCCATCGGGTTGTTGAACGAGAACAGGCGCGGTTCCAGCTCCGGCAGCGAGTAGCTGCAAATCGGGCAGGCGAATTTCGCCGAAAACAGGTGCTCTTTTTCGGTATCCATCTCCACGGCAATCGCGCGCCCGTCGGCGTGGCGCAGCGCGGTCTCGAACGATTCGGCCAGGCGCTGCTTGGCTTCCGTATTGGCTTTCAGCCGATCCACCACGATCTCGACGGTGTGCTTCTTGTTCTTGTGCAATGTCGGCAACGCGTCGATCTCGTACACCTTGCCGTTGATGCGCAGCCGCGTGAAACCCTGCGCGCGCAGCTCGTCGAACAGATCCAGTTGCTCGCCCTTGCGCTCCACGACCAACGGGGACAGGATCATGATCTTGGTGTCCTGCGGCAGCGCCAGCACATGATCCACCATCTGGCCTACCGATTGCGCCTGCAACACCAGGTCATGCTGCGGGCAATATGGATCGCCCGCGCGCGCGAATAGCAGGCGCAGGTAATCGTGAATCTCGGTGACCGTACCGACCGTCGAGCGCGGGTTGTGCGAAGTGGCCTTCTGCTCGATCGCGATGGCCGGAGAAAGCCCCTCGATCAAATCCACGTCCGGCTTTTCCATCAACTGCAAAAACTGCCGCGCATACGCCGACAGCGATTCCACATAGCGGCGCTGCCCCTCGGCATACAAGGTATCGAACGCGAGCGAGGACTTGCCCGAACCGGACAAACCGGTGATCACCACCAGTTTGTGGCGCGGCAGATCGAGGTTAATGTTCTTTAAATTGTGGGTGCGTGCACCGCGTATTCGTATCTGTTCCATGCAAACCATCTTGATTGAAGCGACCTGACAATATACGCGATTTTTAATGCTTTCCCAATCCGCACAACCCGCTGGCTTTTCCCCTCTTCAGTTTGCGGGGGAGGGGTTGGGGGAAAGAGAGGTTTTTGACATGTTTAATTGAACCTTGAATCAGGGCAGGCAGAGCCAGGAGTCCTTCGAACCGCCGCCGTCATCGGCGAGTCACCGCCAGCGTGCGGCATAGCCAAAGTTCGTAGTTTGTCCAACGAACGAATATGCTATTCAGGTGCCTGGCCACAAACAGACTCCTGGCTATCGCCGTTTGACAGTCTGGCCGGGTAAGTGTTTCGCTACCTTACAAACCAAGTCTCTCAGCTAGCCAATCTGATACCTGCTGGGCGCCTTTTGGAACGATCGGCTCAGGTTGCAGTGCGCTACAAAGCTCCCCCAGCGCCGCAGCAAAATCCCCCTGTTCCAGAGCGTCCCTCGACACCTCGCGGCACAAGCCGTGTTGTTGCAGCCATCCGGTCAGAGCGGAGGTCTCCGGCCAGTCGGCGCGACTGACGTACAGAACGGGTGTGCCGCTGCATGCGGCCTCGACGAAGCTGCCATAGCCGGGTTTGCAGATCAGCGCATCGCTGCTGGAGAGCAGATCGCTGAAGCTCATCGGCAGCGATTCGATGGCGATGGCATCGGGATGACCCAACCGCCAATCGCCCTGTACCAGCCAGCGCACGCCGTCGATACGCGGCCAACGTTCGATGGGCAAGCGACTGGCGATGCCGCCCATACTGACCAGCACCAGCTTGTCTTGCTTCGACAACCGCAAATGGCAATCAAGCTCATCGCGCCGGTCACTGCCGATGGCGGCGATGGGCGCGACAGTGATGAGATTGGTTAATTCCGCCATCGCCAGGCCGGGCGTGATGCGCAGAAAGGCATCGGCGCTGGCATAACAGGCATGTATCTGTGCCGCAATTATTTCATCAACCATTCGCCCTGAGCCTGTCGAAGGGTGCGGCATTCGCTCTTCGACAATCCCGGCACGAATAGAGCTGGCGGTATGGCTGCCGCAATAATGGCGATAGATATCAAACCAGTTCAGCGAACACAGGGCGACATTCGGAATACCTGCCCGTTGCGCGCCTGCCAGCGGCAGATAGCCGACGTTGGACAACACCATGTCCGCGCCGAGCCCGCGTAGCAGCCGGGCTTCGGCTTCGACGCGCGCATCCCAGTTCGCATGAAAGGCGTGATAGGCCGCGCGGCTCTCCTCGGCGAGAACATCCACCGCCGAAGACATCAACATGCCGATATCGCCCTCGCTGGGCATGTGTGCGAACGGTGCCTTGATGCGCGAACGCAGATGGGCAAGCGGCACGGAGGAGCGCACCGTGAGGCGCAATTGCGGCATGTATGTAAACAGCAGATTCAGGACGGGCGCGGTCTGCGCGACATGGCCGAAACCGTGGCCCGAGATGGAGACGACGAGGTGAGGCGCGTTACGCATAAAAATAGCCGACCGGGTTCAGCGCAATCATTTCACATCCGCAGCAGGTTTCATTTTTTTAAAGCTTGACCATCTGGTGTCCCAATATTTCACAAATAAAACTTCTCCGCGCGCCCAGCGCCTATTCAAGCGCGCAAACGCCCAGTCAATTTGGCGTTCAGCAAAGATTGGGGGGCTCGGGCAAAAGATTGGCCGCCGAATTAATGTGTTGCCGGCTTCGCTTCCACGTGCGCCGCTTCTGCTCCAGGTGCTGTTTGCGCTCCCTGCCGGGGGGGGTCTTTTATCGCTCCGGCCTTAACAGGATGTTGCGCCTTGGTTTCAGCGGCAGTTTGCACACCCCTCTGAATTTGGTCTTTCTGCCCCGTCTTGACCTGTGCCGCTTTGGCTTCTTGCGCATCTTTCAATTTGGCCACTTTTGCTTTTGCTGCGGATTGTGCTTTGGCTCTTCGCGCCGCTTCAATTCGGGCAGACAATGCGCGTGCTCGCGCTTGTTGCGCAGCACTGGCCCGCACCGTTTTGGGTTTTTGCTGGGTCTTTAGTTTAGCCGCTTTAGCAGCCGCTTTGGCTTTGGCGGCAGCCTGAGCTTTCGCTGTTTTTTCCTCTTTAATTCTTGCGGCTTCTGCTTGTGCGGCCTGTTCCGCTGCAATTCTTGCGGTTTCTGCTTGTGCGGCTTGTTCCGCTTTCACCCGATCCGCTTCGGCTTTGGCTTCCTGTTGTGCCCTGGCAAGTTGCTGCGCGGCTATTTGCCTTGCGGCCAGATCACGCTGATCGGCAAAATTAAGCCTCGCGACATTGCCAGCCCTGATTCCGAGTTTTGCCGCGTCTTCCGACAATTCTCCAATAGAAAACTGCGGCTTGACCTGGATTAATGTGACCGTGTCTGCCGCGCGATCCACCGTGCCAAGCAGTGAGCCGTTTGCCCCGGCAATCGGGGAACGCGCATCATTGGCATATGCAACAAGCTTGTCGCCGGGTTCAAGCAGCGAGTCGCTTCCCGCATCAAGAACCACGCTTTTTCCTTCGACCCGAATAATGTGCGCGGAAAACGGCATATTTTCCGATATATCCTGAAGTTCCTTTACAGCAGAATCAATCAGCCGACTTATCGCCTTGCCAAACTCTGTTTCGAAGAAAACACTGCTGCCAAAGGGTTTGTTGTTTCCCACCATCACAGCCCCTTCGGCTTGTTCGTCCAGGCGACGCGACAACAGGCGAGTGCCCGTAAACCCATCGTAGGCTGATAGCTCGACTTCAATATGCCTTGTTTTCTGGCTTATTCCCGCATTTACAACCCTGCCGGAAATAAAAATTTGCGCGCCGGTTTCCCCGGCAATTTGAATAATTGCCTCGCGTTGCTGCGCATCCGCCTCTATCGGGATTGCGCGGTTGGTATATGAGGACAAAAAATCCCCGCTTGCATCCAGACGGCTGGCCAGCGCGACTGGAAGCCCGTCATAAATATTATTGATATCGTCCACGTGAAGCGTATTTGCAACGTCAAATTGAATAATTGCGATTTTCTTTTTCGGGTTCAGGACGCGGACAAGCGTCGCGCTTTCCGCGTCAAATTTGCCTTTAACCACTTCAGCGCTCACCGATATATGGAATATCCCCTTGCTCTCCCATTCCCGAACTATCGAATAGCGGTTGCCTTGTTGGGCTGGCTGCGCATCCGGATTTTGTTGAGGCGCATTGACAGCGCCCGGAAGTTTATCCGCCATCGCATGAGTGCCCGCCTCTGCAGCGACTTTCCGCAGCGCATCGCTCAATGCCGCTTGACGGGCTGCATTACGCCCGCCCGCCCCGATTGTTGCAACACCTTCCGCCCGCAATCTTCCCGTGTAAGCGCCTGCGACTTGAGCCGGTTCCGGTTCGGCAACCACAGTTTGTGCCATGCAAAACATGACACCTATGCAAAGGGCGGCGACAAAATAGCGGCAAACGCTATTCTTGCAAACCGGCACCACAAGCAAATTACCGGAGTAAAAATCACTACGCACATTTATCAGCATTTCAGTTCCTTTTAACTGGATTTCCCGTTTAACGGCTACTTTAACTTACACAATAAATTCCGGCACAAATAATTCCGATTTACGCTCGAGATGACTTCAATTAGAGGGGCTACTATGCTTGATCCTCAAGACTTTCAACAGTGATGTCATCAGGCAGCGCGCCCTGGTGCAAACGCTTCGCACAATACTTCATCAACTCTTCTTCGGTGGCCGCCAGATTGCGATGCAGCTTCACCAGCGCGCGCAGACGGATAACGCCATGCTCGTCTGGCTCACGTTTGACTTGGGCCAGGGCGATGGCGGGGTGCTCATACAATATTTCTTCAATCTGCCTGGGGAAGACGCGCTGTCCGTCGCGAACCAGCATGTTTTCCTTGCGTTCGATGATGGTGAAGAATCCGTTCTCGTCCATGCTGGCGATGTCACCGGTGGCTAGCCAGCCGTCCCGCAAAACCCTCGCTGAGGCACTTGCGCTTTTCGGGTCGGCGCCGCCGTATCCGGAGAAAACTTGCGGGCCGCGCACCCAAAGCTCTCCCAGCTGATCCGGCTCAACTGTCTCGCCGCTATCGAGGTCGAGGATTTTCGCTTCAGTATCGGGAAGCGGCAAGCCGACAACGCCACTTTGCCGTCGTCCTGCCAGCGGCATCGCCAGCACCGCAGGCGACGCCTCGGCCAAGCCATAGGCTTCGACTAAACGACCGCGTGTGATTTTCTCGAACATCTCGCGTATCTCCAGCGCAAGCGGTGCGCCGCTCACCGCGCACACCCGGATCGATGCCATCCCGAACCGGCGCACACCCGGAGTGTTCGCTATTCGTTGAATAATATTCGGCGTGGTCGGGAAATAGGTTGGCTGCAATTTTTTAATGGTTTTCAGCAGCAGCGGCACATCGTTCTCCGGCATCAGAATCAGCGTGGCACCCAGATACACGCCTAGATGCAACAGGCCCGTCAGGCCGTATGCCAACGACAGCGGTTGCTGCGCCAGAAAGCGTTCCGCGCCCGGCCTGGATTCGGGCAACCAGTGGCGCAATTGCAAAGCATTGGATGCCAGGTTGCGATGCGTCAACGGGATCGGCAACGGCGGGCCGCTACGCCCATACGAATACACGATGGCCGCCACATCATCCACCGATAAAGCAATCTCCGGCGGGAAGTTCCCCGCGCGCGCCAGCACTTGCCTGAACTTGATGTAGCGACGTTGCTGCTTGCTGTTATCGCGATAAAACCAGGGCAGGCTATGCCCGTCCTGCATGTTATGCAGCAAGGCGAACTTCAGCTTTTCCCGCCAGCCCATGTGATCCATGCGTGAGGCAAGCGCCACGCGATGCAGGTGGGCAGTGCGCGCGTCGGTTTGCAGGTCGGCGCGCAAATCGCGATAGCGATCCGTGGCGATAATCAGCATCACCGCCTTGGTATCGGCGATCCGGCCGAACAAGGTTTCCTTGTCGGTGCCGGCGTTCGACAACACCGCGATCCCGCCCATCTTGAGAATGCCGTAATACGCGATGATCCAATCGGGAATGTTCGGCAAGGCCAGCATCACACGCTCGCCCGGCTTGATGCGCAGCGCCAGCAGGCCGTGCGCAAAACGGTTGGACAATCTGTCCACGGTGCGCCAATCCATCCTGCCGCCGAAATAATCCACTGCGGGAACCTTGGCAAAACGCCGCGCCGTGACTTCCAGCAAACGCGGCAAGGCAACCGCGGGCGGCTTGATACGGTAGGGCGTGCGCGTATCGTAGAACTTCAGCCAGGGGCGCTCCGCTTCCAGCACCTTGAGCGCGGCGCGGCGCTGTGCTTTTTTCTGCATCTTGTGTTCGGTCAGCGCCAGCGGGTCGCTCTGCGCCTGCAAAAAACGCTCGATGCTGCGATTCACCGCATCCGGCCTGTCCACCATCACCTGATGCGCCGATACCGGAATCACCACCTCCTCCACATCGGGGATCAGCTTGGCGACTTCCCGGTAAGAAGTATGCGAAAACAGAATATCGCGCTGCCCG
The DNA here is from genome assembly GCA_023259035.1 of Gallionella sp. Lineage (GTDB taxonomy): Bacteria > Pseudomonadota > Gammaproteobacteria > Burkholderiales > Gallionellaceae > Gallionella. The sequence continues at coordinate 12,096 of JAHFRA010000045.1, forward strand.
AGTATCACCATGGTCGGCACCCGGATGTTGCGCAGATATTCGGTGCCATCCCATACCGACAAGCCATTCCTGTTTTGCAGATACACCACATGGGCGGGGGGATAGATGCGCGCGGCATGAAATCCGACGTAAGGCAATATCCCGCGCAGCCAGGTCAGGATGCGCGGCGGTACGCGCAGCAGCGCGCGCCCCATCCAGCGCAACTTGAAACGCACCGCAGAAGAAATAATGACCAGCGCAGTGACACGTTCCGGATGCTTTTGCAGGAAGAAGGAAGACAATGCGCCGCCGAACGAATGGCAAACCAGAATGAAGCGTTGCGGCACTTGCAACACATCGAGCGCGGCTTCGATGTCAGCCACCAATTCTGGCACGTCGTAACGTGCGCCGTCCGCCTCGGTGGGCGCGTCAGTGTAGCCGTGCCCGCGCAGATCGAGCGCGATAACCCGGTAGTCGGCCTGAAAAAGTTCCAATTGATTTTCCCAGTAAGCGGCGCGGCCGCCAAAGCCGTGAATAAACACCATGGTTTGCGCGGCATCGCGCGCACCGGAATCGACCACGCTCATCTCCAATGGGTGTCCGCCCTCCAGCCGATCGGGAAGCTTAATGGTGTAGCGATGCAAATCGACGTCGAATCTCATGGCGGCATTGTAGTCAATCCAACTCGGCAAGCAATAAACAATTGCCGGAATGCAACGCGGGAAACCATGCTCACAAATGACCATGAATTCGAACCTTAATTGCGCGCTGATGTATTCCGGCTGATTTAATACTTGGGCAAAGCGGCGGGGAGGCCCGAAAATAAATACGCGGTTGCCACATTGGTTTGTCGGGTGCAATACGGGCAAAAATCAACTGGCATCGCGCCGGATTTATTGTATCCTATGCAAACTGCAAACCTACATTCACGGGGATGGACATCATGGATAAAACTGTAAAAATTCGCACCTATTCTGGCGACGAAAAGAGCGGCGTTTCACAAGGCAATCTTTCGGATGATCAGAATAAATCTCTTGAGCTGGCAAAGAAAAATGCCCAGCTTGAAGAAGAGCGGAAAAAGTCGCTAGAACAATTCAATGTAATCGAGCAGCTCAGGGTTAGCCTCAAACAAGAGCAAGCCAAAATGGCTGAGATGATGAAGAAGACGGTCGGGCCGGACGCTAATGAGCTCGCAGTGAAAGATGCCCAGCTTGAAGAAGAGAAGAGCCGGTCGCTCGAAAACCTGAAAACGATCGTGCAGCTGCGGGAAAGCCTCAAACAGGAGCAGGCCAAAACGGCCGAGATGGTAAAAAAGCTGGCCGAGCTCGAAGCAAACGAACTCGCAAAGAAAAATACCCAGCTTCAGGAAGAGAAGAGTAAGTCACTCGAACTTTTTAAACTGGTCGAGCAACTACGGGAAAACCTCAAGCAGGAACAGTCAAAAATGGCCGAGATGGCAAAGAGGATGTCCGAGCAGGAAGCCAGGGCAAAAGAATCCGCCGTGCTGGAAGCTAAAGTCAAAGAATTGACCGAGGCGATCAGCATGATTGCAGGTATCGCTGCCACGGGGAAAACCGGCTAAAGGGCAGCCGGAAGAGTTTGGCGCAACATTTCACAAATAAAAGTTTTCCGCGCGCCCTGCGCCTATTCATCCGCAATGCGTATATCGGAAACAACCATCTCACCGGCAATCTGACCGTTGCGGTCAATATGTCGAATCTTGACGGGCAGCAGGCGATACTCCACACCCAACCAAATGATTAGCCCCTCTTCGCCCGGTGCGTGAACTTTGTTCAATGGTATAGCGCGCAACCTGCCGAGACGGGTCTGAATTTCTTCTTCTTCGCCTACCGCCAGCTCATAGCGCTCCAATTTTTTTCCGTTGTTGATGTACAGTGTCACCGCGCCCTGATTCAGAGGCAATTGCGAAAGTTGATACATAAAACTGAGGATGTCCTGGGCCTGCTCTGGTAGCGGTGTGTTGCTTCCATTTGAAAAAAACAGGGTTTTTTCTTGCCAATCAGATTTGGTTTCGAATGTCTCTTTTCCCTTGGAGGTGTTTTTGGTTTCACTGAATTCGTAAGGTTGCAGCCCTCGCGCTGTAAGCGTGCCGCTGCTTTGCTGGTTTGCCTCGAAGGTTTTGAAAAATCTGGCGAGGCCCGTGGTGTTCATCCCGACCTTAAGCATATAACTTTTATCATCACCGATTTCCAGGCGATGGCGCGCTTCACCAATTTGAAAATCAGCACCTTTGTACGCGATGAAGGTGAGTTGCGCGTGTTTGGGGAGCTGATGCGCGGGCTGGGCTTCCTCTACCTCTTTATTGGTCGCCGCCTGATCGGCTGCGCCGTCAATAGTTTGATCGACAGCTTCATCGCTTGCCGGAGGCTGCGGCTCGGTGTCAATTCGAGGCTCTTCTGGCGGCTTATCTTCGGTTGGTCTGATGTTGGGTTGTGCCGCCTTCTGCACAATCGGAGCGGGTTGCAGTTTGGGCTTGGATTTTTTGACCGGTGCGGGTGCGGTGGCGATCCTGGGTAATGGTTCCAGTCTGGCGGTGAGCGGCGGCAACCGTTTTTCGCCGGGTGACAACTTGACCAGCGGTGCGAACAGCACGATGGCGTGAACCAACGCCGACAATGCTATGGCTAAGGCGATTCTTCCGGTCGAAGTGCGCGGTAATGCGATCACGGCCTGATATCGAGTTTGCTCAGCACCTGGGTAAATTGGTCGCCGTTGGCCTCGGTGATGATCATTTTGCACGGCAGGTTGTGCTGCTGCGTGGCCAGCCAGATCTGGGTGCGGCTTTCGCCCGGCTTGATCTGGCTGTCGAGATAGATGACCTTAAATTCCCCGGCTGGAACCTTGAGTGTTTGATTGTATGTGATGGAATAGTGATAGTTATCCAGCTTGCTGCCGTTGGTCATCGAAAAATCCAGCGTGGCGGCATTCTGCAATGACAAAAACATGAATTGATACATCGCGCTCAATCGGTCTTGCGTGCCATCGGGCAGCGCGACCACCGTGTGTTGCGCTTGATGGGTCAGGGTGAGTTGTTTGCTATCCCAGTCGAATTCGGCACGGCTGTTTTTGCTTTCGTCGAGTTCGCGCCGGTGGTTGAAGCGTAGCGGTTGCAGGCCTTGTTTGCCGATCAGACCGCTGCTGTCGATGAAAATTCTTTCCGGCTTGAATGCTGCCAGCAGACCGACCGGAGTCCAGATGCTGGACAACGTGTAGCGATCCTTGTCGCGCGTATAGGCTTCCTTAATTTCGGCCTGCAGGCCGCTTTTGTGAACGTCGTAGGTGGCTTGCACGCTGCTCGGCGGGGAGGCCCAGGCAGAAGACAGAAAACAGAAAACAGAAGACAGAAGTATCGTCGCGGCAATGCCGCGCTTTTTATAAGGTGTGCCGCCATGCGGCACATAACCTATTGCCCTCCGTCCTCTGTCTTCTGTCATCTGGCTACTCCAAACCGGGTGAAATCAACGCGAAACCGGATTGTTGGTGATACCGGAATGTGACCCGGCCCTGTTCGTTCAGTTCGATTTGGTCCGCGCACAGCCAGCGGATGGCTTGTGGATAAATGCGGTGTTCTTCGTGCAGTACGCGTGCCGCCAGTGTCCGTTCATCATCATGGCACAGCACCGGCACGGCTGCCTGAACAATGATCGGGCCGTGATCGAGGTCGGGGGTGACAAAATGCACCGTACAGCCGTGGATCCTTACACCGTCGTGCAGCGCGCGTGCGTGGGTGTTGAGGCCGCTGTATGCCGGCAATAGCGAAGGATGAATGTTGACAAGTTTGCCGCGATAGCGCTCTACAAAACCTGCGGTGAGGATGCGCATGAATCCGGCCAGCGCCACAAAATCGGGATGGCACGCATCGATTGTTTTGGCAAGCGCGGCATCGAAGCTGTCGCGATCCGCATAGTCGCGATGTTCGACGACAGCGGTAGCGATGCCCCGCGCTTTGGCGATGTTCAAACCTTCGGCATTCGCGCGATTGCTGATCACCGCCGCGATGCGGCAAGGCAGTTGCGCTTCCAGCAGCGCTTGCATGTTGCTGCCGCGACCGGAAATGAGGATGACGATGGACTTCATCGGGTTATGCAACTTGCGTTTGTGCCTCGGTACCCTGGCGCGCGCGAATCGCGCCGATAATCGTCGCAGTTTCTCCGGCGGCGTTGAGTTGCGCCAGTGCCGCTTCCGTATCGTTCCTGTCCACGATCACCACCATGCCGATGCCGCAGTTGAAGGTGCGGTGCATTTCCTGCTGCGCGACATTGCCCATCTCGCGCAACCAGTCGAATAGTTTGGGGGTATGCCAAGCCTTGCTGTCCAGTTGTGCGACAACATTTTCCGGCAATACGCGCGGCACATTTTCCAGCAGGCCGCCGCCGGTGATATGCGCCATGCCTTTCACGGTGAGGGATTGCATCAGCGCCAGCAACGGTTTCACGTAGATGCGCGTCGGGGCCATGATGCAATCGGCCAGCGTGCGCTCGCCGTCGAACTTGGCGTTCAGGTCGGGCTGGCTGCGCTCGATGATCTTGCGCACCAGCGAATAGCCGTTGGAATGCGCGCCGTTCGACGCGAGGCCGATCACTGCATCACCCGGCTTGATGTTCGCGCCGCTGATGATGTTGGCCTTTTCCACCACGCCGACGGCGAAACCGGCAAGGTCATATTCTCCGGCCGGATACATGCCGGGCATCTCGGCGGTTTCGCCGCCGATCAGCGCGCAACCGGCCTGTTCGCAGCCGAAGGCGATGCCCTTGATGACTTCGGTAGCTGCCTCCACGTCAAGCTTGCCGCAGGCGAAATAATCGAGGAAAAACAGCGGCTCCGCACCTTGTACCAGAATGTCGTTGACGCTCATGCCAACCAGGTCGATGCCGACCGTGTCATGACAATTCAGTTCAAAGGCAAGCTTGAGCTTGGTGCCGACACCGTCGGTGCCGGATACCAAAACCGGTTCGCGGTATTTTTTGGAGATTTCCACCAGCGCGCCGAAACCGCCAATACCGCCCAACACTTCCGGGCGCATGGTGCGTTTGGCGAATGGTTTGATGTTCTCGACGAGGCGGTCGCCCGCATCGATATCGACACCGGCGTCGCGGTAGGACAGTGAATTGGCATGGCTCAAGTTGAGTTCTCGCTTTCTTAAAGGTAAAGTGCCACAAGTTTCCCTGCGAATTTTACTCGAAATGACCCCATCCCGCTTTGCCGCCGCGCAGTGGCTGTTCTTCGCTGTAGCGGCTGCCGTGCTGCTGTATCTGCTTGGTCCGGTACATGCGCCATTCGTCGCGGCAGGCATCCTCGCCTACATCTGCAGCCCGCTGGTGCAGCGGCCGAGCGTTCGTGAAATTCCGCGCGCGGTGGCGCTGGTGATGGGCGGGTTTTTGCTGCTGGCGTTGCCGTTGTCCGCTGTCTCGCTGGTCGCGCTGCGCCGCTGCAAAGCGGCTTACCCGGCAAGTTCGATGTATCGCAAAACATGAGCCAACTGCTACTCGATATCGTTCCCGCCTGGCAACCGACCCTCGACAAGTTTGTGGCGGGGCGCAACCTCGAGTTGCTTTCGGCGCTGCGCCATGCGCTGGGCGGCAACGGCAGTGAGCGGTGTTTCTATGTGTGGGGCGAGGCCGGCAGCGGCAAGAGCCATTTGCTGCAAGCGTGTGTGCGCGCCGCATCGGACGCTCGGCGCAGCGCAAGCTATGCGCAGGGTAGCGTCCCGCAGTTCGCCGAGGTGGTGGCGGTAGACGATGTCGAGCGCCTTGATGATGCCGCACAAATCGGGTTGTTCAATCTCTACAACCGGATGCGCGACAGCGGCGGCATGTTGCTGGTTAGCGGCGCGCAATCGCCACTGTATCTGATGTTGCGCGACGATCTGCGCACCCGTCTGGGATGGGGTCTGGTGTATCAGGTGCATGGGCTAAGCGACGAAGAGAAAGCCCAGGCGCTTGCGCAGCATGCGCAGTCGCGGGGTTTTGCTCTGCCGCAGGAAGTCACGCAATATTTATTACGTCACGGGCGCCGTGATCTGCCCAGCCTGGTAGCGGCGCTGGATGCGCTGGACGAACATTCACTGCGCCTGCATCGCGCGCCGTCGGTGCCATTGCTGAAAGAAATCCTGCAACGAGAATTGGAGTTGAAGTGAACTTGGCATTATTTGATTTGGACAACACGCTGTTAAACGGCGACAGCGATTTCGAGTGGTCGCAATTCCTGATACGCACCGGCGTGCTCGATCGTGAATTATTTGAGGTGAAGAACCTCGCCTTCTATGAACAATACAAAGCCGGAACCTTGGATATTCACGAGTTTCTGGATTTTCAATTGAAGCCGCTGTCGCGCCATTCCCGCAAAACACTGGATGCGTGGCATCAACAATTCATGCGGGAGAGCGTGCTGCCGATGATCACCCTGCCGGCACGCGATTTGGTGCGGCGCCATCGGGTGGCGGGCGATCTATGCGCCATCATCACCGCCACCAACAGCTTCGTTACCGCGCCGATCGCCCATGAATTCGGCATCGAGCATCTGATCGCCACCGAGCCGGAGCACATCGATGGAGAATTCACCGGGCGCGTGGCGGATGTGCCGTGCTTCCGCGAAGGTAAAATCATTCGCCTGGAAAACTGGCTGGCCTCACACGGCTGGAATTTGGAGAGCTTTGCCGACAGCACGTTCTATAGCGACTCGCTGAACGATCTGCCGCTACTGTGCAAAGTAAAACACCCGGTTGCAGTGAACCCCGATGCCACTTTGCGCGCTCATGCCGAACAGCATGGTTGGCAAGTTTTCAATTTGCGCTGACTACATGCGTATTGCTTTAATGCGGCTAGCCGCGCTTCAACAGTTGCAAATACTGCTCGCGTTCCTGTTCGGTCATGCCCGACAAGCCGCCTGGTGTCCATTTCTCCTGCAAAACCTGAAATTGCTGGCGGCGCTGGCCATCTTCAAGCTTGCCCAATAACCCGACAAACTCGCCGCCCACGTCGAAGTTCTCGCCCCAATCGAGCATGTCCGCCTCGGCGGATGCCAGAATTTTTTCATGCGCCGTGCCCTGAAACGATTGGGTGAGCGCGGGGCTGCTCATCGCGAAGCCGTTCTCCCGCAACACATACAGCACGGCGGCCACCGCCTCGGCTTCGCTTCCCTCGCCATGCCATGCGGCGGGTACTTGCGCGCCCAATCCAGGCTGCGCGATCAGGCACTGCAACAGCAGCCGGTGCGCCGAAGGCGGCGGGCGCCCGGCTTTCCGGAAAGGCTTGCGCGCGGTGCGTGCAACGGGGCTGATCTCATACAGCGATTCCAGCTCCTCCTGGCTGACGCCGGAAAGCGCGGCAACTTCCTTGCGCAGCAGCAATGCGGTAGCCGGTGCGGTGATCGCGGTCAGCAGCGGTTTGGCGCGCTGCAACAACTGGTTGCGCCCTTCCTGAGTGCGCAAGTCCAGCTCCGCGCTGACCTCGCGCAACAGATAGCCGGACAGCGGCATCGCTTCCCGCACGCGCTGCTCGAAAGCGTCCTTGCCAAATTCGCGGATGAAGCTGTCGGGATCATGTTCGACCGGCAGGAACAGGAAGCTGATGCGCTTGCCGTCCTGCAGGTAGGGCAGCGCGTTTTCCAGCGCGCGCCATGCCGCCTTCTGCCCGGCCTTGTCGCCGTCAAAACTGAATATGATATGTTCGGTCAGGCGCAGCAATTTCTGCACATGGTATGGCGTGGTCGCCGTGCCCAGCGTCGCCACGGCATATTCGACGCCGAGTTGCGCCAGCGCGACCACGTCCATGTAGCCTTCCACCACCAGCACTTGCTGCCCGCCGCGAATGGCTTTCTGTGCCTGGAACAGGCCGTATAGCTCGCGGCCTTTTTCGAACAGCGGCGTTTCCGGCGAGTTGAGATATTTCGGTTCGCCCTTGTCCAGCACGCGCCCGCCGAAGCCGATGACCTGCCCGCGCACGTTGATGATGGGGAACATGATGCGGTCACGGAAGCGGTCGTAGCGCTTGCCGTCATCGCCGGCGATCACCAGGCCGGTCTCGGTCAGCGTGTCGCTCTGGTAATCCGGGAATGCGGCGGCGAGGTTCTGCCAGCCGTCCGGCGCGTAGCCGATGCCGAATTTCGCGGCGATCTCGCCGGAGAGGCCGCGCTTCTTCAGGTAGTCGATCGCGCGCTGCGACTGCTTGAGCTGCTCGCGGTAATAGCGCGTGGCGGCTTGCATCACCTCATACAAATCCGGCGCGACTTTCTGGGCGTATTCTCTCTGGGCATCTCCCGCTGCGGAACGCTCGTGCGGCACATCCAGACCGACGCTGCGCGCCAACTCTTCGATTGCCTCGACATAGCCGAGCCCCGCATGCTCCATGACAAAGCCGATGGCCGTGCCATGCGCGCCGCAACCGAAGCAATGGTAGAACTGCTTGGCCTGGCTGACGGTGAACGAGGGGGATTTTTCGTTGTGGAACGGGCAGCAGGCGACGTAATTTGCACCGGCCTTCTTGAGCGGCACATAGCGCTCGACCACATCGACGATATCGAGGCGATTGAGCAGGTCCTGAATAAAACTTTTCGGAATCAAGCCCGCACCTTTCATCTCTGCCGGCAATGCGCCGACGGAACGGTTAACCGGGAATTACTTGCTGAGTTGCG
>JAHFRA010000046.1 GCA_023259035.1 Gallionella sp.
TGATCCTGATCCCCACTTTCCTCTGGTCGGTAGGGCTGATCAGCCACATTGACCCGATGATGTACCGGGTTGTATGGTGGGGTTTTGGTCACTCCTCGCAGCAAATCAACGTAGTTACCCATATCTCCATCTGGTATCTCATTGCATCATTGGTATTCGGCGCCAAGCCAATGTCCGAGAAGGTAAGCCGCGGCGCGTTTTTGCTGTATATCCTGTTCCTGCAACTGGGTTCTGCGCATCATCTGCTATCTGATCCGGGACTGACTTCCGCATGGAAGATATTCAATACCAGCTACATGATTTATCTGGCCGTGCTGGCCAGCATGATTCACGGCTTGACTGTTCCCGGCTCTATTGAAGTAGCACAACGCAAAAAGGGGCTGGATACCGGCTTGTTTACCTGGCTCCGCAAAGCGCCTTGGGGCAATCCGATTTTCTCCGGCATGTTTTTGTCGTTAGTCGGTTTCGGTTTCATCGGCGGTATCACTGGAGTGGTAATGAGTGTGGAGCAAATTAACATGCTCGTCCACAACACCATATTTGTGCCGGGCCATTTTCACGGCACATTGGTAGCCGGTACCACCATGGCGTTTATGGCGGTTACTTACTGGCTGATCCCGGTAGTGTTCCAGCGCAAGATCGCCTTGGCAGGTGTGGCGAAATTGCAACCCTATGTTTTCAGTCTCGGTGCCTGGGTATTCTCGATTGCCCTGATGGGCGCAGGCACTATGGGTGTGCAACGCCGCCACGCGGACATCACCTTTGCCGGTCAGCCGTTGGCTTACGAATATCCGGAAATCGCCAAAGGTTTGATGGATTTGGGCGAAATCTTCGCTGTTATCATGGCGGTTGGTGCGATCATGTTTATCGTCGTCGTGCTGGCCTCCATCTTTACAGGTGAGCGCATTCTGGAAGGCTCAGCACCATGGCCGAAAGTTGAAGAGGCCGACGTTGTGGCCGAGAAATCCGGCAAGAAACACATAGGTACATGGGGCATGGAAGCACCGGGAACTTTTGTGCTTGCCATGATTCTCTTCGCGACCATCGTTCTGTACTACTTCATTAACTTCAAATATCTGTCCAATATATGGGGCTTGGCATAAAGAAATAAGACGACGGGAAGGATGCATAGCATCCTTCCCTGATAGCATCATTAAAAATGGAATTCAGTTAGAGAAAAAACTTTAACCTAAGCTTTGTCAGAGCCATCTCAGGCATGCACAAAACATGCAACGGTGTTGAGCCAATGTTAAAAGATAGCAATGTTTAGGTTAAAAGTCTTCAGCGGCAGAAGCCCGGGAATGAACCAATGCGTCTCCAGATAGAGCTGGGCAAAGAGAAAGATACGAAAGTTAAGATGATAATGATCAAACAATTTATCAATCTCTTCAAATTACGCATAGGCGTGGTGATTACTCTGGCAGCCTTGGGTGGTATGGCAATTACCCCGGGGCAAGCGCTGGCGAGTTGGAAAATTCTGGCTTTGTCGCTGACGGTTATGATGGCTTCCGCCGCTGCGGGAGCCTTCAACCAATACTTTGAGCGCGATATTGATGCAAAAATGACGCGTACCAAAAATCGTCCTTTTGTAAACGGTTTTCTTCAGCATAGTCGTAGGTGGTTAGTAATAATCGGGTTGATCCTGGCAGTTGCAGTGACATCCGCCGCTTTGGCTCTTAATGCGATGGCAGCGCTGAATATTTTCCTCGGTGCGTTTACCTACGCGATTGTTTACACGGCCTGGCTGAAACGGCGCACTTGGTTAAATATCGTATTTGGCGGATTGGCCGGGAGCTTCGCGGTGCTTGCCGGTGCGGCAGCAGTCGATCCTTCGTTTGGTCCGCTCCCAGGGTTGCTGGCATTGGTACTGTTCTTGTGGACCCCACCTCATTTCTGGAGTCTGGCGATAGTCATTCGCGATCAATACGCCGCAGCAGGTGTGCCGATGCTGCCAGTGGTAAAGGGCGACAAGAAAGCGGCACGCATTATCTTGGGGCACACAATCCTCTTGGTATTAGCTTCCATTCTGCCGGTGTTTTACGGTTTGAGTTGGATTTATCTCGCCGGAGCCTTATTGGGAGGAACTTATTTCATTATCAAGAGCGTGCAACTGCTGAACAATCCTACAAAAGAAGCGGCTATGGCTAATTTTTTTGCCTCGCTGATACAGTTCGGTGTGCTGATGATCGCTTTAATGCTGGAAGTAAACTTCGCCGCCTGATTTCAGTTTTATTTGCATAAGCGTCCCGTCTGGCATCGTTCAGACGGGATATTTTTTTGGTACTCCAAAAATAAACTTTACTTGCATTTTTGGCATATCCGACTAATATGCTCGGATATGTTTTAAGCGTGCTCAAATGCAACATTATTCCTGCTGATTAGTTTTGGACAACATCATTTTGACGAACCAACATTTTATACCGATGTAATTATGCGCTACTACTTGTTGCTACTGGCACTGTCGGTTCTTTTATCTGCGGCTATGCCTTCCTTTGCGCAAGATCGCGATATCAGTGGTACGAAGATTTACAAAGCCTCAGTTACAGCGGCAAAGTTGCAGGCACCTCAGGAAAAAACTTCTGCTCCGGTTTTTGACGAAAAAGAAGCTCTGAAAATAAGTCAGAGTGCGATAGGCAATCAACTTGGTGATTACACCTTCACCAATCATAGCGGGCGCACTGTGCGCCTGTCTGATTACCGGGGGAAGCCGCTGGTAATCAGCATGATTTATACCCGTTGCCCGATCATCTGTGCGACTACAACGCGCAGTTTAAGCGCGCTGAAGTTATCTCAGGATGCGTTGGGTGTGGACAGCTTTGGCGTATTAACGATCGGCTTTGATACGGAAAATGATACTCCAGAAGCGATGGGGGATTTTGCCAAGCGGATGGATGTGAATTTGCCAAATTGGGAATTCGTCAGCGCCGATCCGGAATCAATTAAAAAATTGAGCAAGGATATGGGGTTTGTTTTTTTTCCATCTGAAGAAGGTGGTTTCAATCACATCACGCAGACCACCTATATTGATGGTCAGGGTAAGGTTTATCTGCATATTTACGGGGATGAGTTTGACAACAAGACACTGCTACAGCCCTTGAAGGATATGATTTACAACGTCAAAGTGGCAGAGCCTGGATTAGTCGGCTTGTCTAATAAGGTAAGGCTCTTTTGTACTATCTATGACGCAAAGACAGGAAAATACAAAACCGATTACAGTTACTTTTATGGGATTGGCATGGGTGTTCTTGTTTCTATGCTTATTGCTTTCTTGATTATTATTGAATACCGCCGCAGCCCAAAGCGGAACCACCTAAACCATGATTAAACAACGTATTGCTTGGCCTCGAACATTCTGGATTCGTCCAAGATATTCATTTATGGAGATTTAATGATTAAACTCATGCATCGAATCGGGCAGAGTATTTTTTTGCGTATTGAACGCGTGCTTAATGGTATTTTCGGGCCGGAATTAAACCCTTTTTATCATCTGGGTGCGATTGCCTATCTGATGTTCTGGATCGTCGCGGGCAGCGGTTTTTATGTCTATGCTTTTTACGATACCGGCGTGGAAGCGGCTTTCAATTCGGTGGAACGCCTGACCCGTGAACAATGGTATTTGGGCGGCATAATGCGCAGCCTGCATCGCTATGCTTCCGATGGAATATTACTGGCGGGCATTTTGCACATGCTGCGCAACTTCGCTTTTGACCGCTACCGAAATTTTCGCTGGTTTTCATGGTTTACGGGTGTCGCGTTGCTTTGGCTGGTTTATATTGCCGGCATAAATGGCTACTGGCTGGTCTGGGATCGTCTGGCGCAATTTCTTGCTGTCGCAAGCGCAGAATGGCTGGATTTTCTGCCGATTTTTAGTGCTCCGCTGGCGCGAAATTTTTTGGAATTAGGCAGTGTAAACGATCGCTTTTTTTCACTGCTTTCGTTAATTCACATTGGTGTTCCGCTGGGTACTTTTGGACTCATCTGGATTCACACACAGCGCGTACCGCAGGCTAAAACGTCCCCACCCAAACCTCTCGCGATTGGATTGATCTTATCAATGATTGTGCTTTCATTGATTCATCCGGCATTGAGCCAAGGACATAGCGATTTAAATTCCGTGCCATTCGTTCTGAATCTGGACTGGTTCTATTTGTGGACATTTCCCCTGCTTTATTCCTGGGGTGCAGCAAAGGTGTGGGCATTGTCAGGGGGCTTCACCATTCTGGTCTTGCTGTTGCCATTTCTGGGGGGGGCAAAACGCGGAAAGGGTGAGTACGAGATTACCCCTGTTCCATCCGGTCATGCGGTAATTGCCCGGCAAGGTGAGACCATACTTGAGGCTGCGTTGCGCCAAGGTTTGAATCTGCCTTATGTTTGCCGTGACGGAGCGTGCGGTATCTGCAAGGGCAAGATATTGAAAGGCACGGTCGATTATGGCGTTTACCAGAAAGGCGTGCTCACCAATATCGAGAAAGAAGAGGGCAAGGCACTGTTTTGCTGTGCCAAGCCGCTATCCGATTTGGAAATAGAGAGTCATGACGTAGGGCGATTCCCGATAAAGACCATGAGGTTCAGGGTGCAAAAAATGGGGCGTGCAGCACCGGATGTGATGCTGCTTGAATTACGTTCCGAAAGGAATGAGCAAATGAATTTTATTGCCGGCCAGTATATTGCCGTGTTGCTGGAGGATGGCACCAAACGCAGTTATTCGATCGCCAATGCGCCACACGAAACAGATCATTTGCAACTGCACATCCGTCTGGTGAAAGGAGGCAAATTTACCAGTCATGTCTTCAATGGGATGAAAGAGGGCGATGAACTGCAAGTGGAGGGCCCTCTCGGCAGTTTTTTTCTGCACGAGGAAAGCCACAAACCCATTATTTTCATGTCCGGCGGATGTGGGTTTGGCTCCATCAAGAGCATGATGGAGCATGCCTTTAAAGTCGGGTTAAACCGCCCCATGACGCTGTATTGGGGTGCCAGAACGCCGGAAGATTTTTATCTTTCTGATTTACCGGAAAAGTGGCAGCGGGAACATGACAATTTCAAATTTATACCGGTTCTTTCCGAACCAAAACCGGAGCATCACTGGCAGGGCAGAACCGGCCTGGTTCATGAGGCCATATTGCAGGATTATCAACAACTAAACGACTATCAGGTATATGCCTGCGGTTCACCCGAGATGGTTGAGGCCGGTCGCGCACCATTCATCGCAAAAGGGTTGCCGGAAGACCAGTATTTTGCTGATAAATTTCTGGTTGCTTGCCATATAGATCCGATTGTGAAAGTACCAGAATCCTCCGGGGGTGATGCATGATTAAACCACTACAATATATCGGCCAAGGATTGTTTTACTCCCTGTTCATCGGGGTGATCGGCTATTTCTCAACCTTTCCAAAATATATTCACTTGCCGCCGGATGAAACCTTGATAAAGTTGAGCTTCAGACATGCCGGCCAGCATGTGGGCGAATGTCGCGAGCTTTCTCCGGAAGAGCTGGCCCAATTGCCGTCGTACCAGCGCAAAGGCGGAACCACGGTATGCCCGCGCGAGCGGTCCGACGTGGTGGTTGAACTGGAAATGGACGGAAAACAGCTCTATCACGAAGTATTGAGGCCGACCGGATTGGCGCATAGCAGCAATTCCAATATTTACCGCCGCATCACGGTAAAGGCGGGCGTTCACACCCTGAAGGCGCGCCTGAAGGATCATCCGGGGGATGATTTCAACTATGTCCGCGAGGAAACGATCACGCTTGCTCCTGGACGTATCATGGTGATTGATTTCAAGGCGGCGACCGGCGGATTTATTTTCAAGAACAAAAATGCAGCCCAGGAATAATGACGTGAGTTCAACATATCATCAGGCAATTGCCCAACAAGGCGCAGGTGTAACCGGCGAAGAAAAACGCGGGGGTGGATTCGCGCTTTCCATGCCATCGAATGCCAACCGCAAATTGGCTTCCGGCTGGCTATGGCTCGGCATTGCATCGCTGGTAGGCGCCGGGCTGTTTGCCATTCTGCTGGTGCTGTCGCGCACCCCTTATGTTCAGGATATTTTTCCCTGGGTTGATTTTTTCCACACCGCGCTGGTGGTGCATGTGGATTTGTCCGTGCTGTTATGGTTCATGGCGTTCGCCGGGGTGCTGTGGAGTCTGAATTCATCACCCAGATTCATCGGCATTGGCTGGCTGGCTCTGCTGCTGGCTGCGGGGGGGGCTGCCGTGATTGTCTTGTCACCCTTTATTGCTGTCGGCAAACCATTGATGAGTAATTATGTGCCGGTCATTCAAAGCACGTTCTTTTTTACCGGGCTAATGGTTTTCGCCATGGGCGTCGCAGTGCTGGTGTTGCGCAGCCTGATAGCGATACCCTCTGCCGACTCGTGGCGTGGCGGGGAAGGTTCAATACGCATCGGTTTCTATGCGGCTTCCATCTCCACGTTGTTTGCCCTGATTGCTTTCGGTTGGTCGTATAAAGTTATCCCGGATATTTTCGACAGCACGCAGTACTACGATTTCCTGTTTTGGGGCGGTGGACATGTACTGCAGTTTACCTACTCGCTGTTGATGCTGACCGGCTGGCTGTGGCTGGCGGATGCTTGCGGCGCGAAAATCCCGCTGACCCCTCGGGTGGCGTCAGCCTTCCTTGTGCTGGGGCTGCTGCCGGTGTTCTACGTCCCGGTTATTTACCTGGTCTTTGCCGGGGTGATGGGTGACTATATGGTGCAGTTTACCCAGTTGATGAAGGTGGGGGGGGGCTTTGCACCCGCGCCGGTTGGCTTGGCGATCCTTTACGGACTCGGGGCAGGAAGAGGCACAGCGGTGACCAATCCCCAGCGAGCGGCACTGCTTGTGTCTGTCATATTGTTTGCCATCGGTGGAGGAATAAGTCTGGTGATTGGGGATAGCAACACCATCATCACCGCACACTATCACGGAACCGGTGGGGCAATCAGTATGGCATTTATGGGGCTGACGCTGCATTTGCTGCCACGTCTTGGCTACCAGGAGCCGGAGTTGAAGTGGTCCACTTTGATGTCTTACGTATACGGCACGGGACAACTGCTGCACATTATCGGGTTGTTGTGGTCTGGTGGTTATGGCGTGCAACGCAAGGTTGCCGGAGCCGCGCAAGGGTTGCATGGTTTTGCGCAAACGGCAGGGATGGGGTTGATGGGTTTGGGCGGGCTGATAGCCGTGGTTGGCGGAATAATGTTTCTGGTCGTAGTGTTCAAGGCCATGCGCAGGCCAGCTTAGGAGCTTTATGTTTGTCGTTTGTGTAACTTTACTGAACGGATTTATTGAGAAACCATCTCCGAGGTAAACAAAACATACTTGATGAGGCTGAAAGAGATAAACGCCAGCATCAGAATGATAAGAAAAAAGATGATGCTGCGGTTTTTGAAACGCTCCCCGCGAGAAATCTCGATACGATCAAGCATCCAGTCGGATATGAAGTAAAGGCCAGCAGCTACCAGAGTGTAATAAATAACTTCCAAGTTTATGCTCCGTCAATAATTTGCGACCTGCCCATTGTATTACGCTGTCACGCTTTGAGCAGATGAAATTAATCGGTTATTTTCAAATGTATTGCAGACGGCATTAAGGCTCCCTTGACGACTCACAACCATACCGACTCTTTCGCGCGCAAGTTGCTGCTTCGCTTTGAAGGCATCCTGAATAAAATTTTCGGCAATGACCTCAACCCTTTCTACTGTCTGGGCGCTCTGGGATTTTATTTTTTCTGGGTAGTTGCCGTCAGCGGCGCCTATATTTACGCCTTCTATAAAACCGGCATACATTTGTCCTATCCGTCTGTCGAATATATCACCAACGAACAATGGTATCTCGGCGGCATCATGCGCAGCCTGCACCGTTACGCTTCCGATGCGCTGATAGTGGTAATGGTGCTGCACTTATTGCGCGAATTTATACTTGGCCGCTACCGGGGCGCGCGCTGGTTCGCCTGGTTCACTGGCGTGCCGCTGATCTGGCTAATATTTGCTTCCGGCACCAATGGTTACTGGATGGTGTGGGACACGCTGGCCCAGTATTCCGTCGTGGCAGCCATCGAATGGTTCGACTGGTTGCCGATCTTCGGCGAACCGATGGCGCAAAGTTTTATTTCACAAGAAGTGCTCAATGACCGGTTTTTTACGCTGATATCGTTCGCGCATGTGACCATTCCGCTGGTTATATTATTCCTGCTCTGGGTGCACATCATGCGCATCAGTTACCCGGTGGTTAACCCAAAGCGTGGCCTTGCGCTGGGGATGCTGCTGGCGATGCTGGCTCTGGCGCTGATCAAGCCTGCCTTGAGCCAAGGGCCGTCGGATATGGGGATCGAGCCGCGCAATATCGGCATCGACTGGTTCTATCTGTTTGTTTATCCGTTGCTGGATAGCTGGTCGGCAGGGCCGGTATGGGCATTGGTAGTCGGCTTCAGCGTGCTGCTCAGTGTGTTGCCGTGGCTGCCAACCAGGTTCAAAAAGATACCGGTTGCCGAAGTAAATCTCGAGGATTGCAGCGGGTGCCGACGCTGCGTCGCCGATTGTCCGTATGAAGCCGTGGTGATGCGACCACGTAGCGACGGGATGCATTTTCCGGAGGAAGCGGTAGTCGTGCCGGATCGTTGCGTCAGTTGCGGCATTTGCGCCGGAGCGTGCCCCTCATCAACCCCTTTCAGGAGTGAAGCCGGATATGTGAGCGGCATCGAGATGCCGTCCCTGCCGATGGCCGGGCTGCGCACCGCGATGAAGAATGATTTGGCAAAACTGGAGTGCGATGCGCGGGTCATCGTGTTCGGTTGCGATAACGCGGCGGATATCGGGAAGCTGCGCAGCAAAGGTGTGGCCGTATTGAGCTTGCCGTGTACGGCCATGCTGCCGCCGTCTTTTATCGAGTATGCGCTGCATGAGCATCAAGCCGACGGTGTATTTATTACCGGCTGCCGCGAGAACGATTGCTACCACCGGATGGGTGGGCTATGGACGGAGCAACGCTTGGCTGCGACGCGGGAGCCGCGCCTGCGCAGCCGTGCCGAGCATGAACGAATCAAGCAATTTTGGGCTTCTTCTGCCGATTTCGAAAAATTGGCGTCGGAGTTGGATGCGTTCCGCTCCAGCCTGCGAAAGCTGGACGAGAGCGACTCACGCCACTGAATCGGTGGCGACACATCCGCCACTCACGCGCTCGATCCCCGCCAAGTCGCGCGCCGATAACACCTCAGCGTACCCATGCTGCCGCAGTAATTCGCGCACCGGTTCGGCTTGATCATAACCGTGTTCGAACAACAGCCAGCCGCCGGCATTGAGATGCTGCTTCGCGCCCGCAACGATGCGGCGGATATCGTCCAGCCCGTCCGCGCCGGAAGCCAGCGCGGCGCGCGGCTCGAAGCGCAGGTCGCCCTGCGCGAGATGCGCGTCGCCGTCGGCGATATACGGCGGGTTCGACACGATCAGGTCAAAGCGTTCACCCGTCAGCGCGGAGAACCAGTCGCTACGCAGCAGGCGCACATTGCCAGTATTTAAATGCCGCGCATTTTTCCGCGCCACGTCCAATGTTTCCTGTGACGCATCCACCGCTGTCACTTCGACATCCGGTCGCGCATGGGCGATGGAGAGCGCAATCGCGCCGCTGCCGGTGCCGAGGTCGAGCATGCGGAGCACACTGTGCGGCGGTATGCGCGCCAACGCCAATTCAACCAGCAACTCGGTATCGGCACGCGGGATCAACGTCGCGGGGGTGACCCTGAACGTCAGCCCGAAGAACTCGCGCTCGCCGAGGATGTAGGCCAGCGGCTCGCCTGCGAGACGGCGCTGCAACAGCGTACGGTAAGCCGCGGCCTGCGCCTCGTTCAACGACTGTTCGGGATATGCCAGCAGGTACGCGCGCGACACCCCCAGCACCTGCTGCAACAGCATCTGAATCTCGATGCGTGCCGCGCCGGAGTCCAGTCCGAGGGAAGCTTCCAGTGCGGCTTTGTCCTGCGTCAACAGGGACTGGAGTCGTGCTGCTTGGTCTGGATCGGCTCGTGCAGGGTTCACTGCGCGAATCGTTGCCCGCTCATTTTTGCAGGTTTCGATGATGCAGGCACCCATACTGCCTGAGAATGGCACTCCTCGGGCGTTGGCTGGCTCGCACAACGGTAAACTCCGTCCGGCATTTTCAGCACGGCGCCTTCACTGTAGAGTTTGCCTTCGTACAGGCATGCCGCAGCGGGCGCATGCATGCCCCCATGGCGGCACTTCTCCTTGTCCTTGTGCATGGTAGGGCAGTCGTCTTTCTTGTGCATGGTAGGGCAATCATCGCCGCCCATCATGTGCTGCATGGGTTGCACGCTCTCCGTATGCTCGGCATGAGGGTCATTGGCCTGAGCGCCAAAAGACAACATTAAAGCCACAACAAATATCGAGAAACGCATCGCTAGCTCCTTTTTATGAAAATCGTATTAAAACAGATTTGTTCACCTGGATGTTCTCTTCCGCCATCGCGGCAAGCTGCTCGGCTATCGATTCAACGGATCAACACGGATCAACGGGTCAGGTTCGCATTTCTTTCTCAGGATTGCTCACCGCTTGACCGCGCTCTTATACACCGCATTACGTTCGCGCTTGCCCACCGCAACAACCACGACCATCAACACCTTGTCGCGCACCTCATATACCAGGCGATAGCCCGCGTCCCGCAGTTTGATTTTGTAGCGATCCTTGTGGCCGGATAGTCGGGCGGAAGGGACGCAGGGGTTGTGCAAACGTTCGGCGAGTTTTCTTTTGAGCACCTCGCGCACCGAACCATCCAGCTTCTTCCATTCAGCCAGTGCGTCGGGGTGAAAACTCAGCTCATAGCTCATCCAGCTTCACCTTGACCGGGCGCTGTCCGTCTTTCAGGCGCGCATCGGCGAGCGCGTTGAGCTCGGCGTCTTCCAGCTTGTCCATCAAGGCTTCGTACGCCTTGGCGGGAATGCAATAGAAGGTTGGTTCGTTGCGGTTGAGGATCGCCACCGGGAAGCCTTCGCCGGCCGCTACCGTCGCCATCGGGTTTTTCTTCAGTTCGGAAACGCTGGCGGTCGTCGATGCCAGGATTACGTGTGCCATGATTGCCTCTGGGTATTATTAAGGGTGCTAAAAATAGCACTCTTAACAGGTCTTGGCAATGGCGGCCCTGAGGTTGCCAAACAAGGCCCGTTCGCCCTGAGCCTGGAAGGGCTCACCATAAACGGATAAGCTGTCCTAGATGCCCTCTTCCGCCATTGCGGCGAGCTGCTCAGCCTGATGCTCGGCCATCAACGCACCGGTGAGCTCGCCGATGTCACCGTCCATGATCGCATCCATCTTGTACAGCGTCAGGTTGATGCGGTGGTCGGTGACACGGCCTTGCGGGAAGTTATAGGTGCGGATGCGCTCGGAGCGGTCGCCGCTGCCCACCAGGCTTTTGCGCGTCGCGGCAGTATTGGCGTTTTGTTCGCGAACCTGCGCGTCTTTGATGCGGGCTGCCAGCACGCGCATTGCCTGCGCCTTGTTCTGGTGCTGCGAGCGGCCGTCCTGGCATTCGACTACCACGCCGGTCGGCAGGTGGGTGATGCGCACTGCCGAATCGGTCTTGTTGATATGCTGGCCGCCCGCACCGGAGGCGCGGAACGTATCGATGCGTAAATCGGCGGTGTTCAGCACTACATCGTTGACTTCGTCCACTTCCGGCATGATCGCGACGGTACATGCCGAGGTGTGTACACGTCCTTGCGTTTCGGTGGCCGGGACACGCTGCACGCGATGTGCGCCGGATTCAAATTTCAGTACCGAGTACGCGCCTTGTCCAACGATGCGCGCAATGATTTCCTTGTAGCCGCCCATTTCGCCGGGGCTTTCCGAAATCACCTCCACCTGCCAGCGCCTGCGTTCGGCGAAGCGCGCATACATGCGGAACAGATCGCCGGCGAACAGCGCCGCCTCATCGCCGCCGGTGCCGGCGCGTATTTCCAGAAACACGCCGCGTTCGTCGCTGGGGTCTTTGGGCAACAACTGCTTTTGTAATTCGCCGGCGAGTTGCGCCAGGCGTTCCTGCCCCTGTTTGATCTCGGCTTCCGCAAATTCGCGCATCTCCGGGTCACCCGCCATTTCCTGCGCGGTGTCAATGTCGGCTTGGCAGGTTTGATAGGCGTGATACAACTCCACCACCGGTTCGAGTTCGGCGCGCTCGCGGTTCAGCTTGCGGAACGAGTCCATGTCCTTGGTGGCTTCTTCGGTGCTCAGCAGCTGATTGACTTCGAGCAGGCGCTCGCTCAGTTGAGCGAGTTTGGTGGCAATATTGGGCTTCATTCCAATCCTATTTCGAAGGTCAAACAAGGCGGCAACGAACGAACGACGCAGACAGTACGAACAGTACGGCAAGGAGTGAGTGAGGAAGCCAACGCAGTTTCACCGATGAAATAGGGTTGGAATCATTCTTCTGGATGAAGATGGTACAAGCGGTGAATCACCTCGAGGAACGCCTCGCGGTCATCGCCATGCACCTGGTTCAGCGCGTGGGTCGGCGCGTGCAGAAATTTGTTGGTCAAGCCGCTGCTCATCGCTTCCAGCACCTTGCCGGGATCGTCTCCCTTGGCCAGCAAACGCAGGGCTTTTTCCAGTTCGTGGCGGCGATTGCGCTCGGCATGGTCGCGCAGCGCGCGGATGGTCGGCACCACCTCGCGCGATTCCATCCAGTGCACGAAATCCGCCACACCGGAATCAATGATGACTTCAGCTTCCCTGACCGCACCCTGCCGCGCGTCGAGGCCGTCTTTCACCACCTCGGCGATGTCGTCCACGGTGTACAGGAACACGTCGCTCAACTCCGCGACTTCTGCTTCCACGTCGCGCGGCACGGCCAAATCGACAATGAACAGCGGGCGATGCTTGCGCGCCTTGAGCGCGCGTTCCACCATACCCTTGCCGAGAATCGGCAACTGGCTGGCGGTGCTGGTGATGATGATGTCGTGCTGCGCCAATTGTTCCGGCAAGTCGGCCAGCGTGATCGCCTGGCCGTTGATGCGCCGCGCCAGTGTTTGCGCGCGTTCCAGCGTGCGGTTGGCGACGGTGATATGTTTGGGTGAACGCGCCGCGAAATGCACCGCATTGAGTTCGATCATCTCGCCCGCACCGATGAACAGCACGCGCTGTTCAGAAATGCTCGGGAATATCCGCTCGGCCAACCGCACCGCAGCGGCCGCCATCGACACCAGATTCGCGCCGATCTCGGTCTGGGTACGCACATCCTTGGCGACCGAGAAGGTGCGCTGGAATAATTTGTGCAACAGAAAACCCAGCGTGCCGGCCTGCTCGGCCTGGCGCACCGCCTGTTTCATCTGGCCGAGAATCTGCGGTTCGCCCAGCACCATCGAATCCAGCCCGCTGGCGACGCGGAACGAATGCTTCACCGCCTGCTCGCGCGGCAGCGTGTAGAGGTAGGGGTCGATGTCCTTGCGGGTCAAATGGTGATATTGCGCCAGCCAATCGATGGCCTGGTCGGGTTGCGCGGCATTGCAATACAGCTCCATGCGGTTGCAGGTCGACAGGATCGCCGCCTCTTTCGCCGCGCCGTTGCCCACCAAGTCGCGCAGGGCATTCTCCAGCCCGTCCGCATTGAACGCGACCTGCTCGCGCACGGCGAGCGGCGCGGTTTGATGGTTAATGCCAAAGGCGAACAACTGCATCTTGGTATCGGGCGGATGATAAAATAAACGGAGGCGGATTATAGTCGTAACGGTGTGGCAACACCATCAGGAGCAATTCACCCCTGATAGAATGCGCGCCTGCCCAACACTCAGCCGAAACACCTACATGGCCATCAAAGCAACCGTATTTAAAGCCACCCTCCAGATTGCCGATATGGATCGCCACTATTACGCCGACCACGCGCTGACTTTGGCGCGGCATCCCTCTGAAACCGACGAGCGCATGATGGTGCGGCTGCTTGCCTTCGCGCTATTCGCTGGCGAATTTCTGACCTTCGGCAAAGGCATGAGCAGTGACGACGAACCGGATCTGTGGCAGAAAGACCTCACCGGCGCGATCAAACAATGGATAGATGTCGGCCTGCCCGACGAGCGCGCCATTCGCAAAGCCTGCGGACGCGCCGATCAGGTCGTGGTCATCAGCTATGGCCGGGCAGCGAATATCTGGTGGAATGAAAATCGCGATAAGCTGCAACGCCTGAACAACCTTACCGTGCTCAGTCTGGTTAGCGAAACCACACTCGCTCTCGCCGCATTGTCCAACCGCACCATGCAACTGCAATGCACCATACAGGAAAGCCATGTCATGATAACCAGCGATGCGGGAATGATAGAGATCGAGCCGCAGGTTCTGCAGGGCAGTTTGCTATCAGCGCTTTAGATCACGGAAGGTGTCAACGGAAAAACTTGTCGGCCATCTCGAACAGGCTGATGACGATCTCGAACAAGATCAGCCCGATCACGTACCATTCCAATTTGTGCAGTTGCTTGTTGTCCCAAACGTCAGCGAGTGTTTGAGCCGTGTCTGAAATCAGGCCAAGTTTGCGATCCAGCGCGGATTGCCGCTCCTTCAGTTCAAATTCGTCTTCCATGCTGGCATACAATCCTTCCAAGTGCGGGAAATCCCACAGCGTTTCCGGTTTGTCTCCAATCTCGGCGCGCCCCACCATGCGATGCTCGATCAGTAGCATATTGCCGATTTTGGATAGCAGTTCCTTGGAATCCGCGCTCACCTTGCCATACGTGGCCAGTTCCTGCGCCAGCGGTTCGATCTTGTCGAATTCGCCGGCCACTTTTTTCTCATAGAGTGTAAGCACCAGATTTTTGCTCAACGCGTCGGCGATGACTTGCATTTTTTCCAGTGAAATTTCATCCAGCGAAACAGCACCGCTTTGTATGCCGATGCTGCCCCTCCCGCAATGGATTTCCAGTTCCTCTATTTCCGGCATCTGATAAGGATTGGTTAACAGCGGTTTGATGGAATCGATGAATTTGACCTCGTCCAGCCCCTTCACCCCGAACAGCACCACCACCCCGTAGCGGAACAGCACGGCAATACCACCATCCGGATCCACTTCCAGCGTTAACGGCGTAGTGGCAAGGCAATCGGCGATTTTGAACAACTTCAAGTCCAGCCGGTCGCCCAGCAACAGTGCGCGCGCTTTCAGATCCTGCCGATTTTTTAGCGTTAGCTCCATGGGATTAGCGGGGTTGTGTGAACGTCCGGTACCGTCAGTTTCTGGCAAAGGAAAGCTGGAAGCTCTCCACCCCGCTGAACTTGGACAACTCCCGAGAAACGGCAGGAATCGAATAATTGGGATTCTTCAGCAAGGCAATGGCCGAAAAATGCCACTCCTGTTTGTTGTTGTTCAAGCTTATCACGAGTGAGCCTTTCGCGATTTCGTAACCCAGTTCCAGCATTGCCCGGCCCAACTCTTCCTCGTTCGGCGCGAAACCTTGGCGGAAGCTCAACACGACAGCGATCGCGTGCCGTGAAGGCAAGCATGTTTCCAGCTTGGAAACCCACATCATCACGACGGCCGACATGACGGACAGCAGCATCGCCGCCGCGTAGAAACCGACGCCGACCAACACGCCAATCGCCGAGGCGGTCCATATCGAAGCCGCCGTGGTCAGACCGCTGATGGTGAAGCCCTCTTTGATGATCACGCCGGCGCCAAGGAAGCCGACACCGGTGACGATGCCCTGAATGACACGCGTCACATCCGGGTTGGACGGAACATGACTATGACCGCCGAACCAGAGCTCGGGATAGCCGACGATCACTGTCAACGCCGCAGAGGCCAGGCACACCAGACCATAGGTGCGCATCCCTGCTGCCCGCCCGTGGTATGAGCGTTCGTAGCCGATCAACAAGCCCAGCAACAGCGCGCCGAGCAGGTTAAAGAAGACGACGATGTTGGCTTCGACGATTGGCATCGACCAGTAAGCCGCCAGGGAATCAAGCGAAAGCAGTGTCATGAAATATTCCGGTGAGCAGATAGGGGCAGAGCAATCATTTGACAGACTTTTTGGAAGCCCCCCCCGAGCCGACATTCATGGCTTCGATAGCTTCTTTTAACGACTGGGCAGCGGCCTTGGGATCCTTGCTGCCGACTGTCACTTCACCCGTGCTCGGGGATGGCGCAGCACCTCCTCCTGCATGCCTGGCTGACGAGTCAAGAGGCGGCTGTTGCCGGGACGATTTCTTGAGTGCCTCGGCTCGGGCTTTTTCTTCTTCCTTTTTCTTGAGTTCCTCGGCTCGGGCTTGCGCCGCCTCACTTTGTTTCTTTAGTGTCTCGGCTTGCGCCTGCGTATCCTCACTCTCTTTCTTTAGGGCTTCAGCCAGCGCCTGCGCGTCCTCGCTTTTGCTCTTGAGTGCCTCGGCCTCAGCTTGAGCCTGTTCAGAGCCATTTTTCTTTGGGGCTTCAGCACGTGCCGACACTTCCTCGCTCTTTTTCATGAGCACCTTAGCCCCAGCTTGAGTCTGTTCGGGGCTGTCTTTCTTTGGAGCTTCAGTATGTGCCTGCACTTCGGAGTTCTTTTCTTTGAGCGCCTCGGCCTCAGCTTGAGTCTGTTCAGGACTGTCTTTCTTTGGGGCTTCAGTATGCATCTGTTCTTCTTCGCTCTTTTTCTTGAGCGCTTCGGATTCGATTTGAGACTGTTCAGGTGGCGCCGGTTCGTGGGTAGGTGTTTTGTCCGTGCCGTGTTTCCTTTCTAACGGTGGAAAGATGATATCCCAAGCGGCGTATACGATGCCTATCAGCGATAAAAGCAGCAGGGTAATAATCAGGAGTTTTTTATGGAGCGTAATAAAGGCACTCAAGTTCGACTTTACCCGCTCAACCAGACCGAGTTTTTCCGGAGTTTCTTCGGTCTCCTTCGACTCGTCTTTTGAACGGCGGCGCGTACCTTTGTCCTGATCTTCCTCCGCGTCTGGTGTTGGTACTTTCTTGAAGCGCAGAACCAGGGCGGCAAACTGCGATTTTATTTGCGCGACCAAGCCGGGTCTGGCTGGTGTTTCCGTATCCGACTGTTTCGATCCAGATTTCATGGCGGGAGTATTATCAGGGGCGGATTTTGAACTGTCGTTGAAATCTGAAGCATAATCTTCCCCGGCTTGAAATGCGGGAGCCTTTCTGAAGTGTCGCGTAAAAGAAGTGGATTTCGACTTCAATCGCGCGACCAGCCCCGTCTTTACGACTGCCCCCTGTTTGGGTGACTCCGGATTGCTCCCGGTGGAGTCCTGTTTTACCGCGGCAAAATCTAGCGACTCTCGCTCTTTTTTATTCATGGAAGAATCCCTCTGCGCATCTTCTGCATCGTTCCCGATTTCGGGTTTTTTCTTCCAGAACATCAGGTTCATAATGTCTCCATTTTTACGCCCCGCCAAATTATCGGGATGAGTTAATCCGTTTCAGTCGGGCGCCTTTTTTCGCACGGCAATGCAAGTCTATCTGAATGCGATGGTGCAGCATATTGTGCCAATTGCCCATCGTCAAATATCCGGCACAGAGTAGAATCCGTCTTTAATCAAAAAGTCCCTGTCAAATGTCGATACAGTGGTTCCCCGGTCACATGACCTCGGCGCGCAGAAAAGCGGCCGAGACCATGGAGTTCATCGATGTCGTCATCGAGGTGCTGGATGCGCGCGCGCCGGAAGCGAGCAGCAACCCGATGATCCGGGAATTGCGCGAGCAGCGCCAGCGCCCTTGCCTGAGAATCCTCAACAAGGCCGACCTCGCCGATCCCGTTGTCACGCAGGCCTGGCTGGATTTCTACAACAAACAGGAAGGGGTAAAAGCCGTCGCGTTGAGCTGCAAGAGCGCTAGCGACGCGGCCAAGGTGCCCAAGCTGTGCCAGCCGCTCGCGCCGCACCGCGACAGCACCCACAAGCCGCTGCGCATGATGATCATGGGCATCCCCAACGTCGGCAAATCCACGCTGATGAACATGCTGCTCAAACGCCGCGTCGCCAATGTCGGCGACGAGCCCGCCGTGACCAAGTCGCAGCAGTGCCACAACCTGAACGAGCGCATGACGCTCACCGACTCGCCCGGCCTGATGTGGCCGAAGATCGAACACCCCGAAGACGGTCTGGTACTCGCCGCGATTCACGCCATCGGCCGCAACGCCGTCATCGAGGAAGAGATCGCCGAGCATCTTGCCAACATTCTGCTGGCACGCTACCCCGCACAACTCGCCGAGCGCTTTAATTTGGATGTGGCGGGACTGGACAGCATCGGCGTGATCGAAGCGGTCGCAAAAAAACGCGGCTGCCTGCTGAAAGGCGGGGGCGGCGCAGCGGACCTGGAAAAAGCGGCGATGATCCTGCTGACGGAATACCGCGCCGGCAAGCTGGGGCGCATCAGCCTCGAAACGCCCGAGTCACGCGTAGCGATGCTCAGGCAGGCGCCAGGTATGACTAACCCGGATGAGCCAGAAACAAACAGGTAGCCCGGATGAAACGCAGTGCAATCCGGGAATAAATGACGATACCCCGGATTCCGCTAGCGCTGCATCCAGGCTACGAATTTGTTCAACAAATGTAGCAAGTTGAGACATCACGGGCTAATTACCCCTTATAACCAATGAAAATCCCGAAAAGAATCGAACCGCTCGTCGAAGACGGCCTGATAGACAAGATATTGCGCCAGCTCAAGAGCGGCAAAGAAGCGACGGTCTATGTCGTCCAGTGCGGCGACACGATCCGCTGCGCGAAGGTTTACAAGGAGGCCAACCAGCGCGGCTTCCATCAGGCGGTTCACTACACCGAAGGCCGCAAGATAAAGAACAGCCGCCAGGCCCGCGCGATGGAAAAAGGCTCGCGCTACGGGCGCAAGGAACAGGAAGCGGCCTGGCAGCACGCCGAGGTCGATGCGTTGTACAAGCTCGCCGCAGCCGGTGTGCGCGTGCCGCACCCCTATAACTTTTACGAGGGTGTGCTGCTGATGGAGCTGGTGTCGGATGAGCATGGCGAACCGGCCCCGAGGCTCAACGATCTGGAACTCACCGAACATCAGGCACTGGAATTTCACGCCTTTCTGATCAGGCAGGTCGTGCTGATGCTGTGCGCCGGCATCGTCCACGGTGACCTGTCCGAGTTCAACGTGCTGGTCGACAGCAACGGGCCGGTCATCATCGACCTGCCGCAGGCGGTGGATGCCGCCGCAAACAACAATGCCAGCCGCATGCTGGAACGCGACGTGGAAAATCTGGCCAATTACTTCGGCCAGTTCGCCCCCGCACTGCTGACCACCCAGTACGGCAAGGAAATTTGGGCGCTCTACCAAAGCGGCGATTTATTTACCGACACACTGTTGACTGGCCGCTTTCAACAAAACGAAAAGCCGGCCGACCTGCGCTCTGTCATACGTGAAATAGATGCCGCGCGCGACGACCACGCCGCCAAGCTGCGCTACCAGCAACTCAAGAGAGAAGAGGGCAGGTAATGAGCACCGGTTCTGCTATCAACTGCCCGGTGATTCGCTGGATCGAAGCGGACCAGGAAAAATCCGCCTGCTGGCGCTCGGAAAGCGGCACGTCGCCGCCCAAGCGCGTGGTGATCGCCGACGACCGCATGACCGCCGACACCGCATACCGCTTGGCCTGCGAGGGCACCGCGCTGCTGTGGCGCGGTGATTTTCAGAACGCGCGCCAACTGCTGCAGGCGATGACCCGGCGCGCCAATGAAAAGCCGCGCGAACGCAAAAACAAAAAAATTCCCGCCACACCTACTGAAGCCTTTCATCTGCATCGCCTCGCCCAATCGCAGCGCGCCCGCACTCTGGGTTTGCTGCTGATACCGTTCAATGCAGACCACAGCATCCCGTTGCGCCGCGCCCCCGATGTGCATCAGGCTTGCATAGAAGCGTATGGCGCCGCAACGGAAGCCCAACCCTACGTCGCATCGCTGCGCGGCTTGCAGGGAATGATCGGCGCATACGAGTGGCGCAAAAATGG
>JAHFRA010000064.1 GCA_023259035.1 Gallionella sp.
CCATTTCCTTGCTGCCCAGCACGGTAACGTCCACCAGCAGGTCTTCCTCGGTCAGGCCGCGCGCTTCCAGCGACTCTTTTTCGACATAGAGTTTTTCAACATCGTAGCCCTCCAGCGCACGGTATGTAGGGGAGAAGTTTTTGGTTTCGATGCCCTTGGTCTGCTGGCCTTTCTTCAACTGGTAAACGCCATCGTCGATAAATGCCAGCGACACATCCTGATCGAATGCGGCGGTGATGAGCACGACTTCCAGCGCCTCGAGCGCGTAAATCGTACCGTAGGGCGCCTTGCGGTTGACGAACATGAATTTCTTGATATCGCTCATCGCTTTTTCCTAACGGGCATAGCAAAGATGCCGCCCTCTGATAATGAAACTCCCCATGCCCGTTTCCCCCTATCCAACTTTCCCCCGCAAGCGGGAGAAAGGGCAAACGAATCGCTTCGCGAGATTCATGATTAATCGCCGAAAACAATCATGCGGTCGGTCTGTATCCCTGCTTCAACCAGTTGCCCGAGGCCGGAAATGCGGAACCCCTGCGCCAGGTTTTCGTCCCTGATGCCGCGCCGCAAGGCCGCTGCAACACAGACGACGAGGTCGATTTTGTGCTCCTCGGCCAGTTTGCTCCAGCGGTTCACGATGTTGCGGTCATCCTGCGGCGGCTCGGTCAGCCGCGTGGCATTGTTGACGCCATCGTGATAGAAGAAAACGCGCCAGACCTCGTGTCCCTTCTCGAT
The DNA here is from genome assembly GCA_023259035.1 of Gallionella sp. Lineage (GTDB taxonomy): Bacteria > Pseudomonadota > Gammaproteobacteria > Burkholderiales > Gallionellaceae > Gallionella. The sequence continues at coordinate 736 of JAHFRA010000064.1, forward strand.
CGCAGCCTTGCAAAACAGGTAAGCCGAATCGCTTGCCTGATGCTGGTAGGGCCCCTCGTTGATGACAATGCCGAATTTCATGTTGTGTGTTCCCGTCAGAAACGGATGTGCGTCGAAGCGTTGAGGTTGGCGCGCGAGCCTCTCCAGTCATCAATCAGGTACTTGGTAAAAGGCAATCCGGTCTTCTCGAAGAAGCGCGGCCAGCCGATGCGCTCGATCCAGTCGGCCATGCGTTCCCAGGGCCTTGCGTCGGCCTTGTAGGTGTACAGGATGTTTTTCACCATGGCACTGACCTCGGGCCAGCGCGGCGGGTTGTTGGGAAGTCCCGATGCGACCATTTTCATGAAGGTCGGTTTGCCTCTGGCATTGGCATTCTTTCCGCCTACCCAAATGGCGAGTTTCGAGTGTTCCGGATCATTGATCTGCATCGGCGGGCATGGCGGGTAACAGGCACCGCAGCACATGCATTTGCTCTCATCGATTTCCAGGGATGGTTTGCCGTTCACCATCGCCGGGCGAATCGCCGCCACCGGGCAGCGCGCCACTACAGACGGGCGCTCGCAAATGTTGGCGACGAGGTCGTGGTTGATTTTCGGTGGCTTGGTATGCTGGATGATGACGGCGAGGTCGGCCTGCCCGCCGCAGTTGATTTCACAGCAAGAGGTGGAGAGGCGCACGCGGTTGGGCATTTCCTCATGCCTGAAATCCTCAATGAGCTCATCCATCAACGCCTTGACTGCACCGGATGCATCGGTGGCCGGAATATCGCAATGCAGCCACCCTTGGGTATGGGCGATCATCGATATCGAGTTTCCCGTGCCACCCACCGGAAAACCGTTCGCTTCGAGTGCGGCGACCAGCGGACCGACCTTGTCTGCACTCGATACCATGTATTCGATATTCGAACGGATGGTAAAGCGAACATGCCCCTCGGCAAGCTGGTCGCCGATGTCGCACAGTTTGCGGATAGTATGAATATCCATCTGCCGTTGCGTGCCGGCACGCACCGTCCATACCTCGTCACCGCTGTGCGACACGTGGTGCAGGACGCCGGGACGGGGGCGGTCATGATATTTCCAGTTGCCATAGTTCTTCGCCAGCAGCGGGTGCAGGTATTGCTTGTTATCGGGAACGCCGCTTTCGATAGCACGGCGCATTTGCGGTTGAGCCATTTTATTCTCCCTGTGTTGTGGCAGATTGTTTTCTGGCATTGATTTTTGCGACTTCCTCGTCCCATCCATCGGTGCGCACATAGGGGTTCATGCGCGGTGATGCAACCATGTTCGGGTCCACCTCAAGCTCCATTGCCTCGAGGAAATTGGCGAGGCCGATGCGCTCGATCATTTCGCCGGTGCGCTCGTGCTCGAGCGCATTTTCGGCAAAGAAGTCGATGGTGCGCTGGCCGAGATCGACCAGCTTCTCCATGTCCTCATCTGTTTCGAGTTTCATGAAGGGAACGACCACTGTACCCATCAGGTCGCCGATCTTGAGCGTGCGCTTGCCGCCCATCAGGATGGTTGCGCCCTTGTCTTTTCCGGGCGCCAGCGCGCCGGTCATGACGTTGATGCAATGCATGCAGCGCACGCAGTCTTTGTTGTCGATCTCGATTGCATGGGTGTCGTTGACCGCCACGCTGGAGATGTGCTCGCCCTTCCTGACGTCCTTGATTTGTTTGAGCTGGAATGTCCTGGTCGGGCAACGCGCGACGATATCGTTCACCAGTTCGTCCTGCCCGTGTTTTACGAACCATTTTTTGGCCAGTACTTCATCGGTGCGTATGTTGTCGCGCCAGGTGCCGATGACCGCCATGTCGGAGCGCTGGATCGAGTTCATGCAGTCGTTCGGGCAGCCGGAAAACTTGAACTTGAATTTGTACGGCAGAGAGGGGCGATGCATGTCGTCGAGAAAAGTGTTCACCACGGCGCGGTGCGCTTTCGCCTCATCGAAGCAGGACTGTTCGCAACGGGCTGAACCGACACAGGACATCGAGGTGCGCACTGCGGGGCCTGCGCCGCCCAAGTCGAAACCCATCTCGTTGATTTCATCGAACGCCTTCTGCACGTTATCCGTCGTTGCGCCCTGGAACATGATATCGCCGGACTGCCCGTGCAGTGCGATCAACCCGGAGCCATGCTTCTCCCATATGTCGCACATCTTGCGCAACACGTCGGTGGTATAGTGCATTCCGGGGGGCGGCATCACGCGCAGTGTGTGAAATTCGGCTGCATCCTTGTAAATTGGTTCGCCGTTGTCATCCTTGAGTTCGGTGAAGCGCGGAATAATGCCGCCGCCATAACCGTAGACGCCGACTGTGCCGCCCTTCCAGTAGCCCTTTCTGGTGCGGTATGAGGTTTCGAGCTGGCCGAGCAGGTCGACTGCCATATCGTTATTCTGTGCAAGACGCTTGATCCCCGTCACAAAGCTGGGCCAAGGGCCGCTTTCTAGCTGATCAAGATTCGGTGTGTCATGTAATTTTTTAGCCATGAATCTTCCTTTCAATTAGGTAGCCCAGACAGCAGTTAGCTCAACTTTAAATCTTAAGATCATTCGCACGGATGTACAGGATAAACAGGATGAAAATAAAATCCTGCCAATCTTGTTTATCCCTGTTTTAAGCCTTCAGGGTGATAGCCGGTTCAATAAATTCGCTGAAGAATAATGACTCATCCGCCATGTATGTTAAATAGCCCTAATGGGGGGTGTGAAAATAATCCCTTAGTGTTACCTTATTGTTCCCCGTGGTGGCTATAGACTGCGATGCATTGTATTGCGCAATATGGCCTGTGAAACTACACCAGAAATGGTGGCTTGTGAAGTATGGCGCAGGAGAAAAAATGGAGGGGAAATGGCGCAGATAAGCGAACTGGATAAATTCAGGATACCGTTGGGCAATCAGGAAATAGAGTTGCAGCAAATTGATCATGCAGAGGATGGAATGAGCTTGCTGCGTATCCGTATCCGCGAAGGACGGCGCTTTACGATTTTCGATATTGATCCGGCGACGGCGCAGCGCTGGGGCGATGCGATGCGGCAGTGGGTAGCTTCACAGAAGCTGGATACGATTGGGCAATAAGGCGCCGGACATGCTCGATATCGCCTTCGACCTGAAAGGCAGTTTTATTCCTGCGGGTTATGTGTTTGCATTGTGGGACGAAGTCGTGCGTTGCCTGCCTTGGCTGGATGCAGAAAAGTATGCGGGAATCCTCCCATTGCGTGCGGCGGCCAACGGAGAAAATATGTTGTTGCCGCAACGCACCAAACTGGTATTGCGTTTACCGACCAAACTTGCGCCGCAAGCCATGCAGTTGTGCGGGCAGGAGCTTGATGCCGGAGGGAGCGCGTTGCGGATAGGCAAGGCCAAAGAAAAATTGCTGCAACCGCATCCGACGCTGCATGCGCAATTGGTGGAAAGCAACAGCGAGGAAGAAGCATTCCTCGCCGACATGGCTGACCAATTGCGGGAGATGGGGGTTGTCTGCAAGCTGATCTGCGGCAAACGCAATACGGTAACGGGCGCAAAGCAGTCGGTTGCCGGTTACAGCCTTGTATTGCACGATCTCAAGCCGGATGCATCCTTGCAAATACAGCGGGCGGGACTCGGTGGCAAGCGCCATTATGGCTGCGGAATTTTTGTTCCATACAAGACTATTTCAGGATTGGATTAGCACACAGGGGGTGAAGAATGTCATATGTCATTGCAGGTAAAGAACTTGAAACCGACGCTGAGGGTTATTTGCTGGAGTCCGACTACAGCGATGAAGCCGTCAGCGTTATTGCGGCGGCAGAGGGAATTGAATTGACTCCAGCGCACTGGCAGGTCATCAATTATTTACGGGATCAATATCGCGAGCATGGCCACACACCGAATTTCCGCAACATGCTGAAGGGTGTCCAGGAGTTTTGGCCGGAAGCCGATAGCAAGGCGCTTTACGACCTCTTCCCGCTGGGGCCGGCAAAGCAGGGGGCGAAAGTTGCCGGGTTAACGCAACCTCTGGGCAAAGGCGGATACTAGTTTCCAAGCAAAAAACCACACATGGGAATCTAAAATGAGCACACAAGACATACACGCCAACGCAGTTCTGGATTTGAAAGGGCTGACCTGTCCCGCGCCGTTGCTGGGCGCCAAGAAGCTGGTAGACGACTTGCTGGAGGGGCAGATACTGCTGCTGGTATCCGACTGCCCCGGCACCCAGGATGACCTCTTCGCATGGGCCAGGCAAACGGGCAACCAGGTGTTGAAGGCAGAGCAGATACCCGAAGGCGGCACCGGTTATTACATCATGAAGGGCAAGGGAAAGAAAACAATCAAGGCCAATGTCCTGCTCGATATCCGGGGCGTCGCGTGCCCGGGGCCGATCATCGAGGCCAAGAAATTATTGAACGGCATGAAGGCGGGAGAAGTGTTGAAGCTCGTCAGTAATTGCCCCGGAGTTCATGCAGACATCACCAGTTGGGCAGCCACAACTGGAATGAAGCTGCTCAATACGGTCAAGATTGCCGCTGACGATTACGAGTTTTATATCCAGAAGACTTGATTCGAATAGGCCAGCATTGCTAGCCTGGAAAAGCTCCCAATGCGCATTAAAAGTAAATGGTTCAAGAGTGGGGAGAAGGCTCCGCAGGAGATTGCTGGAGCGGCTGCCTTCATCATCTGGCGCATTGGCCAGAATGCGCTCAAGAATACGCGCAAGGCCGATTTCGATGTCGCTGTCGGTGAACAGTATTTTGCTTTTCTTTCCGAGTTCCTGATTTTTCTGGTGCAGGTCGCAGACCGGATTGCATATGGCCGCCTCAGTGCTGAGGCGCGAGTTGCATTTACCACGGCGCTTGCGAAACGGGTCGCAGAAACCCTGGCTGAAAACCGGGGCGAGTTGCTCGGTGGCGAAGTCAGCGAGCATAAGGGCAATTTCATCGGGCAGCTTAACCAGCGCGCCGGGGAGTATGCCGAATTCGAATATGGCAGCGACGGTCCATCGTTTTCCTTCTTGCGTTACCTCGCGCACTGCATGCTCGGTATCGTTGGTGAAAAGGATAAGTACTGGGTAATCGATCAGATGATGGAGATAGAGGCGCCGGATGCGGTAGCCATGGTGGAGAAAACCATGCAGGGTTTGCTGGAAATCACCCCGGTGCAAAATACCATGGGGGGGAAATGATGTGTGCCACAGCCTGACCAGAACCCATTTGATCTCGACAACGAGACTGGTTATCAGTGCTGACGCTACCACGAGC